>JABLXJ010000001.1:0-300000 GCA_013178125.1 Bacillota bacterium | reverse complement strand
GCATTGATCCTATCCAGGAACAGTACTCCCGGCTCTCCGTTTCTCCATGCGCCTTCAACTATTGCATCGAACACTTCCCGAGCCCGGATGGTCTTTGTAACCTGCCCGGTCCGTGGATTTATGAGATCAAAGAGCTTGTCCTCCTTGACTGCCTTCATGAAATCGTCCGTCACAGCCACGGAGATATTGAAATTTGTGATCTCAGAGTCTTTTTCTTTGCACTGAATGAATTCCATTACGTCCAAATGATCCACCCTCAGGACACCCATATTTGCGCCCCTACGCCGCCCACCCTGTTTTACCGCCTCCGTCGCGGCGTTGAATACCTTCATGAATGAGACTGGGCCGCTAGCGACTCCGCCGGTAGATGAAACCTCATCACCTTTTGGCCTCAAACGGGAAAACGCAAAGCCGACACCTCCACCTGATTTATGAATCAGGGCGGCATACTTGACAGCGTCAAATATCTCCTCCATAGAGTCACCCACGGGTAGGACGAAGCAGGCAGCCAACTGCTGGAATTCCTGCCCGGCATTCATCAGGGTAGGCGAATTGGGAATAAAGTCTAGCTGTTCCATCACACTATAGAACCGCTCTTCCATGTCTCTGATAAAGCCCTTATCCCTGGTGTAGATACGTTCAACCTCCGCCACGGCCCGGGCCACACGCCGGAACATCTCCTCCGGAGTCTCGATGACTTTACCATTTTGTTTCTTAAGATACCTGCGCTCCAGCACTGTCAATGCATTCTGAGATAATTGCAATGTATATCCTCCTCCCTAAATAACCTAGATTATGGGAACATCTTGCCCTGCATTCGCAGCATCTTCGGGCTTTCTATGGTCAAGGAATTCCACGCTATCGGCCACAACCTCATAAGCGGTCCTATTTGTGCCGTCCTTGGCCTGATATTTTCGCGTCTGGAGCCGTCCTACGACTGCCACGAGAGAACCCTTTCCGGTATACTGGCTCACATTCTCAGCGAGTTTGTTCCAGCACACCACCCGGAAAAAATCAGCTTCTCGTTTACCATCTTGGCCTACTGTCGGACGGTTCACCGCGAGGTCGAATGTGGCTACCGGTGTGCCATTCTGGGTATATCGTAAATCCGCCACATCCGTAAGACGTCCGATCAAAATAACCTTGTTGAGCATCCAGCCTAGCCTCCTGACTTTTGGGTTATTCGACTCCGTCTTTCACTCCGCGCATTTCCTTGCTCGCTAGCTTTCTCCGTGTCTCGAGGTGATTGATGTCGCCCTATCTCTCGCCACCAGCCTGGGTCATGAATCCATTTCCTTCTAGTAGAATCCCACCTGAAATCCAGAGGGTCTTCACCATAAGGCCCGAGGATTACTGGCATCTGAAAAGGCATATCACCAGCCGGCCTCCCACATTGAGTCCCGCTCCATAAGCAGATAGTCAATCACCTCGCCAGCCTCTTTGTTGGAGCACTCCTCAATGCTGCACCGGTCCGGGAACATGTCCCTGACAGTGCCCGATAGGTCATAACCCAACTGCTCGGCCAAGGCATATGCAAAATCAATCTGCCTCTGGGTTGCCACCTTTACGCCTCCTTTCGCAGCCGCCAATCCTCGGCGCTCTCAACGCTATCAAACGACCCTCCTAGACATCTCACGCCTTTACCGTCATAGACCCTTATGGCATGGACAAGATCCTGGACAACCACCTTGACTACCTTTACCTTTTGCTTGCATTTCTTGATCCGCTCTCCAATAACACGTTGCCGCCAGCGGATACCCTCACCCGGTTTGATCCTGCGTCCACAGAGTGCACAGACAGGCGGCTTATCCCAAACAAACTCGAAATCCAAATCATATCCCTCTCCCGCAATGAATGGCTTCGGCACCTGCCAATTTGCGTCCAACTCCATGCCTCCTTGATCATCCCGCTCTTCCCGGTAAAATTCCGTTTGCCGCTTCAAGCACTCCCTTGCTGAAGGAAGATAAAGGGCTTTACCGATCTCCTCCCAAGAGAGGCCGTAAAAGGTCCGGAGATACCAGGCTTTTGCGTTCTCTGTATCAATTTCGGAAGGGAATTCGTATTCAAGCTTGCCCATACTCACGCCTCTCTCCGCAGCCGCGCCCGGGCCCGCTCTTTCCGGTAACTTGACCCCTGGTTCGCGACAATGAAACACATCTCGGCGAGCCTATCAAACGTCCGGGCACCGACCTGTCTCTCCAAGAACTCAGGATCGCAATTGCTCGTCACGACCAACGGCCTCTTCCACCGATACCGTTCATCGACCACGTAATACAGCGTTGACTCGCTCCACGTCGACCACTGCTCCGCGCCAGCATCGTCTAACACGAGCAAGTCCGCCTCAGTGAGCGCCTGGATCAGGTCTCGCTCCTTCACCGTGCCACCATCCCACGTGGCCTGAATGCGTTTAAGGAGTGCAGGCACACTCTGGAAGATGCACGGTATGCCCTGAGATAGTAGCCTATTCGTTATCGCTGCCGCCAGGTGGCTCTTCCCGGTCCCTGGCTGACCGTAGATTATGAGTCCGGAGCCAGCCCTCCTATGCTCCTCAAATCGTTTGGCATACTCTAACGCCGCCCTGTAAGCAGCAGCCGTGCCCGGCCTGGACCGCCAGTTTTCGAACGTGCATTCCGCGAAACGCGGTCCAAGTTCAGCAACCGAGAACAGCTTCTCAATCCTGAGTTTCCGCTCAAGCTCCTGCCGTGCCGCCTCTTCGCGCTGCCGCTCTTCATCCATACACGGGCATACACGGCGAATATAGCGCGTCTGGCCCAGGATGTTTAACTCCAAGGGTCGATTCTCACGGCCGCATTTAGGACACCTGTAAGTCAGCTGGGTCGCGGATGACGAGGTCATCGTATTTGCCTGATGTCGGAGGACTTGTCCCAACCGGATTCCCTCTGCCACGCCTGGCACTCCTTTCTCTGGCGAACTCTCTAGCTTTCTCGAGCCAATTGCGGAATTGAAGCCGAGGATTCGATTTCTTGGCTAAGGGCCTATCTCGCTTGTATACACTCCACTTTTTGGCCTCATCGAGGATATCGAGGTCAGGGAAGTCTGGAAGCAGAGTGCGGACATACTCCAGGTCTTTGGTGTAATCAAAGGGATAATCTGGAACTGCCTTTAGCTCATGCAGTATTGCCCGCTCCATAGGAGTGACATCAGTCATAAGCTTGAGGGAGGGTTGGGAGGAGGGGGGTGGGTTTGGTTTCCCACACCCTTCCCCCCGTACTTCTTCTAGTTCTTCTTCTAGTTCTTCTTTAAGTTTAAGTTCTAAGTTAGAAGAAGTTTGTAAGACAGGGCCTTCTGACAGGTTTCTTACACTTTTCTTACGCTCTTCTTCTATGGATTCTTCCGGCAAAGAATCAGCTAAGAAATCATCTTCTGATGGCTGAGTGACTTCGGGACGGAAACCAACCTCCGGCATAGGGCTGACTTCATACTTCCCGGCTCTCGGGTTGCTCTCATAAGGTATCCACTTGATCCATTCCGGGAGCGGAACCTCCGGAGGGTTAGGGTTCTTCAGAGACTGGTGCTTATGAAAGTTTTTCAGGAAAAGGCACTTCTTACCCTGGGCTTCGTATGGAATGAGTTTACCCAGCTCAACCAGGGTATCCCTATACCCTTGAAGTGTCTCCAGGGTAATGTCATTGTCAGCCGGGAACAGGTGGATTTTAAAAGCGAGGGTATCATCCTCCAGACAGCCCGAATCATCCGCTAACTGAATTAGGCCCAGATAAAACATCCGCCCATCCCTGGATAGCTCCCTGATCAGCTCTGTATCCGTCCAGAATGCAGCCTTTATCTGCCTGTTGTGCAGGTGCATTAAAGACTCACCCTCCCGGCCTGTGTCATACGAATAACCGCCCGCAACCTTAACTCCGCCGCCGTCAGCTCATATATCGCCGCGTCTATCAGTTCAGGACTGTCAGCATAATCAAAACGGTTGCGAGCTACTTCTATAGCCTCTAATGCGGCTGCTATTTCCGGGTTTATATGGCAACCGCTAACGCAAGTGGTTAATTGACCATAATTTTCCGCTGATGGGTACAAAAAAGGGCTTTTCACCTTTCCCACTCCTCTGATTCTCCTGAAGGGCGGGCATTCAACCCGCCCTCTATCCTCTCACTTTCCCTCGCTAAAGATTGATTGCTGCCCTACCGTTACTTCCTGTGGTTGCTCTGCTGATTCGGGAGGAGTCTTTTCGCTTCCCTCCACGCCTTCATCCTGGACCTCGGCAGCAGTCACGTCTATGGTCTCCGTCACGTCCGGGACTTCCGTCATATCCTCTTTGATCTCGCGCTTTATGGTTTCATCCTGCGCAATACCGCGCATGACCTCGACAGATATGGGCAAGTATTTGCAAAGCCGCTTAACCACGGTCTTTTTACCCATTTCAACGTAGTCAGTGACCCAAGGACCAGTATTACCAGCCTTAGACCGCTTCCGTATCTGCTCTATCTCGTCAATACTCATGACTTCAATCTGGTGCCCGCCATCACGGAACTTTGCATAAGCGTAGAAAAGAATCACCCTGCCGCGGTCCTTTAGTGCTGGCTTGTGCCGTAGTTTCTCATTGAGCCCATACTCGAACTCAAACTCGTCATTCTCACATACCTCGTGCGCCGCTATGCTCTCTATATTTCCGCTCCTACGGGCTAGGTCTATAAGACCCTTATACCCTATCTGGAACTGGGCTTCACCGCTGTATGGGATTATGTAACAATGTCCAAGCAAGCCAGGCTCAAGTCCAAGCTGGGCAGCAGTCATAACCGCCGCCATAAGGCTTTGAACACTGCATTTAAGGAGTTTTGGGTTAGTTCTTATAGTCGTAAGAGCAATCCTTGTTAGCCGGTCCGGGTCCATGTGCTTGGGCAATGCCCTTTTGATCTCCGGTTCCATCCTTTTAAGATAAGCCGCTATCGTGTCGGCAGGGCCTGCAGCCTTCGGCGCCACAGCCGCCCGCTCTGCCAGCTTGTCCTTCAAATTGCTATTGACGCTAACTGACATCTTGTCTCCTCCTTAGCTGATCATGAATCGCCTTGTCTGGCTTTCCCGCGCATACTTTGCGTAGATATCCGGGCATTCCGTCTTGAGAGTCTTGGTGTCGAGCCGACTGCTTGTGACCATTTTCCACGTGACCTTTCGGTCACCGACTACGCCAATCTCGTTTGTGCCTAGCAGGGCTTTTAGCTTGTTGGCAACGGCCTCTTTCCGCTCGGCAGCCGCCTGCTCCTCCGCCCTTGCCTGCTCATACTCAGCTATAAGGTCTTCTGCCTCCATAGGTAGACGAATCTCCGCGCCCTTCTCAGCCTCCGGATAAAGCATGTCAAGAAGTTTACTCGAGGCTTCGGACCCGTCCATCTCCGGAGGAGTCCGGGATTCGACCAACTGCCAGAAGTCCCGCTCAATCTTAATCAGATAGTTAATGACCTCTTCGTCACGCTTGATCTCTTTATAGATGAACTTGTTACCACCGATTAGGGCGGCAATATAAGCATATTGATAGCCCGTGACCGCCAAGTAGTGTTGGACCTGAATCATGTATGCATCCGGGACCTTGTCGCCCTCCCATTCGCTCCGTAACCACTCAGAGGCAGTCTTGCACTCCAGAACACCTCGCCCACGCTCTTTATCCACAATCACCCTGTCCAGATTAGCTATCATCCATGGATACTCCGAATGCTGGAGTATCGCGTTACGCCTCTGCACCTTTAACCCTGTCATGAGCTGGAATTCGCGAGCCATTATGTCCTCGAGGATGGTACCCCAGTAAGCGGCTTCGCTCTGCTCCTCCTCCGGAGCCTCGCCGACCTTTTCCAGGTATACCTCCACTGGGCTTTTCCACTTGCTGAGCCCGGCAATGGCGGCAACATCGCTGCCGCCAATTCCCTTCCTCCGCTCCTGGAGCCATGTGACGCGGTCCATATCGCGGGTAGAGACTAACTCGACTGCCACCTACGCCACCACCTTTACGTCATGGTCTGCCAACCATGCAAGAATGTCAGCCCGTTTAATTACTCCACCCTCTTGTGGGAGCTTGGCTATGAAGTCCCATTTAAACTCCTGGTGGAGGCTATATGCCGTCTTTTCGTCGGTGAACAGGGCGAGAATGTTCAGCGCAAAATCAGCAGGGCCGCTGCCGCCATAGCCCCACTCCATACCAGTAGGAGAATGGTATTTGATAAGCTGTAGGATATTGAATTGTGGCTCACCAGAGGAATTACGCTTGCAGATAATATCACCATTGAACGGGAGGAGAGGGAGGGTTCCCTGCTCCTCCTCTGCCTCTCTCTCCATCTGGGTCTTCGCCCAGCAGACAGGACCCATGCCGTGGGTAACAGACGCGGGATTTGTAAGCCTTCTATGGCACCTTATGCACTTTGAACTCACTTTTTCTCCCACGCCTTTCCACCTCCTTGACACTCCTTGACAGCTTCAGCCCGGCGTGATATGCTGAAGATGTCCAATGGGTTTTTCTTCTTTCGGGGCTGAGGTAGTGGCTTTACCTCAGCCCTTTCGTTTTTATCGCTCGAACGCCCTGACCTCCAAACGGCCAGAGTTCTTATACCCGTCATCATAACCACGAAAATATTCCTCCCGATATTTTCTTGTGGGACAGAGAACGGCCCAACCCTTAAGGCCGTCCCTGTAGCCCATACGGTAATATTCGCGAGCTTTGCCCTTTATGTCTGCTGGGATCAAAATGCTTTTAGCGTCCATACTCTCAATGCCGCCTCCTTCGGATTTGGAGTCATCACCTCGAGCAGCCTTATGCGGTCTGAGATAGTTCATCATGCAGCACTTGAAGAACCAGTTTTAATGATCTTGCACGGCCCTTGTACCGAATCAGCCTGACACCCTTGCCAAAATCCCGGAGGGCCAGATATAATTCCTGATCTACCGGACTCGTTATCCCACGTTTCTCCAACATCGTCTTCAAATCGCTCGTTATTCCCAACTTGTTCTTCTCCTTTCGGTTCACACTCCAAGAGGACCCGCAGAGCCTTCACCATGCGCTCCATATCTGGTTCGTATTCTCGTATGACTGTTGCCTCGAAGGTCCGCACCATGACCGCTCTCCTCTTACATCACCAGGCCAAAGCCATGATTCATACCGTAGTCCACGACAGATTCGCGCACTTGATCGACCGGCATTTGGTTAGCTGGCGCAATCACCACGCGCCCTACTCCCTCGACATCCACGGTGATAGGGCCAACCACAGCAGCAGCCCTGGCTGCCTTCGGGATTGTCAGGCCGCAATATCCAAGCTCCAGGTTAGAGACATGCTTTGGGTCACACTCCAGAAACTCGGAGAACTGCGCCATTGTAAGCCCTTTGGCTTCTCTCTTCAACCGCAGGTCAACTGCTATGGCCTTCCCGCCGGTGTAGAACATCTTTTGTCCCTCCTTTCTTTGCTGCTTTGGTTTATCTGTTACCTCACCCGTGATAGACTGTAATTGATGGGCAAGGGTCAGAAGCGAACTTAAGAAGCCGACTGTTGTTCGCGACCAGTCTCCTTGTCTCTTGCGTGACGGTAAGTTACCTCAAGGGCATCATAAAGCTCCTCAATTGAGATACCTAAGGCATTGGCCAACTGGCTGGCCTTCTGCATTGACGGCAAGCGATAACCATTTTCGATTTGTGTATAAAAGACTCTTGTTATCCTAGCCCGTCTGGCTACATCCAGTTGGCGTAAGCCCTTGGAAAGCCTAATATCTCGTAACCTTGTTTGCTTCATGATTCATGCCCCTATCAAGTATCGATCTGTTACCTTCATTATAAGTAACATAATGTTACTTGTCAACAGGTAACCTTATCTTTTCTCGAAGAAAAGTACCAGTTTGTTTCCTTAAGTTGCATACTGCTACCTTTATGGGTAAACTAAAAGCAGACGGGCTGGCAATGGGGTGCAAGAATGGCAACCTTCTCTGAGAGGCTTAAGTCGCTACGTGAAGAAAAGGGCTTACTGCAGCGCGAGTTGGCCCATCAGGTGAATTTGTCACGTGTGGCCATAACCTATTATGAGCAGGGTAAGAGATTTCCAGATAGGGATACCTTAATCAAACTTGCCAAGTTCTTCAATGTATCGCTGGATTATCTCTTAGGTGCAAGCGATATCAAACGTCAACCTGATGGAATCCTTGATACTCGGGATGAGATCCTTGACACTCGGGAGGCGTCCTCAGATCTTGGAACTAGACTTAGAGAACTGCGAATGGCTCGAGGTCTGCGTCAGGAGGATGTCGCCGCTGTCATAGGCGTAACTCCTGAAGCAATCGGCATGTATGAAAATGGGAAAAGGGAACCCAAAGGAGAAATCCTTGTTGCCCTTGCGGACTTCTTTTCTGTTCCCGTAGATTATCTGTTGGGTAGAGAAAAAAAGACTCTCCCTCCTATTGATCTAAAGGAAGCACTCACAAAGAATGATTACGTCCTCGTCGATGGTAAACCACTCAGCCCCGGCGACAAGAAGCGCCTCGCCACTTTGATCGATACTGCCATGTCGTTCAAGAAACTAGAGGATAAAGCAGAGGTGAAGGAAGCCGATAAGGAACCTGAGGAACCTATCCTCAACCCTGATACATTCCAGGAAGACTTCGATATTGAGCGCCTAGCAGCCCACCTGGAGGGCGAATATGGACGCAAGCCTTCACAAGAATTCCTGAAATGGCTAGCAGGACAAATCAAATCTATACGGTGCGAACGTGGCATAGAGGAGTAGACACTATGCGTAAAGAATTACTTGACTACGTTGCCGATAATGGCCTCGTTCTTCGTTATGTACGTTTTCCAAGGGATGTCTACCAAGCGTATGGTGTGTACTACTTCGACCGGAGACTTAATTCAGGCGTAATCCTGTTGGACAAGGACCTTAAACGTGACCAAGCCTTGCATAACACGGTCCTGGGTGAGGAATGCGGGCATGATGCGACTTCACCACGTGGAGCAGTGCTCACCGCCTACATGAGCTGCGGTCCCAGGGTCGTAACCTCCCAGGACGAACGGAAGGCGGTCGAATGGGCGGCAGATTTCCTTATACCCGACGACGAACTTGCCAGGGCAGTATACAAACTGGGGCTCAGGACCCCGTGGGAACTGGCGGAATACTTCGAGGTGATGGAGTGGCTGGTAAGGGAGAAAATCGAACTACTTAGCACAAGGACCCAAGATTTAGTAGACTAACGGCTTGTGATGGTGGCCGCCAAGGGTTGAGCTGTTAACTATAAGGATGCCCTGCAGAGTCGCAGGGAAGGACGTGGGTAGGGCGCTGGTAAGATGTGTAAGTGAGGAAGATTAATTGATGAGAAATGAACACGCCTTAAAAAAACTCCAATCCCTCTTTCGGGAGCTTTTCCAATTCGACTTTGCCGATCTAGACTTTGGCCTCTACCGCCTCTTCCATCTGAAGCGGGCGGAGATCGAAGCCTTCATAAGCGAACAACTGCCCCGTGAGGTAGACGCTGTTTTCGAGGCCATTACTGGCGAGGAGCAGGAACGCCTGCAGGCCGAACTAACAACCCTGACGCAGCAAGTGCGGGAGCAGATCACCGAAGACGCCATCCTTCCGACTGGTGAGGTGAATCCACAGTATTCCGGTATCAAACTAGTCAAGCAATATGCCGAACTACGAAATAAACTTGCGGACATCACAGCAATCGAGGCCTACAAAGCCGAGGTCTTTAACCACCTGTATAACTTCTTCAGCCGCTACTACGAAGACGGGGACTTCATCCCGAAGCGTCGATATGGTGTGCGGGAGACCTACGCAGTGACTTACAACGGCGAGGAGGTCTTTTTTACCTGGGCTAACCGCGACCAACATTATGTCAAGACCGCCGAGACCTTCAAAGACTATGCTTTCAAGGTGAGCGGTCTTACCGGCGAGTACCGCGTGCGCTTTACCATGGCCGAGGCGAACACCCCCAAGGACAACACAAAGGGAAACACGCGCTATTTCTTCTCTCGCGTTGACTTGTTAACCTGCAACGCCGAGGCTCGCGAACTGATCCTTCCCTTCGAGTACCGCCTGCCCACGTCGGAGGAAGCCGAGCGCTACGGCCCCAACAGCAAGGCCCAGGAAGCCATCCTGCAAGAAGCCTTGCCCAAAATCCTGGAGGCCGTACCCGATGCTAACATTCGGGCGCTTCTAGCCGCTGACCAACGCAGCGAAAAGGACAAGGAAGAGGGTAAGCCCGAACTGCCCCTTTTGCTCAAGCGCCTGCGCCACTTCTGCCGACGCAACACTAGTGACTACTTCATTCACAAGAATCTGCGTAGCTTTTTGACCCGGGAGCTGGAGTTTTATGTCAAAGACCAAATCATCCACCTGATGGACCTGGAGGCTGATCTGGAGGCCAAGCGCCGGGTGATGCGCACCTTCCGTAAACTGGCCGAGAAGGTAATCGACTTCCTGGCAACCATTGAGGACGCCCAGAAGACCCTCTTCGAGAAGAAGAAGTTTGTGCTGGAGACTAACTACCTCATCCCTATCCGACACGTACCCCGAGACTTCTGGCCGGAGATCCTGCAAAACGAAGGGCAGCTGGAAGAGTGGCGACGCTGGCTGGCTTTGGAGCCCGAGAAAGATTTGTTCAATCCGACGGGTGAGGTGAACGAGGCCTTCCTAGAAGCCCACCCTACCCTGCCGGTGCACACCAGGCACTTTGACCGCAGCTTCGTGCGCTGCCTGCTGGAGGCGTTGCCCTTTAACGATTTGGACGAGGCTACCGATGGCCTTTTGGTGCACGGGGAAAACTATCAAGCTCTGCGTCTTTTACTGCAACGCTATCAGGAGCAGATCAAGTGCATCTATATTGACCCGCCGTACAACACCGGCAACGACGAGTTCATCTACAAAGACCGCTACCAGCACTCCAGCTGGCTAGCAATGATGGAGGAGCGGCTGGAGGTTGCCAAGGACTTATTACGTAAAGATGGTGTGTTATTTTCGAGTATTGACTTCAACGAAATTGATAAGCTTAAGATTTTGTTAACCAATGTTTTTGGTGAAGGCAATTTCGAGGGTATTATAACTTGGAGGCGTCGTCACAATCAACCAAATGATAGAACTAAAATGATCGGTTTAGTTTCTGAGTACCTTCTTGCCTTTTCTATAGATTCCATTTCACTCAAGCGTGCCGGAGTGGGTAAGTTGGATGTAACTGGGAAATTTTCGAACCCAGACAATGATCCGAGAGGCCCTTGGGCCTCTAAACCGTGGAAGGTCGGTTCCGGGCAATCAGGCACTCGTTATAAGATCGTAACACCAACTGGAAGAGTTTACGAGGAAGAGTGGATGGGAGACGAAGAAACATTTAAAAAGCTGTTAGAAGAGGGAAGAATCATCTTCCCTAAAAAGGGTAATGGATTGCCAAGGAAGAAGTACTTTAAATTCGAGCGCGAAGAAGAAGGGCAGTGTGCAACCAACTGGTGGGACCATACCCAGTTTGGGAATAATGCCAGTGCTACTCAAATGATGCACGATTTGTTTGACACAAAGGCTATCTTCGATAATCCAAAGCCGGTAGAGCTTATCCGGGGTTGTATTCTTATATCTGGTAAATACGTCGATAATGTTAATGTTCTCGACTTTTTTGCTGGCTCCGGCACCACCGGCCACGCGATCATTAACCTCAATCGTGAAGACGGTGGACGGCGCAGGTTCATCCTGGTGGAGATGGCCGACTACTTCGACACTGTGCTCTTACCGCGCATCGTAAAAGTGATGTACACGCCGGAGTGGAAAGAAGGTAAGCCTAAGCGGGAGGCCACACACGAAGAAGCCAAGCGTACTCCACGGCTGATCAAAATCCTGCGTCTGGAGTCCTACGAAGACGCACTACACAACCTAGCCGCACCGTCCATTCTGGAACGATCCGAAAAGCGTGAAAAGGCGGTCAAGCCTTTGGCCGGCGAGGACGCTTACCGCCTGCGCTACTGGATAGAGATTCCCCTGCAAGAGGCTGAAACCTGCCTGCGCACACTAGACCTTTGCCACCCCTTCCACTACAGCCTGGAAGTGCTCACAGACGAGGGCCCTGTGCGCAAGCCGGTCGACGTGGTAGAGACATTCAACTACCTCTATGGCCTACGGGTGCGCCGATACGAGACCTGGGAGCACAATGGCCGCGCTTATCGCGTAGTCAAAGCTAGGGACCGGGAGGGCAAGCGCCACATCTTGGTTATCTGGCGCGATATGGACAGCCTAAACATAGAGGCCGAACGCGCTTTCCTTGAAGGCAAGATAGCCAAAATGGCGGCAGACGGCGAAATATGGGATGAAATTTTAATCAACGGTGACACACCTGTGCCAGGTGTACGGTCCTTGGATCCACTTTTCAAGAGCCTAATGATGCAAGGGGAGGAAGGCTGACCATGCCCCGCTTGGAATCTCATCTTGTCCTCAACCGTTATATACACCACTTACTGGGTGCGGAAGACTTCGAAACACTCAAGAATCTGCTTCGCCCACTTCCGGAAGGTCCGGACGGCAGCGGCCAGAGCTATTTCTTTAGCCGTTTGGTCACCCAGCCGGGGCTAAAACTCAAACGCGAGGAACTGGAAGCCTATGACTGTCGGGTAATGGGCTACGAGGCCCGCCTGCGCAAGGCCCGGCACGATTTTCAGGGCTTCCCCTACTTTCAGTACCTGGCCTTGCTCTATACCGAGATCTTTTTAGACAAGTTGACCAAGGATCCTAGTAGCTGCCTGGACGAGCTGAGCCAATTTGTCGCCGACTTACGCCAGAGGGAGACCGAATTAAAGGATTTCCCAGACTTCACTCCAAACGGTCTACGCCGCCTAGCTTTCTTCATGGCCACCGGTAGCGGCAAAACGCTCATCATGCATGTAAACATATGGCAAGTATTGTACTATCTAAAGCATGGCCGCCATCCCGAGACACTAGTAACCCGCCCGGATGGCCGTGTAGAGTTTAATAACATTCTACTCATAACAACAGGAGAGTGGCATTCTGCCCAGCATCTGAACGATCTGCGGCAAAGTGGCTTTGATGCAACCTTATTCATCAAAGATCTACACGGCAACAGTAGCCTTTTTGGCCCCAGAGTCAAGGTCATTGAAATTCACAAACTGGCTGAAGAACACCCCCGGGACGGTGTAAGCGTGGTGCTAGACGAAATTGGTCCTTACAACCTAGTAATCGTAGACGAGGGGCACAAGGGCACCAGTAGTGACGAGCAGACCTGGAAAAACCGCCAGAAACGCCTGAGCGAATTCGGATTCCTACTGGAATACAGCGCCACCTTCGCTCAGGCCATCGGTGCGGCATCCTCCAGCGTCCAGAAAGACCTACTCCGGGAATATGGACAGGCAATACTGTTCGACTACTCTTACGCCCACTTCTACAGCGACGGCTACGGTAAGGACTTCCACGTACTGAACCTGACCGAGGCCAGCCCCGAACAGGCTCACGAACTTCTGGTCGGTGGTCTCCTGGCCTACTACCACCAGCTCTGGCTCTTCCGGCAGCATGTCGATGAGTACCGGCCCTACAACATGGAAAAGCCCCTCTGGGTGCTCCTGGGGAGCAGCGTCAACGCCATGTACATCCGCAACAGAGAGCGGCGCAGTGATGTAGCCGAAGTAGTGGCCTTTTTACGACGGTTTCTGGAAGAACCGGAGTGGGCTATCAGCGTGATGAAGAATATCCTGAATGACAACAGCGGCTTTCAGGACGCAGAAAGTGGCCTTGACCTCTTTACGCCGCATATCAAATACCTATGCGGTCAGGACCCTCGCGAGGTATACGAGCACATCCGCGCCGAGGTATTTCATGGTAGCGGCGGACTGGAAGTTTGGGAACTCAAACAAGCCAGCGAGGAACTGGGATTACGCCTATCCACAACCGAAAGCGATAAACCCTATTTCGGTATCATCAATATCGGGGATGTGTCTTCTTTCAAAAACTACCTCCGTGACCACCTAAATCTTACTGTGCAGGAAGACAATCTCACTCCATCTCTCTTCGCGCGAGTCAATGACCCCGAATCACCCATCCATCTGCTCATCGGGGCCAAGAAATTCATCGAAGGCTGGTCATCCTGGCGCGTTTCTTCTATGGGGTTGCTCAACATTGGTAGGGGGGAAGGTTCACAGGTAATCCAGCTTTTTGGGCGCGGCGTACGGCTCAAAGGGAAGGGTATGAGCTTGAAGCGCAGCGCGGCGCTGGGAGAGGATTCCCATCCGGAAGGCATTCGTTTCCTGGAGACCCTAGCCATCTTCGGGTGGAACGCCGACTACATCCAGACTTTCCGACAAATTCTAACGAACGAAGGTATCGGCAAGGAATTTATTCTAACAGTGACACGCCTGAAGCCCTGGCCGGAACAAAGATTGCCTGTACCCCAGAAGAGGCCTGATTTTGATTCCTCCAAGCTTACCTGGATGCTAGACGACAGCGGCCCAGATATAAAACTTGAGCTGACCCCAAAACTGGTAATGCTGACCTCTCACAGAGCAGGCCAAACGATTGCTGGTCAAATAGCAGACAGTATGACCATTGATTTTGGAGATGCACCTTACCTGCAGGCATTGAACCTGGAGCATCTTTATCTGGATTTGATAGAACACAAAGCGGCGCGCGGCTATATCAACTTGAGTATTAACCCGCAGGTCATTCCTGGCATTTTACGTCGACGCTGTAGCATCAGGCTGCCCGCCACGGAAGCCCGTAATCCGGAACACTTGCAGACGGCGGCGTCCCAGGTCCTCAAGACCTACATGGACCGCTTCATCCGCATGAAAGAGCGCGAAGCAGAGAGCCAAAACGTGGAAGTGGCATACTTACCCGCCTATGACAAGCGAATCTTGAGCGAATACCGCATCCGCGTGCGTCCGGGGGAGTTCCTGGAGCAAATTGAGGACCTGCTCAAAAACGGCTTGCCTGCTCATGATGATGGCGAGCCGCTCCCACGCCTATACATAGATCGTAGCCTGTTCAATCCCATCTTGACCGAAGGCGGGCGTGCCTGGAAGCAGGCCGTCTCGATAACGCCGCCCGCACTCAACAAAGACGAAGCCCACTTTGTGCACGACCTGCGCGAGTACTGGACGCTGCACCATAACGACCCCGAACTACAAGAGTGCGAGCTCTATCTACTGCGTAACCTGGCAAATAGTGGGATTGGGCTATTTCATCGCAGCGGATTCTATCCGGACTTTATTCTGTGGCTACACGACAAACGGAATGGAAGAACTCATGTCTGCTTTGTCGACCCACATGGATTACACCATGACGGTCTGAGCGGCAGCGCCGATAAATTTGCCGCTCTGAAGTCCTTGGGTGTCTTGACCCAGCGTCCAGAATTTCAAGCCAAACAGATTCGCCTGAGCGGATTTATTCTTACCACTACACCACTTAACCAGATCAGGGATGCCATAGGTAAGTCAAAAGACGATTTAGAGAAAGAGTACCCGCTGGTTTTTCAAGAAGGTGACTATGTGAGAAAAATAATGTCAACTCTATGTATCACATGAAACACAAGTGGGCTAGCTGCTCCTCGTCAGGGCGCCTCAGTTTTAGTACCGATCTCCTTCACGAGCCTGCCGACTTCCGGGCAGAGGTCATCGTCCATGAGCTACTCCACCTCAAGGTGCCTAACCACGGACCGCTCTTCCGATCATTGGTATGCGCATATTTGGCCCAAAGAAAGGTGAACTAGAGCTTCGCCAACGAATAGGCCGATACGCAGGCGGGAGAGGTGATACCAGATGAAGAATGATTCGTACCTGGCCGGCAACCTCTTAAAGTTCGATTCTTTCTTTCAGCGTATTTGTACCGAAGGCTGTGATATGATCAAGGGATTTCTGAATCATGAGTGGTACCTCCAAGCCCGTGCGGCTGCTGAAAGAGTCTGGAGCTGCAAACAAACGCGGTTTGACATCATATGCTTTCCATACCTATGGCTTTGCGAAGATGATATGTGGGACTTAGTCAACAGTGGCTTGGCACGCGTCGTGAAAGTAACACATAAACCAGAGGTCCTGAGAGATAAATTAAAGTCTTTAGTATACGGAAAAACATGGAATGAGGCTCAGAACTCTGCTTTTGAATTGGAGGTTATATGCACCTTCGCACGTGCCAGCGTACTGAGTGACATTGCCTGTAAAATAAAGGCTAAATCAGGCAGCAATGTGGATGCACTAATTCGACTAAACCAACGTGATATATATGTTGAGGCTACACGTATAAACCGTAATCTGGTCGATCCTGATGTCCGCAGCGGTTCCATGTCCGTAGATGATATGATATGGCAGGTAACAAGAAAATTATTGGGCAAGACAAAAAATGGCTTTCAACTTGGTTTGGTCGAGGGCCCCTCATTGCTTGCCATAGCGCTTCCTGAACGAGGGGCAACTCAGACCACGGCCCGTTGGTGCATGGAGGAAAATCTAGAATCCTTTTCAAACGTAAGCGCAGTATCTATTTCTACCAAAGGTAGGTTCATTGGTTCAAAATGGTACGTGAACCCTGCTAGTAGGTGGCCACTCACCCTGACTGAAATGGAAGTCCTAGCAAGAATACTAGGATCATGTCCCCAGACTATAGATATAGACTAAGGTTCATCACAGGTGAGGGATTATTGTGGAACACGTTGCTGTCTACGCCCGCGTTTCCTCAGAAGACCAACAGGAGCGCGGGACGATTGAGAACCAAGTAGAATTCGCGACCAAATACTGTGACCTTCACCAGTTAAACATAGTGGCTTGGTATAAGGATGATGGAGTCACTGGCACCATTCCGCTTGAGCAGCGGCCTGAAGGTGCCCGGCTCCTGGAGGACGCGAAGGCCGGGAAGTTTGACCTGCTACTCATCTACCGGCTAGACCGCCTGGGCCGTTCGGCCCGTATCATCCTAAACGCCGTCTACGAATTGGAGCAACACGGCGTCAAAATCCGCTCCATGACCGAGCCATTTGATACGGGTGATCCCAACGGGCGATTCCTCCTCACCATCCTTGCTGGCGTCGCCGACCTGGAACGAGAAACTATCCTCGAACGTATGTGGTACGGAGCCAACCGCGCCGCCAGGGCCGGAAAATGGCTGGGAGGGATCGTTCCATACGGATACCGGGTCAACGATGAAGGCTATCTCGAGATATGCGAAGACCCTCTTCCAGGGCTGGATATGAGTGAGGCTGATGTCATACGCCTCATCTATCGCCTTACTGCCGACCAGGGCTACTCAACCATAAAGGTAGCCGACTATCTAAACGCCCTTGGCGTCCCTCCCGCTTACATCAAAGACAGGCGACAAGTAAGGCGCGGCAAGAGAAAAGAGAATACCGCCGGTGTGTGGAGACCATCCCGAATACGAGGCATTATGACCAACACCACTTATAAGGGCATCCATTACTACGGCAAACGGACACGAAAGAAGAGAGACATCATCCCTCGAGAAGTGCCCGCCATTGTAAGTGAAGAGCTCTGGGAGAAGGCTCAGCATGTCCTGCATAATAATCAGCTCGAGGCTCCGAGGAATTCAAGGCGCGAATACCTCCTCCGAGGCTTGATCAAGTGCGGTGTATGCGGCCTGACTTACTGCGGGACAGCTTATCTCGGACCCAAGGGTGAACTCAAAGGTTACTATGTGTGCGGAGGGAAGGTGGCCTATCGGGGCCCATTCATTGGAAGATGTCCCTCCAAAAACGTGCCTCAAAAGTGGATCGAAGACCTGGTCTGGAATGACTGTGTCACCTTCATCCAACACCCTGGTGAGGCCCTGCAGGAACTTGCCGCCAGCATGAAGGTCAGAGAGTCACAGGAAGAATCGCTGCGGGCAGAACAGGAGGCCATAAGCGGAAAAATCCGAGACAAGGAAAACGAAAAGCAGCGCATCCTCGAATTGTACCGGAAGAGGCTCATTACCGCTCTTGACGTGGAACAGCAACTACAGAACATCCAGCAGGAGAAGAAGTCCCTCGAACATCGCCTTAAAGACCTTGATAGGCAAATATCTGAGGAACATGATCTGTTCTCCCAGTTTAAGACAGCAGAAGATCTGCTGGACGATTTGAGGGAAAAGCTCAAGGGAAACCCATCCTTCAAAGTGAGACGGGAAATCGTCAGGACCTTAGTCCACCATATAACGGTGAATTCTGTCTCCCAAGGCAATAATAGACGGCCTAAGGTCTCAGTCACAATACACTACACCTTTTCCAATGGTGTTGTCTGCACGGATGCCCGTGCGGGTTCTTCGGGGACTCATCAAGACCCTGTAGTTGCAGCCCCCAGGCGGTCAGGCGCTATATGAGCAGGATATCCGGCCCCCTCCTGGATAGGATAGACATGCACATCGAGGTGCCGCGCCTTCCCCATGAGGAGCTTGTCAGGGCCAGCGGGTGCGAGCCATCATCCTCCATACGCGAGCGAGTGGGACGGGCCCGGTCCATCCAGGCCGGGAGATTCAGAGGAACCGGAGACAGGGCCAGGTCCTTCATGTGTAACGCTGAAATGAGGACCCAGGATATAAAGGAATTCTGCACAATTACAGGGGATGGGCAGCTCCTCTTCGAGAACGCCATCACCAGGCTTGGGCTCAGCGGGAGGGCCTATTTCAGAATACTGAGGGTAGCCCGGACGATAGCCGACCTCGCGGCATCCGTTGTGATAAGAGCTGAACATGTGGCAGAGGCTATACAATATCGCGTGTTAGATCGAAAATGGTGGGACTAGAATGCTTTCGAACAAGGGAAAAGGACATCCGGTGGAAAGGGCATGGTCCATGGGTCCGCAACGCATCTATATGCTCTCTGGTGCCATATCCCTTGTGTTTCGCAAAGCCATATTGAGGGTAGTGTTTATCCAGGTCGATCATTATCCTGTCCCTGGTTACCTTTGCAATGATGGAAGCTGCCGCAATGCAGGAGCACCTGCCGTCCCCGCCGACGACGCCCTTCTGCGGCAGGATGGACTGTGGTATATCGCGCCCGTCCACCAGGATATAATCAGGCCGCACGCTCAGCTTGCTTATAGCCTCCTGCATAGCGAGAAACGTGGCCTGGAGGATATTGATCCTATCTATGATATCGTGGGATACCACGCCCACACTGACAGCGACAGCACACCCCTTTATTATCTCGTAGAGCGCTTCGCGCCTTCCCGGGGAGAGCTTTTTGGAATCATTGAGATATGGGATCTCAACCCCGCGGGGAAGGATCACCGCAGCAGCCACGACCGGCCCGGCAAGCGGCCCCCGGCCGGCTTCGTCCACGCCTGCAACGTTAACGTAGCCGCCCTGGAAGAGCTCCTCCTCGAGCTCGTCCATATGTTGAAGCCTCTCCAGCTCATCGCGGTCCAGATGCTCCCGGGCTTCATCAGGCGTCATGGCCTTGAGACGAAGGGGATTCAAGGGTAACCCTCCCAAGCTTGCCCTCGCGGAAGTCACGGATGGCGAGGCGAGCTGCCCTGGAAATATCGGGGACGCCGCCCGGGCCCAGACAACCCCGCGCCCTTGCAATGGAATGAAGGATATCAGGTTCATCGATTCCTTCACAGCTTGTGCCATCTCTACTATCGATCTGGATCCCATAGCGAGATTCCAGGGTGCCGGGAGCGGACGCGCTGAGCAGGGACAGAAGCCTCGAAGCGACAGGTTCGGGATCGAACCCCTCATCGGGCACGCACCCTATCGCGCAGAGCCAGGGCCAGGCGTAATCCCTTATACCAGCGTCGTCTTCATCTATTATCTTCATTATACCCGGGGTATCCAGGAGCTCAAGGCCTTTTCCAGCCACAATCCACTGGCGTCCCCGGGTGATCCCCGGCCTGTTCCCTGTGCGGGCCCTTTTACGTCCTGCTACCCGGTTGACCAGAGACGACTTGCCCACATTGGGGAAACCAATCACAACCGCCCGGATGGCCCTTCGCCTTCGATGGCGGGCCTCCAGCTTATGGGCAATGCTCGACGCCAGAGCCTCGGCGTGCCTGATGAGATCTGACACCCCCAGGCCAGTCCGGGCATTGAGGGGGACGCACACCGCTCCCTGCCCCTCGAAAAAGCCCTTCCACATCCTGGTCTTTACAGGATCTGCTAGATCGATCTTGTTCAAAACCAATATGATCTCCCTGCCCCCGGCGACCTCTGCAATCCTGGGGCTGCTGGTGCTCATCGGGGCTCTGGCATCAAGAACCTCTATGACCATATCCATTTCCCGAAGGACCCTTCGGATGGCTTCAACGCCAGACATTTCAACCACCTGGTTGAGTCGTAGCACCCGCACCTGGTCGACTCGCGGCGCCCGGCTGAATCGCGGCGCGGTGAACCAGCCCGATCCTGTTAAGCGGCCAGTAGATCAAGAATGCATGCCCGACCACGTTGCTCAGGGGCACGAAGCCTACGTCGGCAAACCTGGAATCCTCGCTGTTATTGCGGTTATCTCCCAGGACAAATACCCGGCCCTCTGGGACGACCTCGGGCCCGTAAGTTCCATAGGTCAAGTCAAGAGTGTAGGGCTCATCCAGCTTTGAACCGTTCAAGAAGACCGAGCCATCCCGTATCTCCATCCTGTCTCCTGGCACCCCGATAACCCTCTTGATGAACTTGCGTCGGGGATCAAATGGGTACCTGAAGACGACGATCTCGCCCCTGGCAGGCTCCCTGAAGCGGTAAATGAATTTATTTACTAGGAGCCGCTCCCCATTATGCAGTGTGGGTTCCATCGAACTGCCCTGAACTACAAAGGATTGAGCGATAAATGTGATTATGAATGCGGCCAGGACGACCGCTATCACAAACGCCTGCAGATACTCCATAACCTCGGCCCTGACCTTCACTGAGACCGCCGGAGCCCCAGAGGATGGTGGCTGGTCGGCATGCTTCCTCTTCGTCGCAGGTCTATCATTATTGTGGGTCAATTCGGCCATTCTCGTTCCCCCTTGTCTGTTCCCCCTTGTCTGTGCCAAACTGAAATGGGGCTTTTCTCAGGCCCTATAAAACCTATAATAAGATCAGCCCAATTAACCGCGACGCTCTTCCTTCACACGAGCCGCCTTGCCGACGCGACCCCTCAGGTAATAAAGCTTGGCACGCCTAACGCGCCCCTCCCGCACAACCTCAATCTTATCGATCTTGGGTGAATGAAGGGGGAAACACCTCTCAACGCCGATACCCTGGGAAACCTTCCTTACGGTGAACGTCTCGCCCACGCCTCCGCCCCGCCGGCTTATGACCGTCCCCTCAAACACCTGGATGCGCTCGCGGCCGCCTTCAACTACCTTTACATAGACCCGCACCACGTCGCCAGGCTTAAAAGAAGGGATCTCCTGTTTCGTGTAATCCTTTTCCAGCGCATTGATAATACTCATCGAATGATCTCCTCCTGATAAGCGAGATTATATCACATTCGAAGGCCCTATACAATTCTCCTCCTCGATCTCCTTGAGCAGCTTGAGATCAGCAGGATCGAGGTCGGCCCTGCGCAAGAGATCAGGCCGCCTTAAGAGGGTGCGACGCAAAGCCTCCTTTCGCCTCCACAGGCGAACCTTCTCATGGTCGCCGCTCAAGAGCACCTCGGGCACTTTCATGCCCCTGAAATCCCGCGGGCGCGTATACTGGGGAAAGTCGAGGAGGTAGTTGTAGAAGGAGTCTTCCACAGCGGATTCCTCCTCCTTAAGAACCCCCGGGATCATGCGGGCTACGGCATCGATGACGACCATGGCGGGCAGCTCCCCACCTGTGAGGACATAATCCCCTATCGATATCTCATCATCCACGAGATGCTCCCTGACCCGCTCATCAACGCCCTCATAGTGGCCGCAGACGAAGAGCAGGGCAGGCCTGGCAGCCAGCTCCCTGGCTATATCCTGGTCAAATGTCCGGCCCTGCGGGCACATGAGGATAACATGGGGTTCCTCAAGCCCAAAGGCAGATACCTCTTGCTTTACATGCTCTACCCCCTTGAACAAGGGTTCCGGCTTCATCAACATGCCGACGCCGCCGCCAAAGGGATAATCGTCCGTGACCCTGTGCTTATCCTCCGCAAAGTCCCGTATATTATGCAGGTGTATTGCGATGATCCCCTTCTCCTGCGCCCGCTTTAGAATGCTCTCCGAGAGAGGCCCTTTAAACATCTCGGGGAAGATTGTCAAGACGTCGATCCTCATCGCATTTTACCTCTGCATCATATCTGCTCTGACTCTATTCGCACCATACCGCTCACTCGGCACTATATCCCTGTTCCTCTCCCCTATACGAGTCCTATATGAGCCCCTTGCGGGGCTCTATGATCATCCTCTTTGCATCGATGTTGATTTCTCTTACAATATCCCGGATAGCAGGGATCAAAATCTCCCGCTCGCGCCCGGGTTCCCCGTCTGCCTGCACAACATATACATCGTTGGCCTTCCCCATCATCACGTCTACAACGCGGCCGATATGCTCCCCATATATGGAAATAACATCCAGGCCGATGACGTCGTGAACGAAATACCGGCCTGGTGGGAGACTGACAGCCTGCTCCTCCGGGACATATACAACCAGGCCGCGAAGACGGTCAGCCTCATCAACGCTTGATATCCCGGCGAATTTGACCAGGATAAGCTTCTTGTGAGGCCTTGTGCTCTCAACCCCCAGCTCGCTCGCGCTTTCCGGGTCTCGCCCAACCCACACGCGATCCAGCCCCATAAAGCGCTCCGGGAAGTCGGTGGAGGGCATGACGCGCACCTCACCCTTGATCCCCTGGGGGGCCGTGATCCGGCCTATCTCTATAAACCCGCGGGCCACCAACTTCGCCTCCCCGGGGTAGACACGTCAGACGATCTCTACCGTCACCCGTTTTCCTTCTCTTGTTGCAGCCGCTTTTGCCAAAGTACGGATAGCCTTGGCGGTCCTGCCCTGCTTTCCGATAACCTTGCCCATATCGGCGGGGGCTACCCGCAACTCCAGGACGGTCCCGCCTTCGCCGTCTACCTCGTCGACCCTTACCTGGGAAGGATCGTCAACAAGCGCCTTGGCAATGAATTCAACTAATTCCTTCACAATAGCACCCCCGCGCTCGAACGACACAGGTTGCTTCCTCACTTCCCCACGTTCGCCTGGAACTTCTCCATCACGCCCGCCCTTGTCAGCAGGTATTTCACCGTATCGGAGGGTCGAGCGCCTTGCCTGAGCCATTTTAGCGCCTTTTCTTCATCGATCTTGAGATCCACAGGCTCTCTGGTTGGGTTGTAGTACCCTATGATTTCAATATGGCGCCCGTCCCTGGGGTACCTGGAATCCGCCACTACAACTCTATATGATGGCTGCTTCTTCGCCCCTGTCCTCGTTAACCTGATCGTGGTTGCCACAGCGTCACCTCCTCTCGTATGCCCTCACGCTCTCACCTGGTCCCGCCTCTGCGGGGTGCCCGGTAGTCCATAGCCCATCAGCCGCCCATCTTATCTGAAGAACGGCAACGATAGACCCCCCCGCCTGGCGCTCCTCTCAATGGCTCCTGCCTGCTTCATCAGCTTTCTCACCTGCTCGAACTGCTTGAGGAGCGCATTCACATCCTGGATTTTCGTGCCGCTTCCTCTTGCGATCCGTCGCCTGCGGCTCCCGTCTATGATGGAAGGGTTCCGCCGCTCTTTGGGGGTCATCGAATTGATGATGGCTTCGATGCGCGTAAATTCCTTCTCATCAACCTTCAACCCCTTCAGAGCCTTCGAGTCCCCGAGGCCCGGTATCATGGACAGGAGCTCATCCAGTGGCCCCATCTTGCGAACCTGGCGCAGCTGGACGATGAAGTCCTCAAAATTGAAATCCGCTGCCCCGAGCCTCTCCTGGAGCTTCTTCGCCTCGCGCTCATCCATGGCGGCCTCGGCCTTCTCGATGAGGCTGAGGATATCGCCCATGCCGAGGATGCGCGAAGCCATCCGGTCGGGGTGGAACGGCTCTAAAGCCGACGCCTTTTCTCCAACCCCCACAAACTTGATGGGCCTCCCCGTTACCGCCTTGACTGAGAGCGCTGCGCCGCCGCGCGCATCACCGTCGAGTTTCGTAAGGATGATGCCGTCAAGACCCAGTCGCTGGTCAAAGCTGGAGGCGACATTTACAGCGTCCTGACCCGTCATGGCGTCGACGACGAGCAATATCTCGTGTGGGTTCACCGCCGACTTTATATCAGCCAGCTCCGCCATGAGCTCCTCGTCAATGTGGAGGCGCCCTGCGGTATCTATTATTACAACATCGCATCCCCTGGACGAGGCGCCAGGCACAGCCGCCCTGGCTATCTTGACCGGCGACTCCCTCTCTCCCATTGCAAATACTGGGACACCGATGCCCTCGCCCAGGACCTGGAGCTGTTTAACCGCGGCCGGCCTCTGCGTATCCGCAGCCACGAGGAGGGGCTTACGGCCCTGGCTCTTAAGATAGTTCGCCAGCTTCGAAGCGGTGGTCGTCTTCCCTGAGCCCTGGAGCCCGACGAGCATTATCACTGTAGGGGGGTGGGGAGCGAACTCGATCTTCGCCTGGCTACCGCCCATGAGGCTTATGAGCTCGTTATGAACGATCTTGATGACGAGCTGGCCGGGCGTCAGGCTGGATAAGACCTCCTGGCCTATAGCCTTCTCCTTGACGCCGGTTATGAAGTTCTTTACAACCTTGAAATTTACATCGGCCTCGAGAAGCGCCAGCTTGACCTCGCGGAGCGCTTCATCGACGTCCTTCTCTGTAAGCTTCCCCTTGCCCCTGAGCCGCTTGAAGGTTTCCTGGAGCTTGGAGGTCAGGCTTTCAAACATCTCACCCTCCCCCGCTTCCCTCGTCTCAAACCTTTCCTCTCTCAAACATTGCTAGTATACAACGAGACGCAGCATCATGTCAATCCTGGCTCTGCATTCCTGCATTCTGGCATTCTGGCATCGTGGCTCTGGCATTGGGCCATTGACCGTCTGGCCATCCGGCCATCTCTGATCATCTGGCTATGACCCTGGCCTGACCCTTCACTCACTCTTCACCCCGCCCCTTCGCCGACTCCGGCGAAGAGGGCCTCGACGAACTCCCGCGGGGCGAAATCTCGCAGGTCATCAGGGCTCTCACCTATTCCAATAAGCTTGACGGGGACGCCGAGCTCGTTCCTAATGGAGATGATAACCCCGCCCCTGGCGGTCCCGTCCAGCTTTGTCAAAGCGATCCCGGTCACGCCGACGGCTTCCGTAAATATCCTGGCCTGTGCGATGGCGTTTTGACCGGATGTTGCATCGAGGGTCAAAAGCACCTCATGGGGGGCGCCCGGGATTTCCCTGTCTATAACCCTCCGGACCTTCTTAAGCTCCTCCATGAGATTGGATTTCGTATGAAGCCTCCCCGCTGTATCTATTATCAAGACATCAGCCCCCCGGGATTTCGCAGCCTGGATAGCATCATATGCAACTGCGGCGGGGTCGGAACCCTCCTGGTGCCTGATGACCTCCGCGCCCGCGCGATTCCCCCATATCTCAAGCTGCTCTATTGCGGCCGCCCTAAAGGTATCGGCAGCCCCCAGGATGACGCACTTCCCCTCCTGCCTAAATCTATAGGCGAGCTTGCCCGCTGTTGTGGTCTTGCCCGTCCCGTTTACCCCGACAACCATTATCACGGTGGTCGCCCCCGGGGCGGGGGCCAGGCCTCCAGGCTCCTCCTGGCCCAGCTCCGTAGCCAGCTCATTTTTGAGGAGCTCGATCAGGGTATCCGGTGAAACCGCCCTCATCTCGCGGGCGCTCTCGCGCAACCTTTCAAGGATCCTACCCGTTGTCTTAACTCCGACATCAGCCTCGATCAATACCTCTTCAAGCTCGGAAATCAAGGCATCATCTACCTTATCTTTTCCTCGCACTATGGTCTGTATTCGACCGACCAGCCCGTCACGTGTCTTTGATAAGCCCTGTTTCAATCGGGAAAAGAGATTCAAATTTAAATTCAAGCCCTTCAACTTGCCTTATCCTCCAGACTAAGCGATATAAGCTTGGAGATGCCTGATTTCTCCATCGTAACTCCATATAGAGTGGTAGCGACCTCCATGGTGCCTCTCCTGTGCGTCACCACTATAAACTGGGAATCCCTCGCAAGTCTACGGAGCAAATCGGCAAACCTGCCGATATTGACCTCGTCGAGAGCAGCATCGATCTCGTCCAGGACGCAGAACGGGCTCGGTCTCACCTTGAGAATCGCGAAGACAACCGCTATTGCCGTGAGCGCCTTCTCGCCGCCGGAGAGAAGGGATATGCTCTGGAGCCGCTTGCCTGGAGGCTGGGCCACCACATCTATCCCGCTCTCCAGCGGGTTAGCCGCATCCTGCATAACGAGATCCGCATACCCCCCCCCAAACAGCTCCGAGAAGATGGTGGTAAATTCGGCCCTTATCGCCCCAAAGACCTCCAGGAACTGCCGGCCGGCTGCTTCCTCAACCCTCTCTATAAGCTTATCCACCTTGTCCCTCGCCGCAACGAGGTCATCATACTGCGCCCGGAGGGACGCATATCGTGAATTCACTGCGGCATACTCATCTATGGCGTCGAGGCTCACGGGTCCCAGTCCCTCTATAGCGGCCCTCAGGTAACAGAGCCTCTCCCGGACGGCATCTCGCTCCCCCGGCTCAAGCCTTACCACAGGGATAGCGTCCCCACTGAGGCCATAATCCATGCGCAGCCTCTCCTCGAGCTGTTCCATCGCCACCGATAACCTTGCCTCATCGACCTCGATCCTATGAAGCTCCTCTATCACCCGGGCCAGGCTGTCCTGGGCGGATTGCATCCCGGCCTGGAGGCTGCTCGCCTCTGCAGCCATCTCACGCCGCTCGTGCTTCAGGCCATCCAGGGCCTTCTCGAGCTCACCCCGCCTGGCCTCGAGATCCCTGATGACTCCGGCATTCTTCCTTAGAATCTCATTGAGCTCTCCCTCCCTGGCTTGAAGGCGCGAGACCTCCTGGTTCTTCGCGCTGATGACCTCCGCCAGGTCAGACGCGTCGCGCTCAAGCCTCGAGCGCGATTCCATGAGGGAGCTCTCCTCCTGGCGAAGCGCTGCCAGCTCAACCTTGATATTCATTATCTCCGCGGTCAGCGCCTCACGCCGGGCCTCGAGTTTGTGCTGCTGTTCGTTCATTTCCGAAACCGCCCGCTCAAGGTCGCTGTTCTCCACGGTCAACTTAGCAAGTCGCGCCTCGAGCTCAGCCCTGAGACCGGCGTGATCTCTCATCGAGGCTTCGAGCTCGCGGCGATCAGCGAGAGCCACCTCAAGCTGGCGCTCGATTTTCACCCTATCGCCCGCCAGCTGGCGCAGCTCAGCTTCACCGGCGGAAAGCCCTATCTCCTTGTGCTTGAGCTCCGCATCCAATCCTGCCAGCTCCCTGTCCAGCGAATCGCGAGCCCTGCTCGCCTGCGCCAGGGCGTCATTGACGCGGCTGAGCTCGAGCCTGATGCCATCCACCTCCCGGCGAAGGCCGTCGATCTCGGCGTGCCTCGCAACCAGGCCAGATAGCGTCTTCTCGACCTGGCTCCCTCCTGTTATGGCCCCGCCAGGGTGGATTACATCCCCATCCAGGGTGACGATCTTGATGGCGGACGCCATGGCACGTGACAGGCGCGTCCCGGCCTTGAGGCTGGTCGTGACCACTATCCTGCCAAGCAGGTACTCGATGGCCTTCCTGTAAACAGGGTCGTAGCTTATAAGATCGGATGCCAGCCCGAGGACCCCCTCGACCTTGAGGAGATCGCTCCGGAGGTCGTTCAACCTCGGCGGCCGCAGCATATCGAGGGGCAGGAACGTCGCCCTGCCTGACCCGGTCCTCTTCAAGAATTCGACCGCCGCCTCTGCATCCTTATGTGACCGCGTTATGATATTCTCGGCGCCCCGCCCCAACGCGGCTTCTATGGCTGTAACATAGCGCCCGGGAACTTCTATGACGGACGCAACGACGCCGAGCATCCCGAAGATGAGCCCCTTGCCGGCGGCATCCAGGACAGCCCTGGTGCCCCGGCCGTAGCCGGCGTGCGAACTCTCCAGGTCGGACAGGGCCTTTAGCTGAGAATTTTTTGCGTGCAACGACTCAGTAAGCTTGTCGCGCTCTTGAGCCAGCCGCCTGGCCTCGCCTGAGGATCGTTCCAGGCTTGCCCTCAGGGAGGCAATCGCCTCCGATATTGATGCGATGTTGGCACGGTGCTCCGCAACCAGGGCCTCCCTCGCCTCGATATCATCTACGACCCGTTTCAACTCGGCCCCAAGCTGCTCCGCCTCAAGGTCCAGGCGAGCCAGGCGCCTCGAATTCGCATCGTCCAGTGACGTTATCGCAGCAAGACGGTTCTTCGTATCCGCTATACCGCTCAGGAGCTCAATTACATCGGCCTTCGCGCGCTCCTCGGCCTCCCTGTCGCCGCGGGTCCTCTCCCGTATCTCCTCCTCCTCCTCCTCTTTCTGCGAGAGCACCCGCGCGAGCTCGTCCCTGCGTTGCCGCAAAGCATCGAGCCTCTTCTGTATATTCAAGAGCTCATCATGAAGGCCATCCAGCCGCCTGCGATCAGATTCAATCGAGGCCGCCACCTGCCCGGACTGCTCCCTGCCGCTCTCCAGCCTCTGGCGGGCTAGGTCGGTTTCGGCCCTGCACCTCTCGATTTGACTTAAGACCCCCGAAAGGGCTTCTTCATAAATATCCCTTTTTAAATTGCACTCCGCCAGCCCGGCGTTGAGCTTATCCAGCCTGCGCGCCAGCTCCTGCCTCTGGACCCGCAGTTTCTCGACCTCCAGGGCGTGATCTTCCCTGAATCTCCTCAACCTTTCGCGCTCATCCCGGTTTAAAACGAAGTCGCTCGAATAGAGCTTAACCTCCAGGTCCCTCAGCTCTGCCGTATAAACCTTGTATCTCTCGGCGTTTCGAGCCTTTTCGGCCAAGGGCCCCAGCTGGTTATGGAGCTCGTTGAGGATATCCTGAACCCGCAGGAGGCTTCCCCTCGCGTTCTCGAGTCGCTTCAGGGCCTCCTGCTTGCGGAGCTTGTACTTGCTTATCCCCGAGGCCTCCTCGAAAATGGCGCGCCTGTCCTCAGCCCTCAGGCTGAGAATGGAGTCAATGCGCCCCTGTTCTACAATTGAATACCCTTCCCTGCCTACACCGGTCCCGGCGAATAATTCAACAATATCCTTGAGCCGGCACGGCACCTTATTGACAAAATACTCACCCTCGCCGGACCGGAATACACGCCGCGATACAGCCAATTCATGAAGATCAAAGGGAAGGGCCCCATCGGAATTATCGAGCGTGAGCGTGACCTCCGCCATCCCGAGGGGGCGCCTCCCATCGCTCCCGACAAATATCACATCCTCCATCCTGGAGCCCCGGAGCAACCTGGCGCTCTGCTCGCCGAGGACCCAGCGGATTGCATCGGATATGTTGCTCTTGCCACTGCCGTTTGGACCTACTATCGCCGTGATGCCGGGTCCGAATTCGAGCTCCGCCTTGTCGGCGAATGATTTGAACCCCGAGAGCTCTATCCGTTTAAGGTACAACTGCCACCCTCCCCGGCCTCCATCTTTCCTTCACGTCACCTTCTTCGACGCAGCGTGATGAAAATCCTTCTCTTCCCGGCTTATCCCCGCCGATTTCCCCTCTCACAGTCCCCTCCTAGCCCCCCATATTCACCTCGAGATAAAGGTCCTTGCGCTTGCGCACCTTTTGCGGTATAGACGGGTTAACCAGCGAGCCATACTGCCGCAATATGCGCTCCAGCTTGAACCGAACACGAGTCCTGGCGTTATCTACAGACTTTGCATCCACCCCTATCTTCCGCTCGATCTCGCCCAGCGTGTAGCCTCTGACGAGAAGCACCACGACCGCGTATTCCAAGAGCGAGAGGTGGTTTTTGAGCACCCGGAGAAGCTGCTCTCGAACCCACTGCTCCTCAACAACATCCTCGGGGTTGACCGACTCATTTGATATAATATCGAGGATCGTCCGGGTCTCATCCTGGTCTATATATGAATGGAGGGATATCGGCCCCAGGAGGGGCTTGTGCTTGCTGTTGTTCTGGCGCCTTATCCAGTTATATATCTTCCGGATTATGCATATATAAGCGAAAGAGCTGAACTTCACGCCCTGCTGGTCGATGTCATACTCCCTGATCGCGTCGAGGAGACCTATCATCCCCTCCTGGATCATGTCCTCCTGATCCTCGGTATTATAGGGACAGGTGGTTCTCACTATGTGCCTTACCATGGGTATGTACTTCCTGACCAAGTCCTCGGTTGCAGCCTCATCGCCGGACCGCGCGCAATTCAGCAGGTACAGATCCCGCTTCTGGTTGTTCAGAGCCATGACCCATCACCCTCCCTGAGCCCCACCGGGTGGCCAAGCTTTTTGTCCGATAAATGTATATTGCATCTCAGGAGAGAATATTCTTATCGATACGTCCTGCTTGTTCACCTCAGCGCGGTGAGGACGAGCGCGGATAACAAAAAACCTGTCCATCCAGGCTCCCGGAGGAACAGGCAGCGCGATACAGCCAGACGAGCTGACGAGCCAGCAATTTCTGGGGAATCACCAGGAATCATTGCAGTCAACTGCATCAACCGCCGGTGCGATTACCGGCTGATCCATCACCTCGGCTCAACGATAAACTTGATTGCCGTTCTCTCTTCGCCATCGATCTGGATCTCTGCAAACGCCGGGATTGCGACCAAATCGATACCGTTAGGGGCAACAAATCCTCTCGTAATCGCAATCGCCTTCACTGCCTGGTTTACAGCCCCTGCCCCCACCGCCTGCACTTCAGCCGATCCCTTCTCCCTAAGCACGGCAGCAAGAGCGCCCGCAACTGACTTTGGCTTTGATTGTGCTGATACCTTTAGTACCTCCACGCGTGGATTCCTCCCCTTGACGATGTAAAAGCGGCTAAAAATACATAGTATAGCGGAACGCATTCTTGCAAATAAGTATATTCAACACTTTGCCAAAAAATCCTTCACTATGCAGAATTTCTCGTTATTTCGAACAATCCTCAATAGTTGCCCCCAACGACCATGCCGGACCATCCCGGCGGCCACTCCGCCATCATGCTGAGCTCTTGAACATCGCCATTCTCCTGTTTAAGGAATCCATTGTAGCCCTGGCTATCGCCTCCGGTTCGGCCCCATCCACCAGGGCGCTCCCAACCAGCGTCTCTTCACCAACAGGGGAGAGGGCCGCGATAGATACAATCACAACCTTTCGCCCCGAGATTGTGGTGACGGTGAGTTCATCGAGGACGAGAGAAATCCTTGAACGCAAGAAAGCCTCCACAGCCCCGAGGGTGGCCATCGCTACGAGCCTGCGGTTATTGCCGGACGAGGCCCCGCCTGCCGCCCTACCAAGATAGACCTTGCCTCCAAGCTCGAGCTCGACCTCAGCCTCGGAGGCCAATCCTGTCACTGAGAGATCCACCTTCTTGATCTTGAGCCTCTTCTCGAAGAGGGCCCGCCTCTCCTGTTCGGGCTCGTCCTGGACCTGGGCAATCCCTATCTTCTTGTGATCCACCCGGATCCCCCAGCCCGCCATCAAGGAGCTCTCTATATCCCTGATGATCTGTTTCGGAGCCCTCGAGGAGTTTGCCAGCCCATGTATCTCGGTTATCCTCCTGTCCACATCTGTGACGATGCGGACCGACTCTATGCCGGGAAGCTGAGAAAGCATATCCTCAATATCCCGAACTACTACGTTTTCAGGGATAACACCCAGCCCATCGGGCGCTACCTTCGTCAGCACCCTGCCTCACCATCCTTCCCAATCGATATAAGAGACCCTGACGCCCGACCTCCTTCAACGCCGCCCTGGCAGCCGACCTCATAATTTCCCCTGCCGCGATCCGCCATGGCCCCCCTGCCCTGCCAGGGTCGAGACGTCACTCCTCAAACCTCTTAAAGACTATGACAGCATTGTGCCCGCCGAATCCGAAGGAGTTAGATATAGCCGCACGCACCTCTCGCCTGCGCGGGGTATTTGGAACATAGTCGAGGTCGCACTCGGGGTCCGGCGTCGTGTAGTTTATGGTCGGCGGCACGATGCCCTCCACTATGGCGAAAATGCAGGCTATGGCCTCAACACCGCCGGCGGCTCCGAGGAGGTGACCCGTCATCGACTTCGTCGAACTAACTACCAGGGAACGGGCGTGATCCCCAAATACCTTCCGGATTGCAGCAGTCTCATACTTGTCGTTGAGAATAGTGGAAGTGCCATGGGCGTTGATATAATCAATGTCCCCCGGCGCAAGGCCGGCATCCCTCACTGCCATCGCCATGGCGTATGCGGCTCCATCCCCGCCAGGGGCAGGCTCGACTATGTGATAGGCATCAGCGCTCAGGCCGTAGCCTGCAAGTTCGGCATATATTCGAGCCCCGCGGTCCAGCGCGTTCTCCAGGGTCTCGAGGATTATAACTCCGCTTCCCTCGCCCATCACAAAGCCATCCCGGTCCTTATCAAACGGCCTCATTGCAGATTTGGGGTCATCGTTGCGCCTGGACATCGCCCTGAGGGCGCAGAACCCCGCGAACGACATCGGCGTGACGGCGGCCTCGGTGCCGCCCGCTATTATGACATCAGCGTCGCCGCAGCGGAGCGTCCTGAGCGCCTCGCCAATAGCATGAGTAGCGGCGGCGCAGGCCGTAGTGAGGGTGGCATTTGGCCCTTTCGCACCTGTGGCGATGGAAATCTGGCCGGAAGCCATATTTGCGATCATCATGGGAACGAAGAAGGGGCTTACCCTTCGCGGACCCTCCTCGAGCATCACGCGGACCTGATCCTCAAAGGTCCTCATACCGCCGATACCGCAACCCATCATGACGCCTACCCTTGCCGCGTTTGCGTCATTTACCTCGAGCCCGGCATCTGAGAGGGCCATCTTGGCGGCAGCCACTCCAAACTGGGCGAACCTGTCCATGCGATATGCCTCTCGCGGCGTCATGTAGACCTCCGGGTCAAACTCCCTTACCTCGCCCGCCATCTGGGTTCTGAACTGGGATGCATCAAAGCTCGAGACCCTATCTATCCCGTTCCTCGCAGACCTGAGCCCATCAAAAAAGCCTTCCTTACTGTTTCCTATGGGAGTAACAGCTCCGATACCCGTAACTACCACGCGATGGGCCAATATCCCTCACCCCACTACTACCATGTTGCGCTGGCTCTTCTCGTGACGCCTACTTCGTTGCGATCAACTTCCTCGTTGCAGTCAACTTCCTTACTCTTCCTTCCTCCCGTCCCGGTCAAAAACCCAACCTGAGCATCTACTCCTCGATCTGGTCGAGGATGAATTCGACTATATCGCCCACCGTCGTATCCTCGGCAAGGTCGACGTCAAGGGTCCCGAGATCAAACTCCCTGTCGAGCTCGTCTGCGATGCTCATCCTGGTTGCTGAATCAGCATAGAGGTCGTTCATCGTGGCATCGAGTGTCACGAGGGATTCATCGACCTTAGCCTCCCTCACGATGATCGATTTCACCTTTTCAAAGATTTCCTCAGTCCTGGCATCCATTTCCTCCATCTCCATACTTGTACACCCCCAGAAATTTGATCTCATATTCTTAGGACTTTATTTCTCCGGACTTTATTATCCCAAATCCACAGGAATCCGTATTATATTTATAAAGAGCCTATAAAGATCCTATCGCCATGCCGCCATCAACCCGCAGGACCACGCCGGTTATGTAAGACGCATCATCCGACGCCAGGAACGTTACGGCCTTCGCCACATCCTCCGGCTTCCCCATCCGCCCGAGCGGGATGGCCTTCAGCATGGCATCGCGCGCGCTCTCCGGTATCGCGCCAGTCATCCTGGTCTCGATAAAGCCGGGCGCGATGGCATTCACCGTGATGCCCCGCATGGCCAGCTCCCTCGCGGCCGTCCTGGTAAGACCGACGAGACCTGCCTTTGCGCTTGAATAATTGGCCTGTCCCGGGTTCCCGGTGAGGCCCACCACCGAGGTGATAATAATTATCCTGCCCGATCTCTGGCGAAACATGACCTTGCCCACAGCGCGTATACAATTGAATGCCCCGCGCAGGTTTACGTCGATGACTTCCTCCCACTCCTCATCCTTCATCCTGATAAGGAAGTTATCGCGTGTAATGCCGGCATTGTTGACGAATATGTCAATGGTTCCAAACCTCTCCAAGACCACCTCCACCATGCTTTGCACTTCAGATTGGTCTGTCACGTCGGTCTTCAGCGCGAAGGCTTCCCCTCCCTGACGCACGATCTCACCCGCGACGGCCTCCGCTCCGGAGAGATCGGTGTTTCCGAGGACGGCAACCTTGGCCCCCTTCGTGGCGAGGGCAAGACAGGTAGCCCTACCTATACCCTTTGACCCGCCGGTGACTACGGCAACCCTTCCCGCTAACTCCATATTATAGAACCCCCTTCAGGAATTCAAGCGCCTTTTGCAGGGGCTTACCCGGCTCTATGCTGATTATCTCCGCCCCAGGTGCAATCTTTCTTACGAGTCCGCTCAGAACCTGCCCAGGCCCGATCTCTATAAACCTTCTTATCCCGGCGCGCTCCCACAGCCTGGAGATGGACTCCCACCACCTGACCGGGCTTGAAACCTGCTTCCTGAGTAGGTCCCTTATCTGACCCGGGTCGGAGGTGAAATCCGCCGTCACATTAGCTACAAAGGGGACAGCGGGTTGTTGGATTTCAACCGCCTCAAGGTATGGAGCGAGTCTGTCGCCTGCATCCTTCATGAGGCTCGAGTGGAAAGGACCGCTCACAGACAGAAAAACGGCCCGTTTCGCACCCCTCGATAAGGCCAGCCCTGCGGCCTTCTCCACGGCCTCCCTTGCCCCGGAGATGACAACCTGGCCCGGGCAGTTGAAATTGGCGGGCTCGACCACCCCGCATCCGCTCCCGCTGCTCTCCGCGCACGCCGCCACAACCTGGGACGCATCAAGCCCCAGGATCGCGGCCATGGCCCCGGCCCCGGAGGGAAAGGCCTCCGACATGATTATGCCCCGCCTGCGCACGAGCCTCACGGCATCCTGGAACTTCATGGCCCCTGCTGCTACGAGTGCAGAGTACTCGCCCAGGCTATGGCCGCAGACCGCATTCGCCCTCATATCCGGGACCCGCGCCAGGATGCACCTGTACAGGGCATAAGTAACCGTGAGGATTGCCGGCTGGGTATTTGGGGTGGAGTTCAAACGATCGGCGGGGCCATTGAAGCACAGCTCGGCCACGTCAAACCCCAGCGCAGAGCTGGCCTCCTCAAATACCTGAATAGCCTCGGGGCACTCATCTACAAGGTTTTTCCCCATCCCGACGTACTGCGAACCCTGGCCGGGAAAGACCAGGGCGGTTTTCGGGGCGGTTCCCCTGGACTCCTCACCGCGATTGACCATCCTCACCAGCCGTCCTTTCAGTCGCCTCTCGCAGGCTCCGGGCATCCCCTCGATTGCGCGCGGAAGTAGCCCTTGCACCAGCGTATGATGCTTGCAGCCCATGTAAGCCCCGCTCCGAATCCCACAAGCATAATGAGATCTCCGTCCGAGATCTTCCCGGACCGGGCAGCCTCGTCCAGGGCGATCGGAATGGACGCCGCCGAGGTGTTGCCATATTTCTCGACATTAGAATAAAACCTGTCGGCGACCCCCAGGCGCTCCGCCGCGATGTCGATTAACCGCCGGTTAGCCTGGTGCGGGATGAAATAATCGATATCGCTCTCCGAGAGCCCGGCAGCCTCCAGGGTCCACCTGCACGCATCAACGAGGATATTCACCGCAAACCTGTATACCTTGTTCCCTTCCATGTGAATATAATGCAGTCTCTGGTCCACAGTCTCATGAGAGGCTGGGAGCCGCGACCCCCCCGCCGGAACTGTCAGGAGGTCACCTCGCCTCCCGTCGGCTCCCAGGAGCGTCTTGACTATCCCCTCACCCTGCTCCATCGCTTTCAAAACGCACGCGCCGGCTCCATCGCCGAAGAGCACACATGTATTCCTGTTTGTAAAGTCGGTTATCTTCGACAGGGTCTCGGCCCCGATCACAAGAACTGTATCGTAGGTGCCGCTGGCGATAAACTGGGCGCCCGTCCACACCCCATATATAAAGCCGGAGCATCCAGCCGAGATGTCAAATGCCGCCGCCCGGGTTGCCCCTATCCTGGCCTGCACGAGGCACGCCGTCGAAGGGAAGATCATATCCGGTGTCACGGTCGCCACGATGATCAGGTCGACATCGCCGGGGCTCACCCCCGCGTCCTCCAGCGCGCGGCTTGCGGCGAGCGCGGCGAGGTCCGAGGTTGCTTCACTGGCACCGGCGATCCGCCTCTCGCGTATGCCGGTCCGCTCGACAATCCACGCGTCACTCGTGTCGACCATCTTTTCCAGGTCGAAGTTGCTCAAGATCCCTTCCGGCACAGCGCTGCCAGTGCCCGCTATGCCTGCTCCTCTTTTACCCGTTACTCCAGTTTTACCTATTGCTCCAGTCGTTACTTCACCCGACATTCCTTCACCCTCTATGATTTGGTAACAGTCGATCACCCGCGGTGGGAGGCGCGGGTGTGCCTGGCAAGGCTACTGCGGATCGCCCCGACGATATCGTTTGCCACGGCATCCCGCGCAGCCCTGATGGAATTCCTGATCGCCTTCGCATTTGATCTCCCGTGGGCGATTATCGCCACGCCGTTTACGCCGAGCAAGGGCGCCCCACCATATTCGGCATAATCCATCTTCTTCTTCAGGTTGAACAGTACCGGCCGCATGAGGAGAGCGCCGATCTTCGCCGCAAGATTTGCCTCCACCCCGGCCTTGAGCATGGAGAATATCGCCTGGCCGAGCCCCTCCGAGAGCTTCAATACCACATTCCCGACGAACCCATCGGCCACCACGACATCCGCGGATCCGAGCGGGATGTCCTTGCCCTCGATATTGCCAATGAAATTTACATTGCTCTCCTTTAATAGCCGGTGGGCTGCAAAAACCAGCTCGTCACCCTTCCCTTCCTCCTCGCCTATGCTTAAGAGGGCCACTCGCGGTTCCTCCACCCCAAGCACCTTTTCGGCATAAGCGCTCCCCATCACGGCGAAACACAGGATGTGGTGGGGCCTGCAATCGACATTTGCCCCGGCATCTATGAGAAAGGTGCTCCCGGTTACTGTCGGGTAAACCGTGCCTATGGCGGGGCGCTCCACGCCCTCTATCCTCTTGAGCCGCAAAAGCCCGGCCGCCATAGCCGCCCCCGTGTTTCCGGCTGAGACCACCGCATCAGCCTCTCCCCTCGCCACGAGTTCGGTCGCGAGGAGCACAGAGGAATCGCGATACTTGCGGAGGGCGTCGGCCGGCCTGTGCTCATCCATGGGAACAACCTGGGGGGCATGAACCACGCTCAAGCCGGGCGGCACCCGCCTGCCCTCGCCTCTAGCTCTCTCAAGTTCGCGTTCTATCCTGTCTTTATCGCCCACAAGCGCCGCTTCCACCCCAAGCGCCTCAACCGCCTCGATGGCGCCATTGACGGTCTCGGCAGGGGCGTAATCCCCACCCATTGCATCCAGCGCTATCTTCACTCCATGGTCCCTCCATCCTCCGGGATAGCATGAACCACGAATTTGCCGGAGAACACCTCATCATCCCCGACGCGAGTGGACACCATAACCTCGTGCCGTGCCCCGGAACCACCTAAAACCCTGGCCTTGGCGACGAGCCTCTGGCCCGCATATACAGGCCTGCGGAACTTCACGCTAGCGCTGCCCGTCAACACGACCGAGGCGTCGATAATCGCAACAGCAAGGGAATTGGCCTGCGCGAAGATATGATGTCCCCTTACAATCCTCGTTTTCCTGAATGCCATGTCCGGTGTGGCCTCGAGAATGGAAATGCCCGATTCCCCCAGGGAGATATCGACCAGTTCACCAATTATCTCCCCCACAAGAATGGACCTGACTTTCGCGTAGGCCTGCTCGGCCACACGTCTCGTCCGCTCGCGCACCTCCGGGATCCCGAGCTTGAGCCTATCCAACCTTATTGTCTGGACGCTCACACCAAACTCCCTGGCAAGCTCCCTGTCAGTTATGAAAGGATCTTCCTCAATCCTCTCCCGGATAAGTTCCTGGCGCCTTTCGCTCAAAGGGTTCCTTCCCACGCCGAATCCCCCTCGGCCCTGCCCGCGCCGCGATCCCGCGGCCACCGCGAGCCAGCTAAGCCAGTATACATTGGGTGATACGCAATCCAGTGACCGGTGACTGGTGACCGGTGACCTTTGTTACCTGGTGATAATAGTAGATATTAAGAAAAACATAAACAAAACAGCTTGCAACCGCAAGCAGACTAGGACCAAGACTGAGGCCAAGGGATAAGGTTATCAAGCACCAGGCTGCGCGCCTCTTTCCCACGGGAGGCACTTGATTCCCTTGATTCCCGCGCCCGCCAGGCGGAACGAAAGCGCGCAACCCTACCAGCGTGTAATGCTTGCTACCTGCTCAAATCCAACCCTTACCTGCTACTTGGCCTCGGCCTTTTTGACAATCTCCCGGCCGTCATAGTACCCGCACTCGGGGCATACCCGGTGGGGCAACTTGCTAGCATGGCACTGAGGGCACTCGCCGAGCCCCGGCGCAGTTATCTTCCAATTTGCCCGTCTTTTTCTGGTTCTCGACTTCCCGAACTTGCCTTTAGGGTTAGCCACTTCTATTTCTCCTTCCTCAAGAGCTCCGCCAGAGGAGCCAGCCTGAAGTCGGGCTCCTTTTCACAGCCGCACGGGCCCAGATTCAGGTTGCGACCACACTCTGGACACAAGCCTTTACAGTCCTCCCTGCACAACACCTTTATCGGTATGGCCAGGGATATGCTCTCCTCTACGGCGGGACGGAGATTTATCGCATCGCCATGATATATCTCCGCTGCATCCTCGCCTCCTGCAACTCGCGCAACGCCGTCACCGCCCCTGACCTGGTAGGCCTGGCGGTATTCCCGCTCAAAAGCGGTGGCCACGTTGAGGGCAAAAGGCTCCATGCAACGATTGCAGGTGAGCCCGATGGTGGCGGCGACCTCTCCCGAAACCAATATTCGCGAACCGGTGTTCGTCGCCACGACCCGCGCCGAGACAGGCTTGTTGATGTTCACCTTTTCCCCGCCCGCGACGATGGGCCCGACCCTCCCTGAAAGCTCGGCCTCAACGCTCGCGCCTTTCACATCGCGTATCCCAGAGATATCCAACTCCAGGCCATTCACCGTCATCGTCCCACCTTAACGCCCACGAAGTTGATTATACAGAACAGCTCAACGCGTTGTCAATATCCGGGGAACACACGCTGTCACTGGCCTGCAGCGAATCTGATCGCTGCCTGGTGCTGGGGATCAACCCTGCTTGAACCATGGGTCTTGCTGCCCAGGAAATGTATGCAGAAGTGGCCATCAAAGTCATTTCCATTGATCACATCACCCCCATGAGGCATGCCATTCATTGACGCCGCGAGCCTCCTACCCCTGACCTCCAGGATTATCGGGCGCCTTTCCCAGCTCCATTTGCCACCGTAAATCCTTTTCATTATGGCCGTGTCCTGTGTTGTTAGCGGCTCAGAATCGGCATGGTTATAGCCTCCCCGTCTCCTCACCCTGAAAGAGAGGCCTGTCCTCACATCGATGACGGTAGCCGTCGATGTATAGATTGTACGGGCGATGCTCCATGGCAGGAGCTCAACCCCGCCGCTGCCCCTCGACAGGGCACCCTGACCGGGTATCTCCAGCTTCTGGCCGGCCTCGAGATGCGCCGGGTTGGATATACCGTTCAACTTGGCAAGAGAAGAGACGCTCACATTAAACCTGCGGGCCAGTTGAAACAGGGTGTCGCCAGGTTTCACCACATATATCTTTGAGCTTCGCCTGGCGAGCGCTGCCTGTAGGAGCGCCCGGGTCTTCGGCCCGGCTACGCCATCGACCGGGAGCCCGTGCGTACGCTGAAAGGACCTCACGGCCTGTTCAGTCTTCGGCCCGAAATACCCATCGGCCTTTTCATTGACCAGGCCCAGGGCCCTCAGCGTCTCTTGAAGCTTGGCCACGTCATCCCCTCTGCAACCCCTCCTGAGCACCCCCTTCGGGCCCCCGGGGGATGCCGGATCCACCTTCCCCGCGGCTGAGCTCCTGCACGCAAGGGTCATAAGCAGAGCCACAAGCACCAATCCGAAAGACAAATTCCGGGCCAGGGCGAGTTGGCCCCTGCAACCCAAACCTCACACCCCCTTCTAGGCTAGGCTAGTTTAGCATTTAATGTTCTTATATTTTATTCATTAATATTCGCCAGGAGGTCGACTTTCCCTCCGAGGTAGGGACATAATATACTTGAGAACCTCGTCTATATTCTTAACCGCAACTACCCTGGCCGACCTGGCGGCCTTCCTTGCAGCATCCGCATTCTCCTCAGGCGCAAAGAATATCTCGGCGCCCTCCCGTTCCGCTGCAACCACCTTCTGCTCTACGCCCGCGATAGGCCCTATATTTCCATCAATGTTTATTGTTCCCGTCCCAGCTATTATATACCCGCGCGTAAGATCCTCCCTCTTCATCTGGTCGAGAATCTCCAGGACAAACATGGAGCCTGCAGAGGAGCCCTTTATTTCCCCGGCCTTTATATCGATCTTCACAGGAAACTCGTAGTCGACGTAGGGGGCTATGATCACACCTATCGCGGCCTTTTCCCTGTTCTCCTGGTGCCTTATCGTGGGGACGGTGAGCTCGAACTCGCGACCTTCCCTGTAGATCGTGAGCGTAACGGGCTCCCCGACCCTCCTCTTTTGTATCATCTCTATGGTCTCCTGGGCTGTCCTTATGGGTTTATGATCAACAGCGGTTATCCTGTCGCCTATCCTGATCTTTCCACGTGTGGGGCTTTCCCTCAGGACCTCCTCCACCTTAACATCCGTCTTTATGCTAAAATCATATCCCATCTTCTTCAATGCCACTGCCTTTGCAATCATCTGGCTCTCGAGCATCATGCTTTCCATGATGTGGAGGTACTTCTGCATATCAACACCTCGCGGTATTTCCTGCTCGATGGGGACGATATCTATATAGGGCTTCACAAGCGCCTCCACGGGGGATAGGATGCTAGCCTTCCCGCTTGATACAGCAGTAAGGAGAAAGGCCCCTGTCGAGCCCTTCTGCCCTCCGTCAACGGTTACCATGTATCTCAGATTCTCAGCTATACCGGGGCTTATTGTGATGTAATTGCGGGAGATATATAGTTGAGCCGCGCCAAGCATTAGTACAGCCAGCACCAGACATGAGAAAAGCCTCCTCCTCGAAGCATTCACCTTCACCTACCCCTCCTCTGCAGCCCTCTGAGACCGCCCCTTCACTTAGGATTTTTAAAACACCAGTGTTGGCCAGCCCACGCGCACTCCCGGCGCCAAGCGCGAGGCCCGCCCTGGGGTGCATATCATGTCTGCAACTCATAAAGACCACCGAAATGTCGGCTCAGAAATTATCGTATTGTAATCTGCCATCAAGTATACCTGGATTCAAACTTTTATAGATTTAACGGGGATGCCGCCATGCTAAGCTCAAGTAGCCAAAGCCTTGCAAATTTCATAAAATCGTATATTATGGAGATAACTGAAACGAGAGCCCTGCCTGCATGCCAGCGCGTGCCAGCGGGCCGTAATTTGCATACAATTCACATACAATCAGTTCACATATAATTCGCCTACAATTCGCGTATGAGGAGGTACTGTTCATGCCTAAACAGCTCTGGAAGCCCTCCACTCTACTCTACCCCGTTCCTGCGGTACTGGTAAGCAGTAAGGGCACGGAGGGACCGCCCAACGTGCTTACAGTGGCCTGGACGGGCACGGTATGCTCCGAGCCGCCCATGCTCTCAATATCTGTTAGACCTGAGCGCTACTCCCATACCCTGATCACCCAGAGCGGTGAATTCGTGGTTAACCTCCCGAGCAAGAGGCTCATTCGCGCCGTGGACCTCTGCGGCGTGAAATCCGGAAAGGATATGGATAAATTCGCGGCCGCTGGCCTGACACCAGTTCCAGCCTCGGTCGTCGAGGCTCCCATCATCGAAGAGTGCCCCATCAACATTGAATGCCGCCTGAGACAGACCATCTCTCTGGGCTCCCACGATATGTTCGTCGGTGAAATCGTGGCTATCCACGTCGACGAGAACCTGGTGGATAAGAAGGGACATCTCGACCTCGCCAAGGCAAACCTCATAGCCTGGGTGCATGGGCATTATGCCGAGATCGGGAAGATGAAAGGGTATTTTGGATTCTCCGTGAGGAAGCCGCGGCGCAGGGCTTAAGTTATGCATGCCTCAAGAGTATCCGCGAAAAAACCCCTCGTGCACGCAGGAATATACGACCCACAACCTCGGTGAAGAGCTTGATGTCTTCGATCTTCAAGGCAATGGCCGCAGCCAGGTAGGTCACCGCGCCAAGCCCGGCATCAGCGAGAAGCAACGCAGCGACAATAACTGTTCCACCGGAATTCACCCTGGGCACCGCGACCTGCTGCCAGAACACCGCGACGGTCGCGGCCATCGCAGCGGTGGCTGCCGCGCTCTTACTCACCTCCCGCCAGAAGGCCCGGTCAAGCACCCGGGCTGCACGCGCGCCCGCCTGTTGCACCGGCTGTCGCACCAACGGTGCCTGCGATGCCCGGAGCGGTAGTGCCTGAGTGCCCTCCCGGTCGGCCCGCGCCAGCTTACCCTCGAGAAGCCACGCCAGCGACAGAGCCCCAACCCAGCTGGCAACAGCTGTAGCGAGGGCGAGACCCCTCGACCCCATGATGCCCACGAGTGCGAGATTGAGCCCTATATTCACGCCTACAGCCAAAACACCGGTCCACAAGGGGGTCAAGGTATCGTGCAACGCGTAAAACGCACGGCCTGCTATATCCCGCCAGCTTATCGCCACCACCCCAATGCTGTACATGGCCATGACGCTGGCCGTGAGGCTCGTCGCCCGCGGGTCGAACACGCCACGCTCATAAACGAGCTTGGTGATCGGCCCGCTCAATATTATCAACCCCGCGCTCATCGGCAACAGCCCAAAGGCAGCCAGCCTCAGGCCGCGGCGGATGCTATCCGCGATCCTGCCCCATTCACTGGCCGCAGCGAACTCCGTCATGGTGGGGTATAAGACGGTGCCCAGGGCTGTCCCCCAGAGGACCATCGGGAGCGTATAGACGCGCATGGCATAATTCATCGCCGCCACATTCCCCTCGGGGAGCCCCGACGCAAGCATTCTGTCGACGAGCGCATTGATGGTTCCTATCCCAGTCCCGACCAGAACCGGCATCGTCAAGAGCAGTATTTCGCGAAGCTCGGGCATGCGCCAGTCTATGCGCAGGCCCGGGTGAAAACCGCGGCGTGCGAGCACGGGCCAGATCATGAAAAGCTGCGCACCCATGCCCAGGAGCGTGCCTGCGGCCAGGCCCCTGATGCCAAATATGTGCCCGAAAGTCAGCACTATGGCGATTATAATGATGTTTTGAACAGGGTCCGCAAAGGCCGGCACCGTAAAGTGCTGGAGGGAGTTAAGCATCCCCCGGGCGAGGAGGCCGACGCCCGTGAAGAAGGCTGCCGGCATTAGGATCCGGCCAAGAATGACCGTTTCATTGAAAACCGCTCCCCTGAAACCCGGAGCGACCAGGCGCACGAGCCAGGGCATAGCGACTTCCCCAAATATGATGAGGATGATCGCGCCGAGTGCCACCACATTCCAGATGGTGCCGGCCATCCGGAATGCGCAGTCCTCCCCTTCCTTGACGCGCTTTGAAGTAAAGAGAGGTATCACTACTGTCCCAAGCGCTCCCCCGATGGCCGCAAACAGGAGACCCGGAAGTCCCTGGGCTATGACATATGCGTCAACGTGGGCTGTCGCCCCGAACCTCGCAGCTATGACCATTTCCCTTACGAACCCCAGGACCTTGCTGAGGATGGCCCCAGCGCTGACTGCAAGAGATGCCCTGATAAGCAACGTTTTCCTTGTCACGTGGCTCCAAACCTCCACAACCTGCAACTATCCGCACCGCCCGGTTTCCCTGTACCGGTCGGCATCCAGTCGCAATGACTCGAACATACATACTATAGAAATATCTCGCCTAAATACCCCGCCTGAGGCTATTCTCGATTCGTGGTCCGAATACCTGCATGTTCAGAGTCATTGCACGCAGTTTTTTGCCACCCATACCCGCCGGCTATACCCGCCCCATCCATATCCGCCAGCTATATCCGCCGGCTATGAGGGTCCGGCGATTATGCAACCGGGCTCAGGTGGTGTCTCCATCCCACCTCCCGGCTGCCTGCCCGTCTGCCGCCCGGCCCGGGTTTGACATATGCGAAATATTATGATATGGTAACCAGTAACCAGGAGCCTTCCCACTGGCAAGGGCCTGAATCGAGGAATACCAGGCCTGTTGGGGGTAAAGGCTGAGTACATTGGAGGGATCTTCATGCAAAATTCACCTACCTGCTACCAGGATCTACGCCGCGACCTCGTCGATTTCATCGCAGCGGCAATCAAGCAGACTCCTTATGACAAAACCGTAATAGGCCTATCCGGGGGCATAGACTCCACTGTCGCCGCCTATCTCGCCGTGGAGGCCCTCGGCAGGGAGAGGGTGCTGGGGGTATCGCTCCCGAGCGGCACGGCCAGCACTGATCTGGCCAGGGATGCCCGCGCCGTCGCAGAGAACCTCGGGATAAATCTTCTCGAGATCGATATCTCGCCGCTCATGGAGGTCTACAGGAGCCTGGTGCCCGACGACGACCCCCGGCGAATCGGGAGCAAGATGGTGCGCGAGCGAATGTCGATCCTCTACCATGTCGCAGCCATGAATAACGCCGCTGTCCTTGGCACCGGCAACAGGTCGGAGCATCTCCTCGGCTACTTCTCGGTCTTTGGTGACGTGGCGTGCGATATAAACCCACTCGCCTGGGTATATAAGACCGAGGTGAAGAAGCTCGGCGAGCTTCTCGGTGTGCCGCAAACCATAATCGATCGCCCGCCGACAGCCGGCTTCTGGGTGGGCCAAACGGACGAGAGGGAATTCGGGTTCTCCTATGAAGATGCCGATCCCATACTGCGCCTCGCCTTCGACAAGGGCTATACAAAGGATCAGCTCCAGGCAGCAGGCCTGGACGGCGATCTCGTGGAATGCGTCCTCGCCAGGGCTCGCAATACAGAATTCAAGCGAAACGTCCCCATAGTACCGCCATGCCCCTCAGGTCGGGTATACCGGTGATAGAGTAACACCCGCAATTCAGCAACACAGCAACATCATCTAAAGGAAGGGGGTTCGATCATGGGCTTTCGGGTCGCCATAGTCTTCAACCGGAGAATGACGGAAGCCGCGGAAGCGAAGATATACAAAGACAGGCCTCAATATAAAGGACAGACAATAGCCAGGGTGCAAAGCGCCCTCAACAGCGCAGGGCATCAAACGGTGCTCTATGATGCAACGCGATATCTCATGGGCGCGCTCGAGGACTTCACGCCGGACATAGTTTTCAACCTCGCTACAGGGATCGAGGGCAAGGCCAGCCAGTCGTATGTCCCCGCCCTTCTCGAAGTGATGAATATACCGTATACAGGCTCAGGGCCCCTGGCCCACGGCATAGCCCTCGATAAGGGAATAACAAAGAAGATCCTCGCGCACGATGGGGTGAGGACGCCCGAATTCATATTGGTCAGGAAAGATCCGGCGGAGATGACAGGATCGCTGTCGGAGTCCCTGCCCCTGCGTTTCCCCGTGATTGTAAAACCGGCTCGCGAGGGGTCGAGCCGAGGCATAACGAGTGAGTCCATCGTCAACACAGTGGATGAGCTCGTTAGCCGGATCCGTCGAGTTCTCCACGAATTGCAGCAGCCAGTTATAGTTGAGGAGTTTATCGCCGGCCGCGAATTTACGGTAGGGGTTATGGGCAACGAAAAGCCTTACACCCTTCCCATCCTGGAGATCGGCCTCGAGCTGCCCCATGACGGGAGAGAATCCGCCTACACCTACGATGTGAAGGCCAAGTTTGGCTATACCCGAGGGTGCAAATGCCCTGCTGACCTCAGTGAGGCCGAGGCGTCAGCGATCCGCAACGCGGCCCTCAAGACCTATGCGGCGCTCGGCTGCAGGGATTATGCAAGGGTGGACATCATCCTGGGAGCTGATGGTCTACCCTATGTGCTCGAGCTGAACTCCCTGCCGGGGCTATTCGTAGAGTATAGCGCCTTTCCCGTCATGTCGAAGGCTGTGGGAATGACGTTTGAGGGCCTGGCGCTCAAAATCCTGGACTACGCCGCTGAAAGATACAATTTATGACGTTATGACGCTTGCGGCCGTGCCCGGCAAAATGTATACTACATGTATAAATACACTGTATTAGTGATCATTAGCTCGTTTAATTACTGTAAGCTCTTTCGGGGAGGATTCACATGCTTTACATCAGCTCACGCAATCCAGGCCTCGCTGCAACTCCGGCCGAAGCCATTAAACTTGGCATCGCCCCCGACGGCGGGCTCTTCACCCCCGAGCGCGTGCCGGAGCTCGGAATGAGTGGGGCCTGCACCATTGACGATATGGTCGGAATGAGCTACCTCGAGAGGGCAAAGGTCATCCTCGGGGCATTCTTAACGGATTTTACGGATGAAGAGCTCGCAGCCTGCATCAGGGCCGCATACGGGCGCGGCGCCTTCGATGTCAAGGGTGTTGCACCCGTGAGGCCTCTTGCAGGACCAGGATCCCAACTTTATATCCTCGAACTCTGGCACGGCCCCACCTGCGCCTTTAAGGATGTCGCGCTCCAGATATTGCCGCACCTCCTGACCCTCGCCTCGATGAAGACCTCCGAGGAGAAGGAGATCGTCATCCTGGTGGCCACCTCCGGGGACACAGGCAAGGCTGCCCTTGAGGGATTCAAGGATGTCCCCGGCACTAGGATAATCGTGTTCTACCCGCATGCAGGCGTGAGCGAGGTGCAGGAGCGCCAGATGGTGACCCAGGAAGGCCGGAATGTTGCGGTAGTAGGCATTTTGGGGAACTTCGACGAAGCCCAGACGGGAGTGAAACGCATATTCGGTGATAAAGGCTTCAACGCTCTCCTCTCCGAGATGGGATTCAGGCTATCTTCCGCCAACTCCATCAACTGGGGAAGGCTCGTCCCACAGATCGTCTATTACATATCTGCCTACTGCGACCTTGTGACCATGGGCGAGCTCGCGCCGGGCGAGGAGGTCAACATCGCCGTTCCCACGGGCAACTTCGGCAACATCCTCGCGGCTTACTACGCCAGGCGGATGGGATTGCCTGTACACAAGCTCATCTGCGCATCCAACGAGAATAACGTCCTTGTGGATTTTATGAGGACCGGCGTATATACCAGAAAACGCAGGTTTGTGCAAACCATCTCCCCATCCATGGATATCCTGGTTTCAAGCAACCTGGAGCGCCTCCTTTTTGAACTGACGGGTCATAATGGGAAGCTCGTCAGGCAATGGATGCATGATCTCGCAGGGACCGGCACGTATGAGGTGGACAGCGATGTCAAGGGTGCGCTCACGGAGCTGTTCTGGGCGGATTACGCGACCGAGGCCGAGACCATCGCTACAATCAAGGCGGTATATGACAGCTACCACTATGTCCTGGATACCCATACCGCTGTCGGCAAGAATGTGCATGACAAGTATGTGGCCGCCACCCAGGATAGGCGCAAAACTATTCTTGCATCGACGGCGAGCCCGTTTAAATTTGCTGGGAGCGTGGTCAAGGCGATAGCTGGAGAGGAACAGATCCAGGGACAGAGCGAGTTCGATCTCCTACGGGTTCTCGCTGATATCGGCAATATGCCCATACCTGAAGGCCTGAGAGACCTTGAATTCAAGTCCCCCAGGCATACGATCGAGTGCGCCCCTGCCGAGATGCGTAACGTGGTGATGCAGCTGCTTAGCCCCAACTAGGCACCCGAGTCCCGGACCGCGCCGGGCATGGGCATGGTACCGAGCATGGATCCTGGGACTTAGGCACCTGGGGATGCTTTGATGATTTTTAGAGAAACTCTCAACCTTGTCCCGAAATCCCCCGCAGTTTATCTATTTTCCAGCCATGATTACACCCTGGCACCCGCCCGCGAGACTTGGAAAAATGCTGCGCGTCTGCTATAGTATGTCTGTTGCATTGGGGTCCGATGAGTTGCTATAACATTACGTTACCCCCCATGAATCGCCATGGTGGATGTACTGGTCATGCAATTCCTCATCGCTCCTAGATTTCCAATAGTTCTCAGGAGGATACTAAAATCTTGATGAAAATGATAAAGATTTTGAATGCAGAGACACGCGAACTCAATGAACGAATAGAGATGCTTAGAGCGAAACTCCATAAAACCGCGGAAGAACGGGGATTCATCCTAACGTCGGATGAGGTGCAAAGAGCTAGCCAGGAGCTGGATGAATTGATCGTCGAATTCACCCGCTTAAATCTCCTGAAAACGGTTAATAGATAGAGCTTTACCGGCAACCAGCGCTTTCGCTTTCCTCCCTCTTGATAAGCCCTGTGCCCAAAATGCGGCCACAGGGAACCTCCACTGGAGCGTCATGCCTTGAGCTGGGCCGGTTATCTTCTCCCTCAACTAGAATAATCTAGTCCCATCCCTAATATAGATATAGCGTACCGGAGGGAGGAGAGACCGATGAGAAAGCAGAGTGCCATCAGCAAACGCTCGGCCTATCTCATAGCCTTCATCGCGCTTCTCGTGACAACTGCCGTAATCGCCTACCCCGAGGAGTCATTCAAGGCGTCCCTGGAAGGGGTGCGGGTCTGGTGGGAGATAGTATTCCCGGCGCTCCTCCCCTTCTTTATTGCAGCGGAGGTCTTGATGGGGCTGGGAGTCGTCCACTTCCTCGGGGCTCTCCTCGAGCCGCTGATGAGGCCCCTCTTCGACGTGCCCGGCGTCGGGGCGTTCGCTGTCGCCATGGGCCTTGCATCAGGCTATCCGATGGGGGCGCGCATCACGGGCAGGCTCCGCAGGGAGAACCTCTGCACTCGAGTAGAGGCGGAGCGACTCCTCGCCTTTTCGAATACTGCTGATCCCCTTTTCATGGCTGGGGCTGTTGCCGTTGGAATGTTCGAGATGCCGTCGCTCGGGCCGGTCATTGTAGCAGCTCACTACATCTCCAGCATCCTCCTGGGATTTATCATGCGCCTTCACGGAAGGAACGGGGTTGAGCGCGAGAGAATCCCGCTGATGCGTCGCCCCAGAAAGGGAGAAAGCATATTAGCAAAGGCCGTCCGCGATCTTTACCGGGCCCGCAGGGATGACGGCAGGTCCTTTGGCCAGCTCTTCGGGGATTCGGTGAGGGATTCGGTGAATTCCCTCCTTCTCATTGGCGGCGTCATAATCATGTTCTCTGTGATAATCCGCGTGCTGACAATCGTGGGCGTAACGAAACTGATAGCATTGCCGCTGGGCTTCATAATGGAGCCATTTGGAATGAGTCAGGCACTTGCAACACCCTTCATCAGCGGCCTCTTCGAGATAACTATAGGAAGCGAGCTTGCAAGCAAGGCCGCATGCCCGCTTGTGCAGCGCGTCATGGCTGCAAGCGCAATAATCGCGTGGAGCGGCCTGTCAGTCTTCGCACAGGTTACAAGCATGACCGAGGGTACAGACATTAGAATCGGCCCCTATGTGATCGCCCGCATGATCCAGGCGGCCCTCGCGATGGCGATCACGTTCCTCCTCATGGGCCCTGCTGGAAAGGTGGTGGGGGGCGTCGTTGTCCCGACCTTCGTCACGAAGGCAGCCGCGCCCGGCGTGCCCCTGGCGACGCGCCTGTGGCTTCGCGGCGCCCACTTGTTGCTCATCACGGGCGTGTTGGTCGGAGCCTCGCTCATTATCCGCATGAGCCGGTCATTCAGCATCTTTGGCTTCAAGGTCGACCTCAGGAGGAAGTAGGGCCTCACTTCCTCCTCAACTCCTCCCTCCCCTTACGCACGACCTTCAATACGCGCTGGAGGTTTTCCTCCAGATTGGCGAGGGTCTCATCGACGTATTCATCCGCGCCGGATTTCATTGCCTCGACTTCATTCCGGCTCTCCACCAGGATCCTTTCAGCCTCTGCACGGGCAGCCCGGACGACCTCATTATTGTCTACGAGGCTCGCGATGTGGTCCTGGGCGGAACTAACCAGGCGTTCAGCCTCGGCCCTGGCTTCCGAAAGCAGCCTCTCCTTGTCCCTGAGAAGCAGCTCAGCGTCTTTGATCTCCTGGGGCAGGGCGATTCGGATCTGGTCGATGATCTCAAGGAGCTCGTATGAATCCACCATCGCCTTGCCGATGAGCGGGACGCGCCGCGCCGACTCAATCGCCACCTCAAGCCTGTCGAGAAGATCAATTACCTTTGTCTTGCCCAAAGTCGTTCCCTCCAGTTTCCCGAAACTTCCTGCGGATCCTCTTCTCAACCTCCTCAGGGACCAGGCCCCGAATGCAGCCCCCAAGGCTTGCTACCTCTTTGACCACGCTGGAACTAAGAAAGGCATATTCATTGCTAGTCATCATAAAGAGGGTTTCTATTGTGGGATCGAGCTTCCTATTAACCGAAGCCATCTGGAATTCATATTCAAAATCCGACACCGCCCTCAACCCCTTGATGATGGCTGTGGCCCCTTGCCGCCTTGCATAGTCCACGAGCAATCCGCCAAAGTGGTCAACGCGGATATTATTTAGATGGCAAACCGCGGATTGAAGCATGTCAACTCGCTCTTCTACAGTAAACAGTGGCTTCTTGCTTGGATTCCTCAGAACGGCGACGATCACAAGGTCAAACATCTTGCCTGCCCGCTCTATGATATCCAGGTGGCCACAGGTTACTGGGTCAAAGCTTCCCGGGTAAACTGCTATCGCCACCACCTGCATCCTCCCTTTTATAGAATGAAAGCATCGTGTCGCCAAACCTCTCTGCTCTTATTATTTTCAGCCCCGAGATTTCTATCGGGACCTCTTCATACCTGCTATGCTCGAGAACGGCCGTGCCGCAGACCTCCATCAGCCCAAGGCGCCCCACCGCGCCGATCACCTCGCCTCCCACCCTCATGGCGTAAGGCGGGTCGATGAAGATGATATCAAACCGGCACCCGCGGCGGCTCAATATCTCAAGGGCCTTGAAGGCATCATTCCTATACACCTCGGCCCTGTCCTCGAAACCCACAAGCTCGAGATTGTCCCTGATGACCGCGATCGCCTGCGGGTTATCGTCAATAAATACAGCATGTCTGGAACCCCGGCTCAGTGCCTCTATGCCGACGCCGCCGGTTCCCGCATAGAGATCGAGAATGGATGCGTCGATTACGCGAAAACCCAGGATGTCGAAGAGGGATTCCTTGACGCGGTCAGCAGTAGGGCGGGTGGCAAGCCCCCGCAACGATTTAAGCCTTCGCCCCCTGGCGATGCCGGAGATCACGCGCATTGACTGGTGAACCTTCCTCCATATTATTACACTGCAACCTTAAAGTTCTAAGAAAAATATCTGAATAAATCCCCCTTGTCCTTTGCATACTACATATCGAGAGAATCGAAGAGGAGGTGTAGTCCTGGACGGGACGTAAGCCCGGTCCCGTCAGGGGGGATTAACTAATCCAAGCGTCGGACACGAGGCAAGATTAGATCAGGGTTTAGAAACCCTCCCCCATAAGCTCTTCCTCCGGTTTCTCCTCTCCCACGAGATGACGGCCGAAAGGCCGTCATCTTAAATTTTATCTATCACTCGATAGAGATAATGTAGTAGTAGATCGGCTGCCCGCCATACTGGAGCTCAACCTCGGCATATGGGTACTGCTCCTGGATTCGCTCAGCTAGAACCCTGGCCTCGCTTAGCGACACTTCCTCGCCGTAATAGATCGTGATCAGCTCTGTAGCCTCGGTGACCATCTCGGCAATCAGATTGCTCGCGGTCTCCTCTCGCCCCTTCCCGGCGACCTTGAGCTCCCCGTCTGCGATCCCGATAAAATCCTTCTCTCCTATCTCCACGCCGTTATATTTCGAGTTCCGGACAGCAAAGGTGACTTCCCCCGTGCGCACCCTATCCTTGGCCTCATTCATGAGCCTGACGTTCTGGTCGAAATCCGAATCCGGCCTCATTGCGATGAGAGCCGCCAGGCCCTGTGGGATGCTGCTGGTTGGGATAACGGAAACCTCGCGGTCGAGAAGACCCCTGGCCTGCTCGGCCGTGAGGATTACATTTGAGTTATTTGGAAGTATAATGATTTTGGGTGTATCCAGGGATTCGGCGGCATTGACTATATCCTCGATGCTGGGGTTCATAGTCTGGCCACCCCTGACTATTACATCAGCCCCCAGGCTCCTAAGAATCTCCTCCAGCCCCTCCCCGGTCGCCACCGCTATGATGCCGGCCTCCTTGCCCTTCCGGGCGACCTGCTCACTTCCCCCCCCAGCGCTCCCGGCTCCGCCAGGCGCGGGGCCCTGCCCCTGCACCCGGGCCTGCCCCTGGGCAACGAACTCCTCATGCTGCAAAGCCATATTGTTTATCTGGATCTCACTGAGGTCGCCCAGGGCCACGCAGTATTCCAGGATGAAACCCGGATTATTGGTGTGAATGTGAACCTTTGCAACATCCGGGGTCCCGACCACCAGAAGGCAATCCCCGTAGCCCGCTAGCTCCTCTCTCATCTTGTCCAGCGGGAGCCCGGAGCCCCTGAGCAAGAACTCCGTGCAATATCTATATCTTAACGCCTCGCCTCCAGCTCCGGGTTCTCTAACGGCCTCGGGCGGCGCTGCAGGAGCCAGCATGGGCTCCTTCCTGCGCTTTACCTGCTCGCCCCGGAGGGCCGCAAGCGCGCCTCTCATAAAAATCACCAGCCCTTTGCCGCCGGCATCCACAACCCCCGCCTCTTTCAGGGTAGGAAGCATCTCGGGGGTGCGCTCGAGGGTGTCCTCGGCCGCCTGGAGCGCCGCGGCCAGGACATCTAGTAGATTTTTGCGGCTTCGCGCGGCAGCAAGGGCGGCCCTGGCAGCTTCCCTGGCCACAGTAAGCATCGTGCCCTCCACGGGCTTCATAACCGCCTTGTAGGCAATGTTAACGGCCTCCTGGAGGGCGTGCGCGAGCCCTGGCCCATCAAGGGTTGTCCTGTTTCCCAGGCCCATCGCAAACCCCCTGAAAAGCTGGGAGAATATTACACCGGAATTCCCGCGAGCGCCCATGAGGGACCCCATCGCGGCCGCTTCAGCGACCCTGGCAACTGGCGCATCTTTAAGCTTTTCCACCTCACGAAGGGCTGCGCTCAGGGTTAGAAACATATTGGTCCCTGTATCGCCGTCGGGAACCGGGAAGACATTCAGCGAGTCAACGATGCTCTTGTTCTCCTCCAGGAGCTGTGTGCCGCCTGCTATAGCCTTCATGAGAGCGGATCCATCCAGATAATCGAGCCTCAAAACCACTACCTCTCCCATTTTAAACCCCTATCCCTACTCTCCCCTGCTCTTTTTTGCGACCTGCCCAACTCTGACCCCCTGGACCACGACGTTGACGTTGGCCACCTTCAGGCCTGTCATCGTCTCCACCACATATCGGACCTTTTCCATGGCGTTATGGGCCACCTCGGTTATCTTCGTACCGTATTCGACGATGATGTAGAGGTCGACAACCACCTCTTCGCCCGAAAGCCTGACCTCCACGCCGCGGCTCAAATTGTCTCTCCCCAGGAGCTCAGCGATCCCGTCCTGGATGGTCCTGGATGCCATGCCAACCACACCGTAGCACTCTGTGGCTGCGGTTCCAGCTATAACCGCGATGACCTCATCGGCGATATTTATCTGCCCGAGCTCAGTGCTCATATCCCTTCCCACGACGCGCATCCCTCCAACCCTGTCGGCCTTGACTACAGGAGGCATCTCGTTTTTCTTAGCTTACTTCGCCGTATCCCCAAAAATTCCTCTATGATTCATCTTTATTCCTCTTATCGCCACCGATATTCGACATATGACGCATCCAAACGCCGCACCCAGGAGGAATATGACGTTGCGAGATGCTGCGAGATGTTGCCCTTGCAGAGAACACATCTTTATGATAGTATTATAGCCGTATAAAAGACAAGGGGTCCGCCATCCGGGAGGTGATTTGTTGTCATGGCAAATGAATGCGAGATTTGCGGGAAGCACAGCCACGTCGGCCACCTTGTGAGTCACTCTAACATCAAAACCAAAAAGCGGTGGTTCCCGAACATACGGAGGGTAAAAGCCATCGTCGATGGGACACCAAGGCGCATAAGGGTCTGCACCAAGTGCCTCAAGGCAGGAAAGGTAAAAAGAGCCATATAGGCTCTTTTTTATACACCGATTTGCTTCTATATTATTTCTTCTACAATTCAATTTAATTAGCCAATGGCAAAGGCATTAACCGACGGCATTCATCAAATATGGATAAACCGCTCCACCGGAGCGACAAATATGATCGCCCCACCGGTCTCCACGTCAAGGGGGACGGACGGCGGCACCATTTGAAGCTGGTCCGGTATGAACTGTGGCGCGGCCTTGGCCCTTCGCGGGCAGGTCTCCTCCACGAGATGGATCACCTCATCGGCCCTGTTGTCCTCGACCCCGATCAGCAGGGTGGTATTCCCTTCCCTCAGGAAACCCCCTGTCGAAGCGAGCCTCGTCGCCCCGATCCGCCGTTCCGCAAGCGCGTCGAGGAGGGCGAGACTATCGCTATCCTTCACAATGGCTATTATAAGCTTCAACCCCACCGCCTCCTTCCTACTAGAGAATGTCGCTCCCGTATCATAGCCGCGAGCGCCCTCACACCAGGCAATTCCCTGTCCATGATCTTCCACAAGAAGACCAGCCCTATGAGCCGCACTCCAAACCCGGCGTAAAAGGTCGATACTATACCGTAGGCGCTATACCACGCATTCCCCATAAAAGGCGCGATAAAGGTCGCCGCGTTCATCAGCATATTGAAAACAGCAGCGGCATTCGCCCTTTCCTCGGGCTTTGCATAATTCAGCAACAGGTTAAACACAGCGAGGTTCAAGCCGCCCATCATAACCCCGGAGAATACCTGGGCCCCAAACAGGAATATAAGCGACCTGCTTAGCATATACAGGGCCGGCATGGCAGCCAGGCCCGACATGCTCGTGAGCAGGACCAGCCGCTCGCCCTTGCGAACGGCAACCCTGCCCCAGGCGACGGAGCTCACAACCGTGGCCAACCCGTTGACAACGGTAAAAAGGCCGATTACCGAGTTAGAGAGGTTAAGCACCTGCACGTGGTATATCGCCCACATGGCTGCGGTGAAACCGAACCCGAACCACAGCATGAAGCAGCTCAGGGAGAAGTACCTGAAATTCCTCCCCAGGTCCCGGTCCTCGAACAGCGCCCTGAGCCTCTGCCCAAACGACCTCCGCTCCACGGGACGCCTCCTGACCCTGATTTCGGCCATCCTGTTCATGAAGTAAATCCCGAGAAGCGCGAAACCGCAGGCCGCCAGGAAAAGGTACATATAATTGAAGGGAAAGGCGACAAAGTCGAGGAAATAGCCGGCCGCCATGGTTCCCATCACGCCGGTCAAGCCGACGTACATATTTCGCAGGCCGAATATCTCGCCGCGCCTGTTCTCAGGGAACATATCCCCGACCATGGCCGTCCAGGCGGTAACCGAGACCGCAAACGGGACCGCGGCCAGGCTTACGAGCAGCACGAAGGCCTCCGGGCGAAACCACGGGAGAAAAGGGATGAAGCCCATCGGGAGGTAGAGCAACCTATGGGTCACACCCCATGTAACGGCTGTTGCGAGCTTGTTCTCGGGCCGTCTCTCCGTTATATCCGCTCCCAGCAGGTATGCGAAGACATTTGCGGCCGCGGGAAGCGCCGTCACGAGGCCGACGAGGAGGCTGTTGGCCCCCAGTGCAATAGCGTAAACAGGAAGGAAGGGGTTGACCATCCCGAAAGCTACGTTCGTCGACATCCCCTCAGCCGTCGTATAGAAGAAATTCCGGCGGACGAGCTTCTCGGATACCCTGCGTCCACGACGACCGGCGCCGCGTCCCGCGTCAGACCGGGAGTCCGACATACCCCCTGCAACCCCCTCCAGATGTGATAACACCTGTTTGCCAGGCGGCCGGCGTCTGCCCGGTTATTACCATGCTATTCTCACGTTATCAAATGAGGTGGACCATCCCCAGCCTGCGCACTCAAGAATTATCTTGACGATCCGCACGGGCCTCGGGATCAGGGTTGAAAGATTATATGACCTCGAGGTCCACCTGTTCAGCTCGACGAACTCAGCATAGCTATCCAGCCCGCCATCGACGGGTGGGTGATAATAGTAAGACCGGGTGAATTCATGCTCCTTCCCGTCCTGGCCTAGGTATTTCACGATGAGCTTCGCGGGGTAGGCATGGCGTTCAGTATATACCTTATTGGTATAGTCACCGAGCTTCAGGTCGAGGGAGACAAATACAAGGCCGGAAACAGGCACATCGACGTCGAGCTTTTGCTCGACGGATGCCCTGCCCATGTCAAAGGTCAAATCACGGGATATTTCGAGAACATGAGTCCTCTCGCCATCCTTAACAACCCTCCAGCTGGAGGGGGGCTCCCCGGGTCCACCTTCGTACGAGAAACTCCAGCCCGAAAGGTTGCCCGCATCGAAACCGCCATTCTTAGGAAGCTCCGACGGCAGCGCGGGCCTCTTTGCCGTCCTGAATGACCATGAATACTCGCTGCCCAGTTCACTCCCGTCCCTACCGGCGGCGCCCGCTCCGATGGTGACAACGTAGCGGGTGTCATACTGGAGAGCCTTGGCTGGCATGACGACCAACACAGTATCGTCATTCCACATTCTCCAGCTACCCGGGAAAACCAGCGTTGGTGAAGGAGACATCGAGAAGGCATTTATGGCCTTCTCGCGATCCATAGGCTTACTGAAGATAATATGAATTCCAGTGTCGACCGGCACGTCAGTCATGCCATCGGAAGGGTAAACCGCTACGACGCGCGGCGGCCCGGACCCCGGCTGGGATCCCGCGGCATAGCCCACGGCTCCGGGCATTGCGATCAAGGCTAACGAGCATGCTAGACAGGACAGGGTCAGAATAGAAGAAGAGAGCATCCGGTTCATGTAATGGTTTTGCACCTCCGGCATAGAAGCTAAGCTCCAGCGTGGAAGCTAAGCTAGCTAAATAGATAATCGCAAGCCAAGGGATCACCTTAAAGAATACCCTAGAATACTCTTCGCCGAATCCTCTCGTTTTCCTCCCCCTGTGCTGCTTCATATCGCCCATTTTACATCATTTTTGTCACCATATCCTGCTCACCTTGTCGCGTCCATATCCGCAATATGCTGCAGAGCCTTCCTGACGAGCTCACCGCCGAATGTGAGCCTATCAACAGCCATCTCAAACGGGACCCAGCCGCCCTCAGTGAACCCCTCCTCGTAATTAAGCTTGAAGTCATACCCTGACGGCCGCATGAGGTACCAGTGGACCGTCTTATCGACGGCCTCGCCCGTGATCTCAGAGATATAGACATACTTCGTTTCGCCGATCTTGCTCACGATGGCGGCCTCGATCCCTGTTTCCTCCCTCACCTCGCGCAGGGCTGCCTCCTCATGGGTCTCTCCGGGCTCGACCTTGCCCTTGGGCAGCACCCATTCGAGGCGATGATTCTTGAGTATAAATACCCTGCCATCCCATATCAACAGGCCGCCTGCGCTCACCTCTCGCCTCGAGGCCCCATTACCACCCTTCCCCGTCGTGCACGCGCCCATCACCATATCCGCATCCGCTCCTCCACTCCTCCACTCCTCTGATCCTCTGCTCCTCTACTGCCGGACTACGCCTCATGCGCGCCTGCCTTATCCCTCACCACGCTGATCGTCACATCCTCGCCGTTCACATTCCACCTCTTAGTGTAAGGGCTTCCAGCCGGGCGCTCCTCCGCGCACTCCGAGGTTGGGGCCACTTCAGTGCATTCTCCGCACCAGGCCATCTCCTGGGATAAGGTCTCATCCATTAGGTAAGCCCTATATGCCTCGACGACATCGCGAATTCGCTCGCTGCCCCATATACGCGTCTTGATGCGGTCCTCGATGTCGAAATCCGCCTCCTTGCGCATGGTCTGGATCTTGTTTACAAGCTCACGCGCAAAGCCCTCATTCACGAGCTCCGGGGTGGGGGTTATATTGAGGGCTACAGAGTAAGGCCCATCAGTGGCGACGCAGTAACCCTCCTTCTCGATGGCCTCAACAGCTATCTCCTCCTCGAGGAGCGTCACATGCGTTGTATCGCTCTTCCCACCGCCTGCGCTATCGCCATCACCACCGCCATCGCTTGCCGCGCCTGCCATGCCGTTGAGCTCTAATGTAACGTTCCCGGCCCTCCTCAAGGCTGCCACGACCCTGCCGGCGTCTGCAGCAGCGAGCGCCGAAGCGATTTTGGGCATAAGCTTGCCATACTTGGGACCCAACAGGTCGTACCTGGGCTTCACGCGATAGGAGACGAATTCCCCGATATCATCAGCAAAGGTCAGGGCCTTAACATTCAATTCGTCCTTGATGAGATCCTCAAGGCCCCGTATATCCTCCCTCTCCCCTTGCGATGCCGCAATGCAGGCCAGCTCCGGCAGCGGCTGCCTGTTCTTTATGTTAGCCTTGTTCCTCGCGGCCCGCCCCAGGTAGACCAGCCTGCGCGCCAGCTCCATCCGCTCCTCCAGCTTGGCGTCGACGAGCCCATCATCGCACTCCGGGTAGCTGCACAGGTGAACGCTCTCCGGGACATCCTGGCATTCCCCGCCACCGCGGGCGATATTCTGATATATAGCCTCGCTTACGAACGGCGTAAACGGTGCCAGCATCTTGGCAAGGGTGACGAGAGCCTCGTGCAGCGTGAGATAGGCAGAGACCTTGTCCTCGTTCATTTCCGGTCCCCAGTAACGCCGCCTGGACCTGCGCACATACCAGTTGCTCAGTTCATCTACGAATTCCTCGATCGCCCTGGCCCCATCGGTTACATCGTAGCCGTCGAGCGCCTCCCGGACCTTTCGCGCTAGCGAATTAACGCGCGAGATCAACCACCTGTCAAGGAGCGGCCTCTTTTGGGGCTCGATATGCCAGGCCCGCGGGTCAAACCCGTCAACATTGGCGTAGAGTACGTAAAAGGCATAAACGTTCCACAGGGTCCCCAGAAACTTACGTTGCGATTCGCTTATGGCCTCAATGTAGAATCTCGTAGGGTTCCATGGCGGGTTGACGGTATAAAGGTACCAGCGCATGGCGTCGGCGCCCTGGTTGTTGAATATCTGCCAGATGTCCACCACATTGCCCTTGTGTTTGCTCATCTTCTCCCCCTCGGCGTCCAGGACATGCCCGAGGACCACAACATTCTTGTAAGGCGTCTCGTCGAAAAGCAGCGTCGACACCACGAGTAAGGTATAGAACCAGCCCCGCGTCTGGTCGATGGCCTCGGAGATGAAATCCGCAGGGAAGTTCGCCTCGAAGACATCCTTGTTTTCAAATGGGTAGTGCCACTGGGCGAACGGCATGGAGCCCGAATCAAACCATGTATCGATGACCTCCGGGGTGCGCCTCATATCGCCGCCGCACTCCGGGCAGGCCAGGATCGCCCTGTCGATGTAAGGCCTGTGAAGCTCGAGCCTTTCGGGCAGGGATCTCGCCATGCGCCTGAGCTCCTCTATACTCCCCACGGGGTGCTCGTGGCCGCATTTGCTGCAGATCCAGATATTGAGCGGCGTTCCCCAGTAACGCTCGCGGCTTACAGCCCAATCGATGACGTTTTCGAGGAAGTTCCCGAAACGGCCCTCCTTGATGTGATTGGGGTACCAGTTTATCTTTGCATTATTCCTGAGGAGGGCATCCTTGACCGCGGTGGTCTGGATAAACCACGATGTCCTGGCGTAATAAAGGAGCGGTGTATCGCACCTCCAGCAGAATGGGTAGCTATGCCGGTAAGGCTCGGCCCGGTAGAGCTTGCCCGTCCGCTTCATATCCTCTATTATCAAGGGATCTGCTTCCTTGACGAACATCCCCTGCCAGGGGGTCACCTCCTCTGTGAACCGCCCCTGGGTATCGACGAGCTGCACCACTGGAAGATCATGAACCACCGCCATCCTCATATCATCCTCGCCGAACGCCGGGGCCATGTGGACTATCCCCGTGCCCTCGGTGAGGGTCACGAAATCAGCCGCGATCACGCGATAAGCAGGCTTCTCCTCACCAGCTTCGACGAAATCGAAGAGCGGCTGGTATCGCTTATTTAGAATGACCTCACCCTCGAATTCCTCCTTGATTCTGTATTCATCCTTCACCGCGGATTCGATGAGGTCCTTGGCCAGGATGAACCTCTCGCCCGTTGAGATGATTTCAATTGTCGCGTAGGTATAATCCGGTGAGACGGCGAGCGCCACGTTTGACGGCAGGGTCCACGGGGTTGTCGTCCACACCAGGAAGAATGTATTCTCCTCGCCCTCGACCTTGAATTTCACGTAGACGGAGGGGTCCTCCACCTCCTCGTAGCCCTGTGCGACCTCATGGCTCGAGAGGGCCGTCCCGCAGCGAGGGCAGTAAGGCACCACCTTATGACCCTTGTAGAGAAGGCCCTCCTCCCATATCGTCTTCAGGGCCCACCACACGGACTCGATATATTCATTGTGGTAGGTCACGTAGGGGTGCTCCAGGTCTATCCAGAAGCCGACGCGCTCCGTCATGCGCTCCCACTCGCGCCGGTACCTGAAGACGCTCTCCTTGCACTTCTCAATAAACTCCTCGACGCCGTAGCGTTCAATCTGGGGTTTACCGCTGATGCCCAGCTCCTTCTCGACCTCGAGCTCAACAGGGAGGCCATGGGTGTCCCACCCGCCCTTGCGGAAGACGTAGGAGCCAAGCATGGTCTTATACCTCGGTATAATGTCCTTCATAGCCCGCGTGAGCACATGTCCCGGGTGGGGAAGGCCGTTGGCAGTTGGAGGGCCTTCATAGAATACGAACTTCTGGCCGCCCCTGGTCTGCTCGAGGCTCTTTTTATATATCTGGCGTTCAGACCAGAAACGCAGGATCTCCTCCTCCATACGGGGGAAATCCATGTCAGTGCTTACCTTTTTGAACATATTACTCCGTTCGCTCCCTTCGCATATCCTCAAAGCAAGTCCTCAAATCAATGATCCTCGAATCAATCCCCAATCTTTATTCTACCCGGATCCCGCCCGGGTGCGGCATCTGCAGCATCTATCTAGCCCTCCCGCCAGGCCCGGGTGAGCGCGCTGGTGGCCTGATTCCCCGTAAACTAAAAAGCCTTTCGCCCCTTATGGATTAGGGACGAAAGGCAAATATCCCCGCGGTACCACCCTATTTGGCGCAAACCTTGCGACTTGCAACCCACTCAAACGGCACGGAATATGCAGTCCCATGCCTGTTCCCGATAACGAGGGACAACCGGCCCGGCCTACTCTCCAGGAGGATTTCGACCTGCAACTCGAAGGTGATTTTCAACACCCCTGAAGTGCCGAGCTCACACCATTCCCCGGCTCGCTTGACCATCGGCGATGCCTACTCTTCCCTCTCATCGTCTTTCCGAAAGTTCATGCCATCTATACTGCCACTAGTGTAGCACATCGCCTCAATCAAGTCAACCTTTCTTTGCCTGGCTCCGGTGCGGTACTATCCGTTTGATGAACGGTAGCTTAGGAGCGGAAGTCGTTGTCTTTGGTGCCTCTGCCAGCGTAGGGCCGAGGGATGCTCCGCATTTCTTGCAGACCTCCGCCGAAGTCAGGTTATAAGTACCGCAATCAGGGCATTTAATAGCCATAGCCTCCACCTCCTGTCATGTTATGTCGCGCATGCACCACGTGCGATCCCGTGACCCGCTTATTCACTCCATTCGTCATACATATTACGGCATACATCACGATAGGAGCGATAGGAATATATTACACCCCTGTTCAAAGCCACAAAGCCACCTGGGAAGCGAACAATGCAGTTATACCCCCCTACAATATACAATATATAAATTCGATGCTAGATGGTGAAAATCCTTCTCATATTTAATTATTTGATATTACCATAAATATCGATAATCATCGCCGATCCTTTCATGCCGGCCTCATTCCCTTGTTTTTATATTTCGCCCTGGCTCCACATATGCCTCCCCCTGCCCCAGCACGGCAAATCAATCAGAAAATTAATAAACTTTCTCCTTTATCAATTGAAGGAAAAACTATCTGTATGTAGAATAAATTACCTGCCAGGTCGAGGAAGGGGGATATTGGGTATGCGTATAACAGAGACAAAAGGCGTTCTCCTCATAACTCTCTCCCTAAATGATGGTGACTGCTCGGGCTCTGCCTCACCGCCGACGATCGGCCAGGTGATGGAACTGGCACGTGAAAAAGCGGGCGAGGTCGTAAATAAAGAATATATAAAAGACGTCCTCGTCTCAATCAATCCCAATAATACAGTGACCGTTGCAATAGTTGTTTAGTCTTTCTTCAGGGTGACCTGCACCATGGTTATAGCCTTATTATCCTGACCCTTGCCACTGACCGAAATCACCTCTGAGCTGTCGAATTTTAAAACTCTGCCATCCTGTATATAAAAGGAACCCTTGCCGAGGTAGGTGGATGACCCGTCAGACCTGCGGCCACTCCGGGAGATCGTGAAATCAATGCGGAAGCTGTCTATGCCATCGACATTCTCCATACCTTTATAGATATACTCGCGCCGCTCAAACCACGGCTTGCCGTCAGCGGTGCTGTAGGTTTCCTCGTTGATGGCCCACGAGTCCCCCGGCTTCACCGGGCCGTTATCCAGCATAACCTGGGTGAGCCAGATCGTCTCCATGAGGCGCGAATCCCAGGGGCGCAGGCCCTCAACCTGGAGAACCCTGCCATCCCGGCGGCTGATGATGCTGTACCTGATGGGCGAGAGCTGCCTCACGGAGGACCCATCAACTGTGGCGGTGCCTGTGCAGGATACCGTCTGTTTGAACTTGTCCTCGCCAAATGGGACGACCTCAATCCGCATAGCCTCGCGGTAGAGGGTCGTGGACCTCCTCCCATCACTATAAAGCGTTTCGCTTATCAACACGGTATAATCCAGGGTCTCGCCGGGCTTGGGCGCAAGTTTGAGAATGAAACCCGAGGACGCCTCAGCCCTATTCACATGCCTGTCTACATATGGAATAGCAGCAACCACCAGGGCTGACCGGGATGAAGGTAACTGAGGCAACTGAGTCAAATAAAGCCCTGATGACATGATCAACAGTAACAATGTGCAACAAAGAAAGGCAAGAACCGGGAACCCTGGCCGCTTCACCGCCACGCCCCCCAAGCTTTTCACCAGGCAGTTTCCTGGTGACTGTCTCGTTTAGATTGTAACTCTTCGGCGGGAAAAATGCAAAGGCAAAAATGCAGTGCAGGGTCTTTTGCTGGCGGGGGGAGGGGGGTGAGCAAGTAGGTCTGCTCGCTCACCCCCCTCCGCAGGATACTCCGCTGCTACTCTGCCACGTGATGTGTGTGGAGTGGGATAGAGGTGCACCGCCCAATGTGAGCTATAAAGACTAATCAGACTGCATACCTCGGGCGTGCCGTATATCGCGTGTGAAGCAGCTCATGTGACTTATGGCCAAGAGGCTTACCCAGGAACTCCCTGTAAAGCTCCTGGACCACGGGGTTCTCATGAGACTTCCGGAGCTTCATCCCCCGGTCCTCCCTGTAGATCGCGTCGATGCGCCTGGCCCGGATTTCGTCATTAGTCGGTATGGGCTGGCCTCCACCGCCGATGCAGCCGCCCGGGCAGCACATGATCTCAATGAAATGGTAGGGCGCCTCCCCTTTCTTCACCTTATCCAGAAGCTTACGCGCATTTCCAAGGCCATGCGCCACGGCCACCTTGGCGTTAAGCCCCGCCAGGTCAACAGAGGCTTCCTTGACGCCGGCGAGCCCCCTCACATCCTCAAAGTCAACATTGGCAAGCTCCTTACCAGTCACGACCTCGTAGACCGTCCGCAGGGCCGCTTCCATAACGCCGCCTGTCGCCCCGAAGATGACCCCAGCGCCGGTGGAGATGCCGAGCGGGAGGTCATAATCCTCAGGCTCTATCGCTCCAAGGTCTATGCCGGCCTCCCTGATCATCCGCCCCAGCTCGCGGCTGGTCAGAACCGCATCTACGTCGGGATACCCGCTCGAGGTCATCTCGGGCCGTTTAGCCTCGAATTTCTTTGCGGTACATGGCATAATCGAGACGACGAAGATATCCTTGGGATCGATGCCGCTCTTCTCGGCATAATAGGTCTTGGCCAGCGCCCCGAACATCTGCTGCGGTGATTTGCACGTAGAGAGGTGCGGCAACAGCTCTGGGTAGAAGTGCTCTATGAACTTTATCCAGCCCGGGCTGCACGATGTGATCATCGGCAGCCGGCCGCCGTGCTCGACCCGCTCTATCAGCTCGTGGCCCTCCTCCATGATCGTGAGGTCGGCCGTGAAGTCCGTATCAAAGACCCGGTCGAACCCCAGCCTGCGAAGGGCGGCCACGAGATTACCCGTGACGAGGGTCCCCGCCGGCAGGCCGCATTCCTCCCCGACGGTCGCGCGCACCGCTGGCGCGGTCTGGACCACCACGTGTTTCCTGGGATCAGCAAGGGCATCCCAAACCTCCCGGGTGGAATCCTTCTCGCTCAGCGCGCCCGTAGGGCACACCAGGACGCACTGCCCGCACTGAGCGCAGGCCACATTCGAGAGCTCATCGAAGAACGCCGGTGCGATCATGGAATTGAAGCCGCGTCCATTCGGAGCCAGCGCAAAAGCCGTCTGCACCTTGGAGCAAACGCTCATGCATCTCCTGCAGAGGATACACTTGTTGGGATCGCGCACGATGGCCGGCGTGGACTCATCCCTCGCGAAGGTCGCGCGCTCCCCGGTGTACCCCACATCCCGGATCCCGAAGCGGTTAGCGAGCGCCTGGAGCTCGCAGTTGCCGTTGCGCACGCAGGTCAGGCACTCAAACGGGTGGTTGGAGAGGATCAGCTCAAGCACTGTCCTCCGGGCCTCCCTGACGGCCGGCGTGTTGGTCCGCACGACCATTCCCTCGCCCACCGGGGTCACGCAGGACGCCTGCAGGGACTTGGCCCCCTCAACCTCAACAACGCACACGCGGCACGACCCGACGACATTTATATCCTTCAAGTAACAAAGGGTGGGTATATCAACTCCAGCAGCCCCGGCAGCCTCCAGTATCGTGGTGCCGCGGGGAACCTGGACTCTCTGCCCATCAATGGTCAAGGTCACCAAATCCATTGAATTTCACACTCCTGTCCTCAACTTCAACTTCAGTTCTGCTCCTTGAAATCGCATCTCAGGCACCGGCTGGCTTCCTCGACGGCCGCCGCCTCCGTCAACCCGAGCACCACTTCATCAAAATTGCAACACCGTTTCTCAATGGGAAGGACGCGCGGTACTCGTCTTGCCATTTCGTGTTCAATAAGCTCGCCGGCGAGCTCCCTTCCGAGATCCGGGTGAGTCTCGATAACACCGTCTCCCCCGAGGTACTTATCAATGGCTATTGCCGCCTTCCTCCCCGCCGCTATAGCCTGGATCACCGTATCCGGCCCTGTGACACAATCGCCGCCCGCGAAGATCCCGGGCGCGCCGGTCGCGAGCGTCTGGGGGTCAGCCACGACCGTCGACCACTTCGTGACATCGATACCTCCCGGGCCCTCCAGGCCCGCCAGGAAGGACAAGTCCGGGGCCTGGCTCACAGCGGGTATGACAGTATCCACATCTATTACGAACTTCGAGCCCTCTACAGGCACCGGCTTCCGCCTGCCGCTCCTATCAAACTCGCCGAGGGTCATACGGATGCATTCCATGCGCGCAACGCGCCCATCCTTGCCGATGATCTCAGAAGGAGCGAGGAGGTAATGAATCTTCACGCCCTCGCGCCCAGCCTCCTCGATCTCACCCTTCTCAGCGGGCATCTCCTCGCGCGTCCTCCTGTATATGATGTGAACCTCGCTGGCGCCAAGCCTCAATGCTGTCCGCGCGGCATCGATTGCGGCATTGCCCCCACCTATTACAGCAACCTTATCCCCGACCTCCACCTCCTGGCCGAGATTCACCTGGCGCAGGAACGTGAGGGCATTCATCACCCCTGCGAGGTCTTCGCCCGGCACGCCGAGCTCCTGGCCTTTGCTAGCTCCAACCGCTACAAATACGGCGCCGTAGCCCTGCCGCTTGATCTCGTCCAGGGTTATATCCCTGCCGACCTCCACGCCTGTCCTGATCTCCACCCCGAGCGCCTCTATGGCCCTGATCTCGGCGCGCAGGATATCCCTGGGAAGCCTGTATTCGGGTATCCCAACAGCCAGCATCCCGCCCGCCACAGGCAGGGCTTCAAAGATAGTAACGACGTAGCCGAGCTTCGCCAGGTAATACGCTGCGGACAAGCCTGCAGGCCCGGAACCTATGATTGCAACTTTGGCACCCTTCCGCTTCGTGGGAGCCTCGACAGGGAGCGGGTGTTCAAGCTCCCAATCAGCAGCGAACCGCTTGAGATCGCAAATCGCAACGGGGCTATCGAGCTGTCCCCTCCTGCACTTCGACTCGCACGGGTGATTGCAGACTCTGCCGCACACCGCAGGCAGCGGGTTCTTCTCCTTGATGAGCGCCACCGCCTCGCCGTATCTCCCCTGCCTGATCAGGCTGATATACCGCGGCACATCCACCTCCGCGGGGCATGCGTTTTGACAGGCCGATTCGAATAGGCTCGCGCACACCGAGGCAGGGCATTTCTTGTCGCGTATGTGCGCATCGTACTCGTCCCTGAAATAGCGGATCGTGGTCAGCACCGGATTCGGAGCGGTCTGGCCCAGCCCGCACAGGGCCGTCTCCTTGATCCATTGCCCGAGCTTGATAAGCCGCTCGACATCGCCTTCGCGGCCCTCACCGCGCGTTATCCGCGTGAGGATCTCGAGCATGCGCTTGGTCCCGATCCGGCACGGCGCGCACTTACCGCAGGACTCGTCCTGGGTAAATTCCAGGAAGAACTTGGCCAGGTCCACCATGCACGTATCCTCGTCCATAATGATGAGACCGCCCGACCCCATGATGGTTCCGAGCTCCTTGAGCGAATCATAATCCACCGGGACGTTCAAATACTCCTTGGGGATGCACCCGCCGGACGGGCCGCCGGTCTGGGCCGCCTTGAACTTCTTGCCCCCCGGGATGCCGCCGCCGATATCAAAGATGATTTCGCCGAGGGACATCCCCATGGGAACCTCCACGAGGCCGGTGTTATTGATCTTCCCGGCCAGGGCAAACACCTTGGTCCCCTTGCTCTTCTCAGTCCCAATGCTGGCGAACCACTCGGGCCCCTTCAGGATTATCACCGGGATATTGGCGTATGTCTCGACGTTATTGATCAGGGTCGGCTTGCCCCAGAGCCCCTCATTTGCGGGGAACGGCGGCCTCGGCCTCGGCTCACCCCTGCGCCCCTCGATCGAAGCCAGAAGCGCGGTCTCCTCGCCGCAGACGAAGGCGCCGGCGCCCACCCGGATCTCTACATCAAAATCGAAGCCCTTGCCGAAGATATCCTTCCCGAGCAGCCCGTAATCCCTCGCCTGCTTTATCGCGTGATCCAGGTGCTTTATCGCCAGGGGGTACTCAGCCCTGACGTAGATATAGCCCTGATTTGCGCCCACGGCATAGCCCGCTATCGCCATGGCCTCTATAATGCTGTGCGGGTCGCCCTCCAGGACGCTCCTGTCCATGAACGCCCCGGGGTCGCCCTCATCGGCGTTGCACACCACGTATTTCTGGTCCGAGCGCGCCTTCGCCGTGAACTCCCACTTGAGCCCGGTCGGGAATCCGCCGCCGCCGCGGCCCCTGAGGCCCGAACGTTTAACAACGTCGATGACCTCCTGTGGCGTCATCTCGGAGAGGACCCTGGCGAGCGCCGCGTAGCCGTCAAGCGCTATATACTCCTCGATGAGGAGGGGGTTGATCTTGCCGGTGTTGCGCAGCGCTATCCTCACCTGGCGGTTGAAAAAGCTCATCTCGTTGTAGGTTGGCACAACTTCACCGGTAGCCGGCTCCTCGTAGAGAAGCCTCTTGACCGTGCGGCCCTTGAGCAGGTGTTCCTCAACGATCTCCCTGGCGTCCGCCGGCCTGAGTTTCCGGTAAAGCACGCCCTCGGGATACACTATCGCCAGGGGCCCGAGGTCGCAGGGCCCCATACACCCTGTAGTTACGATCTTTATTTCCTTATCGAGGCCGTGTTCCTTCAACGCCTCAACAAAGGCCTCCTGAACGTCCCTGCACCCGGATGAGATGCATGCAGCCCCGCCGCAAACAAGAACGTGTGCTCTAAAGAAATCCATATAGGGCTCTCCTCCTTAGTCTACGCTAATTCCCATCATAGATCATTCCCCCGCGAGAGGGGTGTTTTGAACCAGCCATTCTGAAACAATTGAACCATTCACGATGTGCTGGGCGACTATGCGACGGGCCATATCGGGGGTCACATAGGCGTAGGTGGCCCTGGGGCAGCCGGGCCGCTCCACATCCACAAAGGGCTCCCCCTCGCATAGTCCGGGGCACCCCGTCTTCTTCACCGATACATCCCAGATACCCCTGCTATAGAGCTCTTTGACAATCGCCTTCAGCACCCTGTCTGCGCCCATCGCTATGCTGCACGAGCCGAGCCGGATTGTAACCCTGGTCCCGGCGCGACCCGGCCTGGCCGCCGGGGCGCCGCTGGTGCTGCTGGTGCCGCCATGGAGCGTCCTCTGTTCCGGCCCCACCACAGACGGCCAGCCCGCCACAACCCCCATTGACCTCCGGGCCTTTTCCTTGATGATCCTGAGCTCCTCGAGAGACTTGATACGCCGCACAGACCCTGACATGGATCACACCCCCAAATTGTTCTGTCTGGAGGATTGCTGCCTTATTCCTTGCCTTTTTCCTGCCTTAAAGGCACCAAACCGGCCCAGCTGAGCTGGCTCTCGTCAACGCTGGCTCTTCCTGCCCTGGCTCGTGTATCGCATCGCTGCCTATCGCCGCCCCGCTTTATGCCCCCTATTCGTATTTCTTGAGAATCTCCGGGACCTTATCCGGCTTCAACCTGGCATAGATATCATCATCCACCCTTATAACAGGCCCGAGGCCGCACGCCCCCATGCATCGTACAACTTCAATGGAGAACTTCCCGTCACTTGTCGTATCGCCCTCTTTAATGCCAAGCGTGTCTTCAAGCTTTTCAAGGATCCTGTCAGCACCCCGGACATAACACGCCGTCCCCTTGCAGACATTTAGCTGGTGGCGCCCCTTGGGCTTCAGGGAAAAAAGGGCGTAAAAGGTTGCAACACTGTAAACCTCGCTGAGGGGGATATCGAGGCCCTCGGCCACCCGCACCTGGACCTCCCTGGGCAGGTAGCCGATTGATTCCTGAGCTTCATGTAATACTTGAATCAGCGCCCCCTGTCTCCCCCTGTGTTTTGCAATGATCTCATCGAGCTTCCCCCACTGCTCCTGCGTGATCCCTTCTGAACACCTGCACTCCTCGCACGCCATGTAGATCAAACCCTCCTACCTGATAGATTGCCTGAATAATCCGCAAAGCCAGAGGTCCGCATAGTCTCACCCTTTTCATTACGCAAGGAATATGCCAGGTTGGCATGGGGGCGACCAGGACAACCTGTAGAAACGCAGAATCCTTGTGAATTCCTTCACAAGGATTCCACTGGATCTCGCGGCAGGGTGCTCAAGGGGCCAGCCCCTTCCCCCTTCGTGATGCTGATATGCATTACGCAGCCTTCCCGGTCCTACTTCGCCCCAGCCGGCAGGGCCGGACCCCGGCAATGTCCCAGTGCATTAAAAATGCAAGAATGCATTATCCCGCCTCCCCCTACCACAGGCCAGGCTATCCAGGCGAAGTTGTCCAGGCGGTCTGATTCACCTGGCATACTTCTGGATCTTGCGCACCACCGTCGACTGGTTGACGCCCAGCAGCTTTGCGATCTGGTAAGTGCTTTCATTCCTCTCCAGCGCCCTGGCGATTATCTGGCGCTCAACCTCTTCCGTCGCCTCCTTGAGGGGCAGGATTCCCCTGACATAGACCGTTCCCTCGCAGGGCTCGGCACTCCCCCTCCCCTCTCCCTGTATCTCATCGGGCAGGTGGCACGGCAGGATGGCCGGCGCATCGATGGTGACCACCAGCCGCTCCATGAGGTTCTCCAGCTCGCGCACATTGCCGGGCCAATCATATGCCAGCATCAGGTTCTTGGCCTCTTCTGATACGCATATATCCCGCTGGTATTTCCGGTTAAACCTTTTAAGAAAATGATATATAAGGGGCACGATATCATCCCTGCGTTCACGGAGCGGCGGGACCCTGACCGGCACGACATTCAGCCGGTAAAACAGGTCAGCCCTGAAGGTTCCCTCACGCACCATAGCCTGGATGTCACGGTTGGTTGCAGCGATAATACGGATGTCAACTTCTATAGGCCTGATACCCCCGATCCGGACGAGCTGTCTCTCCTGGATCACCTGCAGGAGCTTGACCTGGAGGTTGACGGGGAGCTCCGAGATCTCGTCCAGGAAAAGGGTGCCACCTGTGGCAAGCTCGATCATGCCAGGCTTGCCCTCGCGTTTCGCGCCTGTAAACGCACCCGTCTCGTAACCAAATAGCTCCGACTCCAGCAGGGTTTCGGGTATGGCGCCGCAATTGATCTTGATGAAGGGCCCTGCCTTGCGGCAACCTGTCCGGTGAATATACCTTGCTACAACCTCCTTGCCGGTGCCCGATTCGCCGAGCACCAGCACAGTAGAGCTAACGCTGGCCACCTTATCCGCAAGCTGAAGGACTTTGCCCATTTCCACGCTATAAGCCACGATTGATGCATCAGAATCGAAGCCTGATCCCACCTCGCCCATGGCCCCCTCTCCCGGCCTGGAAGCCCCGGCCCGGGTCGTATTCTGTCGCTCCGAAATGGCGTAGGGCAGGCAGGCATCTGGCAAGCTCAATCCCCTCAGAACGGATATGGCCTTTTCCCAACAGGTTGCGAAGCCACAGGCCCCGCAATCAAGCTGGTCCCTGGCTTCGAGCCTCCCCATGAGGGAAAGAGCCTTCCGGATGTCCTCGGGCGCAGGATTAGGGAAGGCCATCTTTTTTGCCTTGTTCGGGCAGGCCGCTATGCACCTGCCGCATGCCTCGCACCTCGAGCCATCAACCACCGCCCTCTGGCCAACGAGAGCTACCGCCCCACTCGGGCATGCGCTCACGCATGAACCGCAGGCTTTACACCTTTCAGGTATTGTTCTCACTGATCCCGCTCGCACGCAAATCTCCCCCTGGTTTCTCCCTGCCAATTATAACATTCCGAACAATCTTACTGCAACTTTATTTATAATACCTGCGCGCCGCCAGGCCGGGTTTTGTGATATAATGGTCGAGGTGGCAAGGGGGCGAATAGACCACATGAAGCTGATAAGACCAGGGCAGGCCTCGCTCAAGGAACTGCTGGCGAATAACTCAGGCCTCGCTATCGGGCGCATCCTGCAGGTTGCGGGGACACCCCTGCAGCGACTCCTGGATAGGGCAGGGGGTACCCACCGTTTCTGTAACGTCCAGGGTATTATAACACTCAAGAACGACGGTTTCAGGCAGTATGCGGATATCCTAAAACGAAACTTCGAGCAGCTTACCTCAGGAACCTATTGGGCCGACCGGGGATGGAGAAACGCAAGCCACCACTATAACCCCTTCACCAACCGGGGCCTCTGGCGCTGGCCGAGCGCGGTGACTGAGTGCCGCAGGCACCTGGCGCGCTCCCTTGATGCGTGGCGTGCGGGGAGGCAGGACCAGAGCTTCTTCTGGCTCGGAGCCGCGCTTCACATAGTACAGGATTCATGCGTCCCGCATCACGCTCGCGCCATTATAACTCACGGGCATCAAAGGTATGAAACCTGGGCTGACAGCCACAAATCCGACTATGCAGCCTCCGGCGAGGGGATGTATGGCCTTGGAGAGGACCCCGGCAAATGGGTGAAATCCAACGCCTTAATCGCATACAGCATGTACCCGAAGGTCTCTGACGGCTCCTGCGAATCAGATTACCGGGCTGCAAGCAAAGTCCTCCTCCTGCGCGCCCAGAGGACCACTGCAGGGTTTATGGCAATGTTTTTCGAGCTTGTGGACTTGATATCAAAGGCTGACAGTCATGAGGGGAGCGATGAGGGTAATGAGAATGAGGTGGAAGGATCATTGGAAGTGCCATTGCCAACGCCTGCCGGGCTATAGCGAACTGGTAGCGCTATAGCCCTGGGCAGGCGAGAATTGGGTTATATCGGCGTCCAGGTAAGCCTGGCCGAGCTTCTTGGCGGCGCCCACTCTATGATGGCCATCGACGACGAAATACTTCCCATCGAGCTCATATACCTCGATCGGTGGAAGGATCTCGCCCCTCTCGAGAGCGGCCTCGATGCGCCTGGTTCTCTCATCGGCCTTCCGGCCCTTCCATTGGAAGTTGCTGTCGAGCTCCTCCCAGCGATCGACGCTGCCGACTATCTTGTCGACCTCTATGGGCCTGACCCCCGCGTAGCGTTGATTGAGCGCCCTGTACTTCGACTTCTCCTGGTCAAACGACCTGACCCGGCCGGCCCTGTCGCCGAAGAGCATTACGTTGAATTTCCTCATATCTTCTTCACCTCCATTTCTTTTATTTTTTGGCGGTATCAATAGCAACTCGGGATCATAATTGTCCCTGCAGGTCGTCTGCTGACCCACTCCAATTATGTTATACACCCGGTCCGAGAAAAATTCAAGAGGCCGGGTGTAAAGCTTTTGTTAAAACGACGTTAACGGTCAAAAGGTCAGGATGGAGTTTCAGATGGGGTTAAAGGCTGGCAGCTTTCATGCTGTCGTCCGTCTTATGCTCCGCCGCGGACCTCTCAAACCACTCCTGCCCGAAGGCGATAACTCTTTAGCCCCCTTCGCAATGTTTATATAGGTATCAATGGCCCAAACGGGGAGGCCAGCGAAAGATTGCGTATCAACCATAAGAGAGGTCCTGGCCTCGTAAGACGGCGGTAAGATAAACCAGCTCAGAATCGCGCTCATAAGCGTCGCGGCGAGAAATATCACCAGGATCGTGGCCTTGCGTTTATACAGCACCTGGACATATTCATAAAGGTCCACCTCAAACACATCTTGCTCCGGCATTGACTCCGACACTGGCTCAATCAACCCCCTACCTTGCTGCTATCCCATGTTAATCTTGTGTTAATCTTGCTATGCCATGTTGATCCTTCCAGATTAATTTCTCCGGGGCCGGCTCCATTCCTCCTACATATTGCAAAAAACTGTCAGCGCCGCAACGCCATCCAGACCGCCTTTATATGGACGGCGCCCGTTACGACCAGGATCGCCCCGTAAAAGACAATCGCGGCGAATAGCGAGACGCCGAGGGCGGATATCTCGCTGCCCGTAGCCTCGAAGACGGCCTCGAAGAAACCGGGGAGCGCAATGATCAGCATAGCGCAACCTGCAACCGGGCTCCAGATCATCCCCGGCCAGTTCCAGCTCATGTTGAGCTTCCGTGATATGGCGCGAAGGTTTATCCAGGAATTAAGCGCCGCGCCCGCGCCAAAGCCTATGACCGCCGCGTGGATGCCGATTAAGGGTTCGGCACCGAATAGATAAATCAGGACGAAATCCGCGAGGCTACCGGCGATGAAGGACACGACTGACAACGTAGCCATGCCGAGGCCCTGGAGGATGCTGGATGTCGTTATCCTGATATACATGAAAACCGCCCCTATCGCGAGCCCGCTCAACACAGGCCCCGCCTCGGGGGCGCTGAAAACGATGCGGCAGAGGGGGTTGGCGAGAGCGTAGAAGATTGAGCACAGGGGCAGACCGGTAATCAGGGTGACCCTGACCGCCTCCCTTACCTGACGGGCCATTTTCACATAGTCCCTCTCGGCCGCCGTGCTTGAGACCGCTGGCACCAGGTTGGCGCTCAGGGCTATGGTAAATATGGTGGGAAATGAGACGAGGGCAAGTCCCACACCAGCAAAATCTCCATACAAGGATGTTGCCTTGCTGAGAGACATCCCGCCCGCCTGTAGCCTCAGGGGAATAAGGAACGCGCTCATCATATGAGCCGCCGAGGCTGCTATGCGTCCTACCGCCACGGGGACCGCTATGCGGAATATATCGCCTAGAAGCCCGAAGAGGTCAACCTCCTCCCCGTTCCGCCCTCCCTCTCTCCCCCTGGCGCCTCTGGCACCTCCTGAACCGTAACCCTGGACGCTCTGGTTAAGATTCACGTAACGCCTGTAGAAGATGAAAAGGGTTGCGAGGCCAGCCGACTCGCCCGCCACCATGCCGAGCGAGATGCCAGCTGCGGCGGCTTCGAGGCCATTTGCTATCAGGATATACGCCATGCACAGCGATACGATGGCTGATACAACTCTCTCAATGGTCTGAGAGAGGGCAATAGGTTCCATCCAGCGGAGCCCCTGGAAACACCCGCGAAAAGCAGAGTCAATGCCAACAACCAGGAGCGCCGGTGCGGTGCAGAGCATCACGGCATAGGTCCTCGGGTCCTTTAAGATGAAATCAGCGATAGAGCGCGCCGCGAGAATATAGAATATCGTCATAATGATGCAGGTTACAAGAATTATACCGAGCGCTACGTCCACTATGAGCCGGAGCGGGGCACCCGCGCGACGAGCATGGGGATCCCCCGGCCCTGCCCGGTGGCTCGCGCGCTCTTCGGCTATGAGTTTTGCGACGGCTACAGGCACGCCCGCGCTCGCAAAGGAAAGGAGGAATACATATACGGAGGAAGCGCGAACAAAAAGGCCTATACCCTCGGACCCGACAATTCTTATCAGCAGTATTCTCAGCGCAAATCCGACGAATCTGTTAAAGAAGCTGGCTACGGTAAGGACGAGGGTCCCGCGGGCGATGGATTCCTCTCTCATAGGGATACGACCTACCCCTCGAGCGCTGAACTCGGAGTCACCGAGACTCGTGTGAGACGCCTACAGAATCTCTATGGAGCCCTTGTGGAACCTGGAGTCCGGCCCACCTCTGCAACTGTGCGCCCTAAGAACTATATGTCCGGACCGCTCGTCCTATTCCCGCTATGTCAACATTGCCATGTCAACATCAATCAGTATGCAAAATCCACAAAAGCTGCCGGAGTCTGCCAAGACAGCGACCCTGAAGGCCCTCTTATCAAGCCTTGAGGTAGATCGTGCGCGATAATTCCCCGTCGATCGCAAACTCAGACTCCCCTATCCGAAATACGCATACCGGTATCCTCTGAATGAGCTTAACCCGAGCCCCGGGCAAGACGCCCATGGCCACGAATTTCTGGAGATCTCGCATGCTATGTGCATCCACGAAGGCGATCTCCGCCTCCTCCCCGGGCCCCAGGTCGCACAGCCGCAACCCATATGCTAACCCCGGGCGCCCGGGCGTCGCGCCCCGCCGCCCATCCACCTGGCCGCCGGCCCATTTGCCCGCGGGCCCTCTACCTCTACCCCATCTCCACCCCCACCTATACTTGTGGCGATGCCTTCCTTGCCTTTCTTGAGCAAAGGCCATCACATGATCACCCCCAGGGAACCAAGTATGAGGTTTGCCACGTACCCGACTGTAAATGCTGCGGAGAAAGCAAATGCCGCGATCAAGGTGGCTACTGCTATTCCCCTCTCCTTGATCATCACCGAGAACTGTGCTATACACGGGATGAAGAGGGTCAAGGCAATAGACGCAACTACCAACTGTCTCCCTGACAGGGCGCCGGCCTTCGCGAGGTCGTAAAGACCCGCTGCCCCATAATCCCGCCGGAAGAACCCAAACAAAAATGCAACCGTGGTCTCCGGTGGCAGGCCCATGGCGACCACAAGGGGCTCTATGAGCCTTATGGCCACCTCAAACAGGCCCGTGAGCTTCCCAAACCATATGAGAACGCTCGCTAGGATGAATATGGGCACTATCTCGAGGAAGTACCACTTCATCCTCGCCAGCGTCTTGCTCACCACATTGGCCACGCTGGGAAGCCTCAAGGGTGGTAGCTCCATATAAAAACTCGGGCTCTCCCCAGGCAACAGGACGGCCGCAAGCCGGCCCGTCACAACAAATGCGGCGCCGACGAAGATCACCCAGACCAGGAGCGTCCCTGGCCTCGCCGCAAGCAGCCCCATTATGACGCCAAGCTGCGCCGAGCACGGGATCGCGAGCGCAAGCAGCAATGTCGCTATGATCCTCTCCCGCCTGGTCTCGAGGGTCCGCGTCACAAGCGTTGCCATCGTTCCGCACCCGAACCCCAGGGTTATCGGGATCACGGAGCGCCCCGTGAGGCCTATCACCTTGAATACCCTGTCAACGAGCATCGCGAGCCTCGGCAGGTAGCCTGAATCCTCAATGATCGAGAATACCAGGAAGAAGCTTCCCACGATTGGAAGCACTATCGCCACCGCATACCTGAGCCCCAGTGTTATAACGCCGTAATCACCCGCCAGGAGGCTCCGCACGGCCTCATAAGGAATGAATGCCCGGGCGAGGTTATCCACGAATGGGTTGACCCACCTCTCAAACACCGCGGTTTCAAGGAAGTCAACGACCGTCCCGGCTCCAAACCCGCCGACGAACCGGTAAAGCCCGAAATAGAGCACCAGGATCAGAATGGGAATCCCCGTAAGCGGGTTCATGGTCAGCCTGCTCAAAAAGCCTGATAAGCCCGCAGATGCCGGGCGCGGTCGAGTATCGCGAGTTAACACGCCCTTAACGAGCGCAGCAGCGGCGGCCTGGCGCTCCATTGCGAGGGAGTAAGCAAAAGGCATATCCCCCTCAATCTCCCGGGCGATCGCTTCCACCCGCTCGAGCACCTCCCCAGCATGGCGTTCCCTCTGCGAGACAAGGGCCTCTATCTCAGCCTCGCCGTTTAAGAGCATGATGGCGGCGGCCCTCCTAGATACTGGATAATCTGCTTCCAGCAAGGCCTCAACCGCCGCGATGGCCTTCTCCGTCCGGTCGCTGTAGCTGTAGACCGGGCGAAGCTCAGCTCCAGACTCTACGGCTCCGGCCCCTGCTTTACCGAGCTCAGAGCCAGATTCACCGCGGTTGGAAATGAACTCTGTTATCCTCCTTCTCAAGGCTTCCATACCCCTGCCCGTGGTCGATGCCGTGAGCACCACCGGAATCCCGAGGCGCTCCTCCAAGAGCTCCACATCAACCCTGATCCCAAGGTGTTCAGCCTCGTCGGCCATATTCACCACCAGGATCACCGGCAGCCCGGCCTCAATGAGTTGTAACGCGAAAGGCAACATCCTGATCACATTCTTCGCATCAATCACATGGACTACCACGTCCACGCCCTCGTCAAGCAGGACGCGACGCGTAACCCGCTCCTCCTCGGTAATGGGGAGAAGCGAATAGGCCCCAGGGGTATCTATGACTTCAAAATCGACGCCTCCTACCCTCGCGTTCCCGCGCGATATCTCCACGGTTGTCCCTGGATAATTCGACACCGTCGCATAAAGGCCTGTAAGATTATTAAATATGACGCTCTTGCCTACGTTGGGATTCCCGACTATCGCGAGCTTCAGCGGGCCGGCATCCCGTGCCTTTGGACTCGTTTCCCGCGTCTTATCCGGTGTCGCTGCTGTCCCCTGTATTTTCATCTCCTGTGTCTCCATGGAAGACTTCAATGCTGCTCGCCTCCTACGACCGGAAGCTCCGCTGCGACTGCGTTTACCGCTGCGCCCATAGTCACTCGCGTCCAGTCTTCATACAATTTGGGCAGTAACCGTAGAATCTCAGGCTATGATCGGTTATCTTGAAGCCGGTGCTCCCGGCCACAACCCTCTCCACATCCTCCAGCAGGTCTTCATTGAATTCCATGATCGCCCCGCACCCGAGACAGATGAGATGGTGGTGGTAGTGCTTTTCCATCTCAGGGTTGAATTCGTACTTACTGCCAGCCTCCCCGAACTCGAGCTTCGACACAATTCCGAGGCTTTCGAAGAGCTCCAGGGTTCGGTAGACTGTCGCAAGCCCTATATCAGGGTATCTCTTTTTAGTTTCAACATAAATCTCCTCTGCGCTGGGGTGCTTGCTCGCCTTCTCCATGAGGCTGGCCAGGACGGCCTCACGCTGCGGGGTGAGGCGGCAATCCTTTTCCTCCAGGCGATCCCTGACCTCTGAAAGAATCTTATCCATAGCTATATCCCCCAGAAAATGTCGTTGATTCCTTCGATAATGATACTCATTCTCAATAATATTTTATCAGGAGAATGGGGGGTTTGTCTAGAGGAGAACTATATCTTTTCGATATCTTTTCGAGGTAAATTAGCAAAAAAGAGGATCAAAAAGGAGCCTGGAAAAAACTGGAGAGCATAAAGTGAAAAACGAATAAAGTAAAATAAGAAGGTAGGGGAATAAGGTGGGAGAAAAGGCCGGGCCCCGGCCGCGGGGCCCTTGTCACGCCTGTTATTTAGGCTTAAAGGTCTTGCAACACGTCTCGTCTGAGGTCTTGGCCTTCGGGACACCGAGGGCGCCGACCTCCATCCTCGCCGCGCCGGCCCGGGCTCCACCCTTCGCGCCTGACTCGCGTTCCTGAAAAACGCTATTTTCAACAAAAATCTCCTTGGCATTGCACAAGTTACCATTGCCCCAGTAGTAGCAGGTATCAACGGAGCATTTGACGTCATCGGGCATACCATTCACCTCCACTACAAGGGTGCCCCGCCGCGAGCTTTTTATTCAATGAGGAATTGTTCAAGAGGAACGGCAAGAACGGCCTTCGAGATAATGAGCGAGCCCATCGAGCGCCATGACGTAGCTGTATATTCCGAAGCCGGCGACTTGTCCTATGGTCACAGGCGCCAGGACGGATTTGCGCCTGAAGGGTTCGCGCGCATGCACGTTAGAGATATGGACCTCCACAGTGGGGATCCTGACGGAGGCGATGGCATCGCGGATTGCGATGCTGTAGTGCGTATAGGCGCCGGCATTGAGGATGATACCGCTGGCCCAGCTGAGCGCGTCGTGGATCGCGTCCACCATGGCACCTTCGCTGTTGTGCTGGGCGGCGCGGACCTCAATCCCGAGGGCGGCCCCACGCTGCTTGACAGTCTCCTCGATATCCTTCAAGGTGGTGGTCCCGTAAATCTCGGGCTCGCGCACCCCGAGGAGGTTCAGATTCGGGCCGTTCAACAGCAAAACCCTGTACATTTCACCCCACCCCGCCTCTCATCTCATTATCACACCTTCTCGCACCTTCTATCAGACGCATCCGGTAGACGTATCCGCGAGACTCGACCCGGCCGGGCTCGCCCGGGTGACCACATCCTCAATAGCCGCAATCACCACATCATCCGGCACATCCTCATATACACCAACCTCGCCCGGCCGGGAGGGCAGCACAAATCTGGGCCTGCCCCCCCTCGCCTTCTTATCAAGCGCCATCTTGGCGAGAATCTCCCCTGGCGATACCCCAACTGCCCCAGATGATACTGACGCCGGCATGGATACCGGGAGCCGCATCGCCGTGAGCAGGCTTCGAACCCTTTCGGATAGCCCCTCCGGCGCGAGCCCCATCCGCCAGGCGAGTCGGCACGCCCAGACGAGCCCTATGCTCACGGCCTCGCCATGTGTAAGCCCGCGATAACCGGTCAGGCTCTCAAGGGCGTGTGCGAGGGTGTGACCCAGGTTCAGAATCATTCGCTTCCCCTCATCGCGTTCATCCTGGCTAACGACCCTGGCCTTGAGGGCGCAGCAGCGCCGGATGACCTCCGTCAGCACCGACGGTTGGCCCATAACAACGGCTGCCTCTTCGCGCTCCAGCAGCTCCAGGAATTCGTCGCCCGACAATATGGCGCATTTTACGACCTCGGCCAGGCCCTGGCTGTATTCCCTGCGGGGCAGCGTCCGGAGGGTAAATGGGTCAATCAGGCAAACCCTTGGCTGGTAAAACGCACCTATCAGGTTCTTCCCCTGCTTGTGATCGACGGCGACCTTCCCTCCGACGCTGGCGTCGACCTGCGCCAGCAGGCTCGTCGGGACCTGGACGAAGGGGATGCCCCTCATATAAGTAGCGGCTACAAACCCTGCCGTGTCGCCCACCACCCCGCCACCGAGGGCGATCATGACTGTATCACGTCCCAGCCTCCGCGCGGCAAGGAAATCATATACCGACGCCGCCGTTTCCAGGGTTTTTGACGCCTCACCGGGCGGCATAACATATATAGATACCTTAGAACCACGCGAACGCAGCCCCGCGAGCACCCTGTCGCCCCACCACGCCCACACGGTCTCATCCGACATGACTACAACCTCATGGAATAGGCCAAGCTGATCCAGGATGCGCGGGAGTTCGGCTATGCAGCCCGGCCGTATGACCACATCATACGCCCCGGTCTCCCGGGGGAACTCGATCGTGAGCGTAACGCCGAGCCTCAGATCCGAAAGGTATTCTGCTATCAGGCCGGCAACCTCCTCCGGGGTGCGTCCCTCTGTATCCAGCCGCAGGTCGGCAAGGGCATAAGCCTCCCTGCGGGACTCATAAAGCGACGGGGCAACCGCGATGAGCGGACGCTGGCCCCTGGCCGCACCGGCCCGCGCGAGGGCCGTCTCGAGCGAGACCCCGAGGTTCACAATCACCCCACTCCGTCTCATTACATCGATATTCTCGGGGTTCATGACGATCCCGCCGCCCGTCGCCACGACGGCAGGCGCAAGCGTGGATATCTCCCTCAAAGCATCCCTCTCCAGCCTCCGGAATTCATCCTCACCTTCATCCTCAAATATCTCGGCAATAGTCCTGCCGCTCTCTTCAACTATAAACTCATCAACATCGATAAACCGGCGACCGAGCTTCCCGGCAAGCAACTGCCCCACGGTCGTTTTACCTGACGCCATGAATCCTGTGAGATAGATGTGATCCATATTACCACTAGAGTCCACCTTTCCAGGAGCATCCCGGGCGAGAGCATTGGGTGGCGAAATGGGGAATGCGTGATAAAATGCGTAATAATCAGGAGCGCGAGATGCGCTCTAGATAGGCCCGGTACGCGCCCATGATATCAGCGATGTTATCCCCGCCGAACTTCTCCAGGAACGCATCGGCGATTACAAGGGCCACAACGGCCTCGCCGACCACCGATGCGGCCGGCACCGCGCAAACATCCGATCGTTCGTGCTGCGCTAAGGCGACCTCCTTGTTTCTTATATCCACTGATCTGAGCGGGCGGCGCAATGTCGCAATGGGCTTCATCGCCGTCCGGAGCACGATCGGCTCACCATTGGAAATGCCGCCCTCGATCCCACCCGCATTGTTTGTCCTGCGAGAATAGCCCCAGCGCGGCATGCCGCCGTGATCTCCATTGAGATTGTGGCCGCCTCCACCACCGCCACCGCCATGCGGGCGGTAAGAGATCTCATCATGCACCTGCGACCCGGCAAGCCTCGCGCATTCAATACCGAGCCCGATCTCTACAGCCTTGATCCCGTTTATCGCCATGAGCGCCCCGCCAAGTCGCCCGTCGAGCCTGCGGTCCCAGTGCACATGGCTCCCGAGGCCAGGCGGGCACCCAAGAACGGCAATCTCGAAGACGCCACCAAGGGTATCGCCATCCTCCCCAGCCCGGGAGATCTCAGCCACCATGGCCCTGGATGCATCCGGGTCCGGGCACCTCACCGGCGACCCTTCTGCGAGCTCGGACCTTTCGACCCAGGAGGAAGGAACCTCCCGCGCCCGGACCTCACCGATCTGGATGACCTGGCTCACCACGCGTATATCAAATCCCGACAGGAGTCTCTTGGCAACACCCCCCAGGGCGCATCGTATGGCGGTTTCGCGGGCGCTCGCGCGCTCCAGGATATCCCTCATATCGCCCGGGCCGTACTTGAGCCACCCTGGCAGGTCCGCGTGTCCGGGCCGTGGCCTCACAAGGGGAGGCTCCTTCACCCCCGAGCGATCGTCCGCGTTGGAGATCATCAGCGCTATCGGACTACCAGTGGTTACCCCTCCCCTTACCCCCGAGAGGATTCTCGCCTGGTCCCTCTCGATCTTCATGCGGCCACCGCGCCCGAAGCCGCCCTGGCGGCGCGCCAGGTCGATATTCAAATCATCCTCCGTAAGCCCAACGCCGGCCGGCATCCCCTCCAGGATTGCGACGAGCGCGGGCCCATGGGATTCGCCGGCCGTGAGAAACCTGAGCATCGCATGCTCTCCCTTCATGAATACTATGCAATTATGCAATAACGGCGCTCAGCAGCGCCTCACGCATCACGTTCAACGGGGCATCCACCCCCGTCCACATCCGAAACGAGAGCGCGCCCTGATGAAGCAACACAGAAAGCCCCGAGACCACACGCGCCCCCTTCGACTGCGCAAATTTGATAAACCGAGTTGCAACGGGGCGGTAGACGAGATCGCATACCACCGTGGTGCTCGCGAGTGGCACTGATTCGGGCAGGGGAGAAAGCGCATCGCTCTCGGGCCACATGCCCAGCGAGGTGGTATTCACGAGCAAGTCCGCGCCCGCAACGGCTTCGGCAAAGGGGCCGCCTGGCAGGCTGGACAGGTCGCCTGTCCTAAATACAGTCCCCCCTCCAGATTCACCCGAAAAACGCCGTTTCATATCCCCGGCGAGCTCCTCGGCACGGTCCGGAGTGCGGTTGAGTATCACGATCTCCCTGGCACCGCCCCCGGCCAGCGCATAAACGCAAGCCCGGGCGGCTCCCCCGGCCCCGAATACGACAGCCCTCTTGCCCCTGGCGTCGAAGTCCGCATCTGACTTCAAGGCCCTGAGGAATCCCGCAGCATCCGTATTATGGCCGGCCATCACCCCGTCAGGCCTTATAACAATCGTGTTAACCGCTCCGATGGCCAGAGCCTCGCCCGTTAATTCACCCATGTACCTGGCCACCTCAACCTTGTGTGGGATGGTGACATTCGCGCCGAGGAAGCCGAGGGATTTGAGCCCTCTCACTGCATCACCCAGATCGCCGGGCGCGACATCGAAGGCGAGGTAACAGATGTCGAGCTTCAGGTGTTTAAAAGCCGCATTGTGCATGATAGGGGACAGGCTGTGGCCTATTGGGTGGCCTATAACTGCAACGCCTTTTGTGCCTGCGCTTATCCCGGGCATGCGTCGCCCCTCCTCTCCTCTCCCGGTTTTCCTGTCAGACTCCCCTGCTTTTCCCATCGAATTCCCGTGGCGCCCGCAGCGCTACCCGGATAACCTGGTGCCTCCCTCCGCACACCTTCTACATGAATGACATGCTATCCTTCACCACGATCGCCCCGCGCCGAGCCGGCCTGGGGTTGGAGGTCTCTCAGGATATCATAAAAGCCAGGGAAGGATATGCTAACACACGCAGCATCCTCCACCGTCGTGATGCCGTCCGCTATGAGACCCGCAATCGAGAATGCCATGGCCAGTCGGTGGTCGCCAAGGCTCTGGACTCTTGCGCCCCTGAGCCTTGCCGGCCCTGGGATAACAAGGCCGTCCGGTAGTTCCTCGACATTCGCCCCCATGGCTCTTAGACCAGCGGCAAGCCCCTTGAGGCGATCGCTCTCCTTCACGCGCAACTCGGCAGCATCCCTTATGATTGTAGTCCCTTCAGCCTGCGTTGCAGCAACCGCTATAATCGGAATCTCATCGATGAGCCTCGGCATGATGTCGCCGCGGATCTCTGTGGCGCAAAGCCCCGAATAACGCACCTCGATATCGCCTGCTGGCTCATAACTCCCGGCCGCGGGCCCAGCCCCAGGCTCAGGCTCTGGCTTGAGCTCAAGCTCAGGCTGGTCGATCACCCCGGCCCCCGGCGCGCCGGATCCGGACCTGGGCATAACCGAAATCTCCGCCCCCATGTCCTGCAGGACGTCCAGGATGCCGGTGCGAGTCGGATTTATACCCACGTCCCTCAACACCAGGTGCGACCCGGGCACGAGGCACGCGCCGACAATGAAAAAGGCAGCCGACGAGATGTCACCCGGCACAATGAACTCCCTGCCCGAAAGGACCATCCCCCCGCGGACTCCCACCATGTTGGTGTCGCATGACGCCCGGATGCGCCCTGCATTATCCCCCTCATTATCCCCTTCATCCCCTTCGCTCCTCAAGACCTCTCCACCGAAGGCCTCGAGAAGCCGCTCCGTGTGATCGCGCGACAGGCCCGGTTCTTCAACCCATGTTTCCCCGCTGGCCCAGAGGCCCGCAAGCAACAAGGCTGACTTCACCTGAGCGCTCGCGACGGGTATAGTGTGGCTCATTCCAATCAGGCTCCCGCCCCGTATAGCAAGCGGGGCGAACCTCCCGCCCTGACGTCCCACGATACTGGCCCCCATATGCCGCAGGGGGTCAACCACGCGCGCCATAGGTCTCTTCCTTAGCGAGGAATCCCCTGTGAGGATGCTGGAAAAGCCCTGGCCAGCTAGGATGCCTGCTAGAAGCCGCATCGTCGTCCCAGAGTTTCCACAATCCAATACATCCTCCGGCTCCTTGAAGCCGTCAAGGCCACAGCCGGTAATGGCGAATGTCCCGTCCGAGACCTGGTCTATCGCTACACCAAGGGCCCTGAGGCATGAGAGCGTGCTCTGGCAATCTGCGCCAGGCGCGTAATTCCTTATGATACTCTGGCCCCGGGCTATGGCGGCTAAAATGGCCGCCCTGTGGGAAATCGACTTATCGCCCGGCAGCCATATCTCCCCTCTCAGGGGCCTTCCTGCGGAACCTACTTCCATCACCCGTCCTACCCCTCTCCTATTACCGGCCTCACGGACGTGAATCCCACCCTTTGAGCCTGGCAAGCTCGTCCCTGAAATCCTTGACCTTCCCGAGCTGCTCTACAAGCGCCGGGCTCTCCCCGGCGATATCGCGAGCGAGATCATCCAGGCAATCACGGAAACGCCTCATCGCCGCAAGAAGGGCATCCCTGTTTGCGAGGCAAAAATCAGCGCTCATGCCCGGGCATGATGATGCAACCCGCGTGGTATCGCGAAAGCCGCTCGAGGCGAGCTCCGCGATCATACGGTCGTCCATGCCCCGCTTCATGGCGGTTTCAGTGAGCGCCACGGCGATAATATACGGCAGGTGGCTAATGTAGGCTACGACCTCATCGTGTCGCGCAGCATCCAGCTCGACCGGTACGGCGCCGACTGCCCGGGCGAGGCTGTAACCCGCCTCGAGGGCCCGGGGGCTCGTCTGCCCTGTTGGCGTAAGCACATAGGGAGCCCCGGCGAAGAGGTCGGGGTTTGCCGCGGAGAGGCCGGCCTTCTCAGATCCAGCCATCGGGTGCCCCCCTATGTAGTTTATAAAACCAGGCCCCTGCCGCGGGAGGACGGCCTCAATCGCCTCCACAATCCCGGCCTTGGCGCTTCCCACATCGGTTACGATGGCATCGTCCCTCAAGGCGCCCGCAATTTCCCGGGCTACGGCAGGCACGCCGCTGACAGGCACTGCTATGATCACAAGATCGGCCCTTGACGCAGCTTCAGCCGCGCACCCGCTGCTTCTGTCGATAGTGCCGGAGCGGACCGCGCACGTCATTATATCATTTGAACGATCAAAGCCCACGATCTCCTTCACACTTTGCCTCGCCCTGATGGCAAGGGCAATCGACGCCCCTATCAAGCCCAAGCCTATAATGGCGAGCACGCTGTCTGCCCATATGTCCCCGCGCCTGAGCTCCCCGCCATCCGTCTCCCTATGGTGCTGGGGCTCGCGGGGCGCGTCATCACTACTATTGTCAGGTGTAGCAAGATCAGGTGCAGTAAGAGGCATTTCCAGACCCCTCATTATTTCTCGCATTATCTCTTCCGGCCACGCCAACCAGCATCCGTCCCATGGCACCGGCTATCATCTTGAGCTCGCCCATGAGCCGCCCGAATTCATCGGGCCGCAACGACTGCTGCCCATCTGAGAGGGCCCTTGGCGGGTCGGGATGCACCTCGACCAGGATCCCATCAGCCCCGGCGGCGACGGCGGCCCGGGCCATTGCGCCGACGAGATCCGCGCGCCCTGTGGCGTGGCTGGGGTCGACGATGACCGGCAGGTGACTCAGCTTCTTCACAAGCGGCACCGCGCTCAAATCCAGTGTGTTCCTGGTATAGGTCTCGAATGTCCTGATGCCCCTCTCGCAAAGGATGACTTTGTGGTTCCCTTCCGAGAGGATATACTCGGCCGCCTGCAGCCATTCGTCTATCGATGACATGAGGCCCCTCTTGAGGATCACGGGCTTGCCCGTGCGGCCGACCTCCTGCAGCAGGGCAAAGTTTTGCATATTGCGCGCCCCGATCTGGAGACAATCGGCAAGCTCCGCAACGACGCCCACATGCTCCTCGCTCAGGACCTCCGTCGCTACGGGCATATTCAGGTTCCTACCCACCCTGGCGAGCATTCGCAGCCCCTCAACCCCGAGGCCCTGGAAACTGTATGGCGAGGTCCGCGGCTTGAACGCTCCACCGCGAAGGATACAAGCCCCGTGCGCCTTGACGGCCCTTGCCGCCTCGGCAAGCATCTCCTCCCCCTCGACCGAGCACGGCCCGGCAATGACGACCAGCCCATCGCCCCCGACCTCAACATCCCCGACCCTGACGGTTGTCGGCTCAGGATGCCACTCGCGGCTCGCCAGCTTGAATGGGTGGAGGATGCGCACGACGCGTTCAACACCAGGGAGCACCTGCAACGTCTCGGGCTCGAGGCGCCGGACATCGCCCACCGCGCCGATTATAGTGCGTTCTTCGCCCCGTGAAACATGCACCTTCAGGCCTGCGGCCTCAATCCGGGCGACTACGCCCTCCACTTCATGTTGTGCAGCTCCAGGCAACATTACTATTACCACAGCTAATTCCCCTCTTTACTCCTCTTACTCCTCCCGGCTTAAACTAAATCCAGGCCAATGTGCGCGACCCCACAGGGCTCAACCCCCAACCCCCGGCTCACGCTACCCCTTAATCCCCCGGCTCGCACTGTCCGAGGTCAGGCCTGAGGCCCGACGCACCCCGCAAGTAAACATGTTTTATCTCATTCTGGGTCTTGTCAGTGTTCCAGAGCAGGAGCGCGCGGATACAACGCCCCGGTGCGCCTGAAATCACCGGCTCTACCGCATCGATCAGGGGCACGAGGTTCCACCCCAGTCTCCGGGCGGCGGCAGCCGGGAATGCCTTCGTGAGGTCCGGGGTCATCGTGAATATAATACCGGCGATATCACCCGGCAGGATGCCGTTAACCCGCTGGATTTCGCAAAGAAGCTCAGCAGTCCTGGATAATATCTCCTCAGGATCATCCCTGTCAACCGTAGTAGCCCCTCTAACTCCCCTCATCAATATCATCTTAATAATACCACCTTATTGTGTCGTGCTGCAATGTCGTTGCTCGAAATGCTACCGTAATACGTCCTTAAAATAGCAATTTAGTAATGAATTCGTCTCAAGGCATTTCAATCTTGCACATTATCGGATGTCCTATCGCATTTGATTGCGATTTTCAATAAGTATACTATGTTATAGCTTACTTTTCAAGGGGTAGATGAGCACCTCCACGCATGTCCCATATTGTGCTATAATTGGAACAGCGGGATTTTGAAGGAGAGGGTGGTCAGAATTGGAAATTCGCCTCCTGCACACTGCCGACATCCACCTGGATAACCCGCTCTCGGGTCTCGGTAAGACCGGGAACTCAAGGCGCAAGGAGATAGCCCGCGCCTTCGAGCGGGTGATCTCCATCGCCATCGAGAAAGGCGTCACGGCCATCTTGCTGGCGGGCGACCTCTACCACGACCCGGTTGCACGTTCAGCTCCCTGGGTGAAGTCACTTTTCAGGAAGTTAGAGCGTCACGGCATCCAGGTCCTGGCCATCCCCGGGAACCACGATGATCTCCCCGCCTGCAAGGCTTACAAGGAGGAGTTCCCACCCAACGTCTACATCTTTAATGGGGAGGAGCTTGCGCCCTACACCCGTATCGAGGGGTTGAACGTCTATGGAATCGTCTCCGCGGATAAACACCGGAGAGTGCTGAAGGATTTCCGTAAAACCGATTCGCCGGGCTTTCACATCGCCCTTGTTCATGCCCAGTACCGGTTCACGGACGAGATCGCCGAGGATTATTGTCCTGTGGACCCGGAGGACGTGGAGCGGAGCGGGCTCGATTATATAGCCCTCGGGCACTTTCACAGCTTTATGGATTGCTCGCGCGGCAAGACCAGGGCCTTTTATCCGGGTTCCCCGGCCCGGCTCGATTTCTCAGACACGGCGGATAGGGTCGTCCTCCTCATAACCTTGAACGACGAGGACCCAGGCACCAGTTGGCCCGAAGCCGCGGCGCCCGGGAGTGAGGCGTGTGGCGCAGCCGGGGCGCGGTCCATTTCAGTGGAGCAGGTGCCGCTGGAGGACCGGCAGTATATCACCATCGAGGGGGATATAAACGACCCGGATCATATTCACCATCAGGTAGCATCCATTGGGGATGAGGCCGCCTGCATCAGGGTGAGGCTATCGGGGATAACCAGCGACCCCTCTATAGCCGGTTCCATAATGGACGACCTGGTCGAGAAGTACTCCGACAAATTCTTCTATTTTCATGTCGAGGATAGGACCGAAGTGGTAATAGACGGCCTGGAGGATGACCTCACAATACGCGGCAGGTTCCTGCATAGGATGCGAGAGCGGGCCCGGGACGTCCGAGACGAGGAAGATGCGTTACGAGTCCGCTATGCGCTTTCATATGGGCTCGCCGCCCTGAGGGGTGCAAAATTAAAATGAAGTTGTCATCAATCACGCTCGACAGGTTCGGCCAATTCGAGAACAAGAACATAAGCTTCGATGATCACTTCAATGTGCTTCTCGGCGACAATGAGGTGGGTAAATCCACGGTGGTCGACGCCCTTCTCATGACCCTCTACGGGGTGCGAAGGGATGATAATCTCTGGAAACGATACAAACCCCTTGACAACGACGCCTATGAGGCGACGCTTTACCTTGAAACCTCGGACGGGAGGACTTACAGGATTCACAGGGATTTCTTGAATACGCGGAATGTCGTGGTATCCCTCCTCGACAACAGCGCATGGGTGAACATCAAGGACCAGACCCCGATTTTCGACGACATCGGGATAGGGGATATGAATCTCTGCCGGAGCACCCTCGTGGTAACCGGGAGCGATGTCGTACTCGGTTCGAAAGATCGCAGGAGCATAAGCACAGCCCTGAACATGAAGATAACCTCCGGCACCGGGGAGGCAACGGGCCGGGCCGCCTTGAGCGTGTTGAACGAAGCGAGGAAAGCCCTGGCGAAATCCATTCAGGATGCTACGGGCGACCGAGATAGGCTCGCTCAACTGCAGACCGAGATCGAGGACGCGGAGCAACGGGCGCTCGCGCTCAAGGCCCGGTGCGAGCAGGCGAGGCTCCAGTATGCCACCAGAAAGGCGCGGCTCGAGGTGCTCGAGCCCCTCATAGCGGCCCACGATGAATACCTTCTCGCAAAACGAGATTACGAGCAGAAAGTGCAGAGACAAGCCGAGCTTGTGGGGTTACACCGCGAGACCGAAAAGATAGAATCTGATATTCGAAGGGTCGATTCCGCCCTCAAGGAATATGGCGAGAGGGCGCAGGTGCTTACAAACGAGAATAGCGATGCCCTCGTTGAGCTGGCCAGCAAAATATCAACGATATGCGAACGGGTGGCGAAGCTGGAGAGCGAGCGAGCGGTTCACTCAAGGCTCGTTGAAAACCTGGAGCGTGAGGTTGCCACATTACGGTCATCCCTGGCCTCATTTGATGGGGATATCCTCACACCCGAGCGCCTCGCCGACTTGAAGCTCCTGCAAAAGACCCTTGAATCCACGTCGCGCGAGGTCGAAAACAGGAAGGCCGCCCTCCTTGACTGCGAGAGACGCAGCGCGCATATCCCGGCTCTCTGGCCGACCTTCATGATCTTGGTGGCTTCCAGCATTGTGGCGGCATTGTTCTGGCCTGCCGGCGTCCTCGGGGTCATGATCGGCCTCATGCTTATCCTGGCTCGGGGCATAAAGATCAGGCGAGCCCGGGCCCTGCGATCCAGTTTTGAACATGCATTAAATGATGCGCTCGCGCGGCTCCGGGATATCGAGGAGAGGTTCTACGGGTTGAGCCAGAAACGAAGCCTTGAGGGTTTTGAGCGGGAATACGAATCCTACGTCAAGGCCGGGAGAGAGCTCGAACGCCTCGAGCAGCAGCTCAACCGGGCCAGGGAGCGCCTTGCTGACTTCGCCACAGCAGATGATGTAAAGGAGATAAAGAGGCTCGAAGCAACCATGGCGGCCATCCTCGAGGCCGCAGGATGCCGGTCGACCGAGGAATTCCAGAGGGCCGTGGAGGACTATGCCAGGCTGTGCAGGGAAAAGCGAGAACTCGAGGCCGTGCGTGCGGGTTTGCTCAAGGGTAAGACGTTTGCCCAGGTCAAGCAGGAGCTGGACGCTGTCACGGCCGATGTTATAACCGCTCAGCAGCGGATGGAGCGCGCATCAAGGTTGATCGGCAACCTCGAACCCGAGCTCATACTATCCTACCGGAGGGAGCTCGAAGGCATAAACCTCGCAGCGCTGGCCAAGGATATCGAACTCGCTGATGAGATGTATAACCAGCACCGCGAGCTGACCATGAAGACGGACCCCCTGGATATCAAGGCCGAGCTTGCGGAGGTCGAGGGTAAACTGCGCGATCTCGGGGCGAGGCACGCAGGGGTCATCCTCGCCATTGAGACCCTGACGGGGGCGATAGCCGAGGTCCAGCGCAACATTGTCCCGGCGATCGAGGCCCGCACGGGGGAGATACTGGAGCGCCTGACGGGCGGTCGCCATAGGCGCGTCGAGCTAGAGCTCGATGCATCGGACCTGGAGATTCATATCGTCCAGCGAGACGCGGGGCAGCCTAGACTCAACGCCGACCTGCACCTGAGCAGCGGCACGAGGGACCAGCTGTATTTCGGGATCAGAATAGCCCTGGCAGAGGTGCTCACGGCAGGCCGCGAATTCCCAGTAATCCTGGATGACCCCTTCATAACCTTTGATGACGCTCGCTTCCGAGAAGCCATGAACTTCCTGGGAGAGCTCGCCCGCGCCCACCAGGTCATCTATGTTACTAAGGATAAGGACCTCCCGGCGCGGGTCAACCTGCCGGGGCTGCATGCCACGGTGACGGCGCTTTATTAAGGCGCTGGCATCGGGCTTGACATGGCATTAAGGCGGCGACATTAGTGGTTTTGCTAGGCGGCGGGAAATGAGCCGAGCACCCGCGTGAAGATCGTCTTCGTCTTGAGCTCGGCAATGGCGTCCTGGCACACCTGGTCGGAGATGTGGGTTTCCACGTCGAGATAGAATATGTACTCCCACGGCCGCCCCCGGCTCGGGCGGGACTCCAGCTTGGTCATGTTTATCTGGCGATACGCGAAGGCACCCAGGCACCAGTATAAAGCTCCAGGCCTGTGTTCCGTGGCAAAAACGAGGACGGTCTTGTTCCTCTCGCCCCGGGTCCCCTCCTGCCTCCCAATCGCATAAAACCTTGTGAAATTATCCCTCTGCGTCTGGATGCCCTCGGCCAGGACCGCAAGCCCATAGATATCCGAGGCTCGCCTGCTCGCTATAGCCGCCGCGCCGCGCATCCGCCCTTCCTTTACCATCCGGGCGCTGCCAGCCGTATCATAAACCGCGACCGTCTCGACGGCGAGCTTTTGCAGGAAAACATCGCATTGCGCCAGGGCCTGGGGATGCGAATAAACCCTCTTTATGTCTTCTATTCTCTCGCCCCCAAGGGCGAGCAGGCAGTGGTTTACAGGCAACATGACCTCACCGTAGATTTTGAGATCGTTCTTCAACAGGAGATCATAGCTCTCATTTATGCTCCCGGCCAGGGAGTTCTCAATAGGGATGAGGCCATCTGTGGCCCTGCCTTCGTTGATTGCCTCAAAAACATCGGGCAGGGTCCGACACGGTAAGACGCTAGCCTCGCCTAACCTGACATCGCTGAAGAACTGGACAAGCGCCTCCTCGCTATAAGCACCCCTCTCGCCCTGAAAGGCTACAATTCGCTCCATAGTATCTTTCTACCTCCGTTCGTCCGCCCTGGTCATAAGTATAACACTTTGTTGCGGCGCTCGGAAGAGAAAGATTTGTCCCCCGCCGATGGACAGAGATGGGGCTTATACAGGCTTACATGTCAGCTTCTTGGGCCTTATTAAACGCCTCCGTTCTCTCCCTAAACCCGATCCGTCTATACCCTGTCACATCGAACCCCTCGCTCAAGTCGACCTCATAGACTCCGAGGAGATCGTAACGCCCGTATCTGCGCATGTATTCCCCTTCCTCTACCACTTCAACCTGAGCACGCCACCCATTGTCAGCTTTCGTAAAGCAGATTATTCTCCCCGGGTCTCCAAAGATCCTCGCAAAGAAGTCCCCTACCGCTGCCAGACCTTTTCCGATGTGCATTGCTTCCTTCACTCTGGTCTCCTCCCTCAGGCTGTCTTCGGGCTCCATACCCTACCCTGCTGTTCTGAACTTGACATCAACAAAATTATACGGTGGCCAAGGCCCCGTGTACTGGAACTCCAAGATATCTCCAAACCTGGCTGCCACCTCGTTCACCCTGGCATCAAAATCCGCTTCTTTATCCTTCTCCACGAGAAAAGACGCGTTAAGAATCATGCGCTCCCCCACGATGGTATTGATACGCGACGCCACGGCATACGGTTTTAGAGCCTCGACTATCTGCGAGACGTAATCCTCATTCCTTTCCGCGATGGCGGCTTCGACGATCTCACCTGCTGCGATCATAGTCCCGTAAGAGTCAACTGATCCCTTTCGGAGCCTCGCCTTCAATCCACGGAGGCGTTCTGATGTCTTATCTATCTCCTCGAGCACCTTGGCAAAAGCCTCTTTCCTCCAAGAGACTTTCAGGCCGAGCTCTATTTTGCCACTGATCTGTTGGAGAATCTGCACGAATTCCTCGTAGCCGACTCGAAGCATCCTAAGTATGGCATTCTCGCTCCGTAGGACCGTGCCGAAGCTCATCGGTATAATCGCGCAGGCATCCATAACATGGGAAATGACGCGTTCGTGGTCGAGCGCATTCTGCTCCGTGGGCTCAAACATTTCCCGGGAGGTTGGACTTACAACTGCAGCGATATTGCGATAGTTTATGGTGAATACCTCGTTTCCTTCCCCGCCTATCCCGATGGGGCCGAAGCTTTTTGGACTATCCGCCCCTATGATTCCATAGGTGTAAAACATAGGGTCTTTAAATCGTTGAACCCTAACTACACGTGATTTCAATCTTCCATTCTTCCCACTCTTTCGATTCTTGCTCATTTGAGCCCTCGCCTCGCCTTAATCATCATTAACCATGACCATTAATCGATCATCACTTGCTGGAGTTCGACCTCACCCACTCAATCGCTTCCGTGAAATGTTTCGCCTGGATTTTCAGGGTTGAACCTGGAACGTCGCGGCTACTCCCATGTCGTCTGAGGAAATCCCTTATCGCGAGAACGCCCGCCCTTCTGCAAAACGCCTTGATCTCTGCACCCACAAATCCCTCTGTGATAGAGGCGAGATGCTCCAGTGATACATCTTCTGCAAGGGGCTTTCCGCGAAGGTGAATCGCGATTATCTCCTGCCTCTCCTTGAGGTCGGGCCCGGGCAGCTCAAGATGCAATTCAAGCCTCCCCGGCCTGAGCAGGGCGGGGTCTATCATATCTATTCGATTAGTGGCTCCTATTACAATTACATCACTCAAGTCTTCGATCCCGTCAATTTCGGTCAAAATCTGGCTTACCACTCTATCGGCGACAGCCGAATCAGAAGCGTGGCTCCGACATGGTGCAATCGCGTCTATCTCGTCAAAAAAGATGATACATGGGGCCGCCTGGCGCGCCTTGCCAAAAATCTCTCTGACTCCCTTTTCCGATTCGCCGACCCATTTTGACAGGAGCTCGGGGCCTTTTATGCTTATGAAATTCGCCTCGCTTTCACTCGCGATGGCCTTGGCTAAAAGCGTTTTGCCGGTTCCTGGCGGGCCGTAAAGGAGAATGCCTCTCGGTGGCTCTATTCCGGCAGATTTGAATACATCCGGATACTTAAGTGGCCAGCTCACAACCTGGATGAGCTCCTCCTTAATGTCTCTCAGCCCTCCGATGTCATCCCATTTAACATCAGGGATGTCGACAAGGACCTCCCTTGTGCTTGAGGGCTCGACCTCCTTCAAAGCATTCAGAAAATCCGACATTGAGACGTGAAGTTGATCCAGGACATGATCAGAAATCTCATTTGTTTCGAATTCGATATGCGGAAGAACCCGGCGCAACGAGATCATGCCAGCCTCTTTGCAAAGCGCCTCTATATCTGCCCCGACAAATCCGTGAGTAATCTGGGCCAACCTCTCAAGGTCCACGTCATCAGTAAGGGGCATCCCTCTCGTATGAACCTGGAGAATCTCCAGCCGACCGTTTTTATCTGGAACGTTTATGGCGATTTCCCTGTCAAACCGTCCGGGTCTCCTCAGGGCTGGATCGAGCGCGTTCGGTATATTCGTGGCCCCGATTACGATAACCTGGCCGCGCCGTTCAAGGCCATCAAGCAGCGCAAGCAGCTGGGCGACAACTCTCTTTTCGACCTCGCCGACCACCTCAGTACGTTTAGGTGCGATCGCGTCAATTTCATCAAGGAAAATTATGCTCGGGGCGTGTTTCCGTGCTTCTTCAAATATGTCCCTCAGCCTGGCCTCGCTCTCTCCGTAAAACTTATGGATAATCTCTGGCCCGTTGACATGTATAAAATAGGCATCCGTCTCGCTCGCAACAGCTCTCGCGATAAGCGTTTTGCCCGTTCCTGGGGCGCCGGTCAGCAATATACCCTTGGGAGGCTCGATACCCAGCCGCTCAAAAAGCTCCGGATATCTGATGGGGAGCTCGATCATCTCGCGGACTCTGTGAATTTCCTTCCCAAGACCTCCGATGTCCTCATAGGTCACCTTGGGCTCTTTTCGCTCCTCGATCTCTTCCGCGCAAACAACTATCCGGGTGGCTGCTGTTATCACAACTATTCCCTTCGGTACCGTATCAACGACTTCAAATTCGCAGGATAGGGTGCCGAAGAGATCAGCTCTGATCCGATCATGGGCCACCACCGGAATACCTTCAAGAAAACGTTCGACAAGAGCAAGATCGCCCCGGTCGTGAGACCACTTGGGCGAGCGAACGTAAGATAGGATTATCTTTTCTGCATTCGCGTGAGAGGCTTTTGAGATCCGAACTTTGTCATCGATTCCTGACAGGATATTCTTTCGGGTAATGCCATCGATCTGAACGATGCCTTTCCCTCGGTGGTCGGGGTAAGTCGGCATGAGTCTAGCGGCGCTCTTCCTCTTCCCAGATATCTCCACGATATCGCCGATCTCAGCCTGAATCTTTGCCATATCAATAGGATCGATCCTTGCAATGCCTCTTCCAACGTCCTTGGGAAAGCCTTCAGCAACCCGTAGCGTCAATACATTATAAACATTATGAGTTGCCAAGGGCTTCTCTCCCTCCCTGGTACAAAGTTCTTTGTAAGCTGTGTCGAGGAATATTCCCAATATTTATGGGTACCCCTCGACACAGCGAACAAAATAACTACAATGCCTACTGACTGCAATACTTACTAAGCTGCACTAAGCTGCGGGCACGGAGGCAAGTTGCGTAAGCCCTATAGCCTCAGCATAACGCAGATAAGTCTCAACGCTCGCTATAACGACTCTTGCTTCAATCGCCAGGATCTCGATACCAACAAGAGCAACCCTTGCCCATGCATCGATTACAATACCCTTGTCAAGAATCCTATCCAGCACCTCTGCCAGGCTAGAAGCATCAATACTTTTGCGAACTGCCATCTGACATTCCCTCCTTTTCCTCGACTCGGTCGACAGTTCCGATTTTTACCTACCATCTGTTGGCTTTATCGTAGGAAGGTCCTTCTGCTCTCTTCTGCTAACCATTATATTTAAGCTTACCTTAAAATGTTACATGGAGTATTTTCGTGCGTCACAAAACTGTATGGCGGCCACGGGCCCGTGAAACGAATCTCAACCCCACATTCTTCCGCGATACGGTCTAGCTCTTCCCCCAGCTCGCTTATGGCTGAATTCTCCACCAGCACCGATAGGTTCATAAGCATTTCCTTCCCTTGAACTTTCTTCACCTTGTTGGTGCAGATCTCGGTGGCATATCGGGCAATACGGCGATGACATATGCCAAATATCTCGTCAGCCTTCGCATCGAGCGTTCTTTTCAAGGCCTTTTCAAGACGTTGTTGATAGAAATACATTAACCCCTTGGATTTACTTGCCATCTCGGTCTTTATCTTTTTCAAGTCCTCATCAGTTTCAATTAACGCCTCCGATACAGCCGCTGGATCCCAGATGACCTGGATTCCCGTTTCAGAGCGGCATTTGAATCTGTCAAGCATGGCCTTGAAATCCTCGTAATTGCTCGCAAGCCATGATACTACATTCTCCTCGGCTGTATGCACTTCATCCCCTTTTATAATGACATCAAAAGTCATCGGAATGACAGTTCCGCACATTTGCCAGGCATGATCTACGATGTCGGCATGAACTCCAACCCATTCCTTTACAATCTCGTCCTCACCCTGGTATGGCACTGGCTCGCAGGCATGGACGACCGCGCCCAACTCAAGGTAGAATATGGTGAAAACGCGAGCTCCGGCGATTCCCGGGATAAATGTCCGGCAGGTCTCCGTCCTCGGGATAATGCAGTACACATAACGCGCTCCGGGGTCGGATTCCCGGTTGATATTCTGATCACCAGGGGACTGAACAAGATCGCCCACTCGCTCCCCCTCCTCTTGTCGCTCCCAAGGTCAACACCAGCGTGCCGTTCCTCGCCACGATCTTGGCCCTAGTAATATCAAGGGGCCACGGGAGTCGAACGCTTTGTCGAGCCTCAAAGCCGTCCGGGCCATTCAGGATGAGCAACTGTCGATCCATCACCTCGACCTTGACCATCCCGCCTGCCCATCGGGATAAGATAACAACGATCTTTAAAAAGCCTCCCTCGACATAAATCTCCGGCTCATATTCGCAATTAAAATGATCTTCGCACGCTCGCGTGAATTCTTCCGAAAGCCACCATGAAAACGTGACCTGCCGGCCCTGATAAGGGTCCAGTTTTGATTGCTCGAAGACCAAGGCGGGATATCCCAGGGAATCCTGGGCAGCACCATTGATATTTTGTCTAATTCTGGTTAGTATCTCCATATGGGACCAGGGCCGCGATATTTCATTTAGCTCCTCAATAGTGCAGTGCCTGGAGAAATACATGCTCAAAAGGATTGCTCTATCCTTGCAATCAAGGGCCTCAAAAAATCGCTTTAACCTCTCGCATCCGAGCATTATTCGACATCCTCAGCCCATCGTTCAGGGTTTATCATCTTATCCAAAACATCATCCACCAGGTTATCTAACCCATCCCTCACGCTCTGTACCGTATCGTGGATGTTGTTATCACTCTTGATTTTATTAATGGCCTCGTCGAGATCCAACAAAGCCTCACCCAGCCTCTCGATCTCTCTCTCCGTCAGCGCTCCGGACTCCATTCTCTTAATGGCCTGGGTTTCCACGACCTCCTTTATGATCTCAACTAACGCCATAACCAGGCCCAGGAGGCCCTGTTTGAGATCGTCTTTGTTGATATCAATCAACTTACTTCACCGCCTGATCAAATCCCCATCCAGAACATTCATGATGCCATAGCGGGCCATGGTTTCAACGCTTGCTATCGCTGCGCGCAAATTGATCGCGACAAGCGGGATATCGGCAAGACCGATGATCAGGTCCAGGTTTAAAACAACCCCTTTCTCCAGGATACGATCCAGCAGATCATTGATGGTAGTTTTCCTATCCCTCGTTGGTTCCATAATCCAGGAACGCTCCCGTCAGCCCTGAGTCGCGATCCTTCATCGATTTCCATCGATTCGTTAGTATTGGTAATATTAATAGTTTACATAACCTATAATCTATGAATCGCAAAGGGCTATGGACTATAGGCCGCAATAGGCCTTTCCAACCGGGCCTTCTTCGCCCTGGCGCTCACCCAGCCGCACCACGGGCACTCGGCTTCAAGAAGCTCTTTTGTAGCCACCCTTTTCCCGCACTGTGGGCAGGTCTCCCAGTCCACTCCAACTTCCTTCCAGGCTGCGGTCTCCAGATTCGTGCCGGAGGGAAATTCCAGGCCATATTTCGCCGCCGTCTCAAAAGATGCCAGGGCTGCCCTTATCTTTATCCCTAGTAATTCAACCCCAGAAACCGATACGACAATATCTGCATTGATGACAAGCCCTTTATCGAGGATGATATCCACCACGTCCGCAAGAGAAGAACCGCGCTCTCTGCTCAGCTGTGGCACAGCAAAGACACCTACTTTCCCCTGATCTTGGAGTGATATTCTCTGGCCGCATTCAGCCGCTTGAGCAGCACCGATTGGCGTTCCTTGTAGTAATCTTCTTCAACCTCTCCAGCCTCATGCCTGAAGTGCAGGTTTACAAGCTCTTGACGGATCCTCGATTCATCATACAGCTCGTTCTCGGCATATTTATATAACTCCTCGAGAATGGTTATGAAACCATTTATCGGGAAGAATAATACATCATCAAGCCCATCCAAAAGCACCTGCATCATTCCTTTGCTCCCGTTAGACTTTCGGATCCAATGGAGGATCAAGCGCGCATCTTGTCCAACCTGACCTCCAATATGCCATCTTTGTACAAGATCTGCCTCTTATCCCAGGCTACAGAGGCCGGAAGAAGGATTTCGCGATAATATTTATGCGACGCATTCTCAGCGGATATGATCAGAATGTCTCCTTCGAGTTTTACAGTGATCTCGTTTTCGTGCACTCCAGGCATCTCAGCGACGACGAGCACATAACCAGCTTCATTAAAAACATCTACGAGGGGCTCTCGCACACTGTCTATGATAGGCCCGCCCTTCTTCCTACGGATGTTTCCAAAGTCGTTGATCTTCGGCAAGCCGCCCTGCCCGAGCTTTACGGAGAAACCATAGACACCCCTCAAGTTCTTCAACCTGCCCGACCCTTTGATCTCTCCTGATTGCGATATCTCTTGGGTCCCATCTTCGACCATCCTGGAAATCAGGTCAACGAAATTGCCCAAGCCCCTGAATATCCCGCTCAGCCCTAAATTACCTAATAGAGAGCCGATATCATCAATAGGCCCGCCCTCGTTACCATTATTGCTATCCTTTTTAACCATTGACGTCGCCCCCGTGCTCAGATCTTGAGGATTGGGTCAACCCAGGATCGCCCCATCAGCAGTACTTCGAGATGGAGTCGCCTATCATGGACCTGACCCTTTCGACAGCAGGTGAGGCCGCACCCCTCAACATGGCCGATGATAGGATATCCATGCAGATCCTGACAAACTGTCCATCTTCCACAGAAACCCGCGCTTTCCTGGATTTTGTGGCTTTTGCAATCATTATAGGGGCCCGGATCGTGGGTTTCGCCTCGCTCTCGGCAACATCTCGTAAAGCCCTGACAAGCGTTACAATCTTCTCCGCGCCCTCCCGGGAGATTCCAGACTTGGATCTTGTTATCGCTATCTCCGTCTCCAGGTCAAAATAATCAAGATCGATTGTGATCATTCTATCCTCCAGCGCGTCCTGGCTTTTATGAACTCCAACATACTCCTGGGGGTTGCTGGTGAATATTGCAGCGAAGTTCGGGTCAACCTGCAGGTACCTATCCCCTCCCCTTGGGATGGGCAAATCGAGTATCCTTTCTTCGAGGATAGATAGTAAGACGTTGTTCGTTTCCGGCCTAGATCGCGTGAATTCATCATAGACAAGCGTGTACCCGTATCTACAGGCTGTTGTCAACCTCTGGTCAACCCATCTCCTTACGGCATCCTCCTCTGTTTTATGCACTGTATGTACGTAATTATCAATGATGGTCTTTTTTTTATATCCAAAATAGCCACCTATGAGATCAGATACATTGTATTCGTCGTTCCCGTAAATGAGGACAATAGGCCGGCCAAGCTTCGCGGCAATATGAAGAGCAAGAGTTGTCTTGCCTGTGCCCGCCCCGCCCCGAAAGTGGACAGGGAAACCAGCTTTAATGTACAATAGAGCCCTCTCAACAAGCTCTCTTAAATACGGTGTCTCAACGAAGCCCTGCGGCGACCTGGCCTCAAGAAACAATGTTGCTTCGTCAATCACAACCATCACCCATCCTTCGGTCCCAGTTTAGCGTGGTTTTCTGCTTCAACCTGTATCCATACTATTCAATGGATTAATGAAATGTTACGCTGTCATCCAGTCTCCAAAGATCTCGAACTGAAGGGGGAAGAAGCATGAATGTTGTGAAAAAACAGGGACGATAAGGCTGACCGTGCCTAACCGCCCCTGACTCCGGCATCTTGCTCCGGTCTATATCCGATTCACGGGTCCAGCTTACTATGGAAATCTACTTCATACTAGGGTCTGTTCCCATGTCTTTTCAAGTTCCCTTCTCATGATAAACCGGGGACCGTAAAGGCCTGTTTGAGCCCTTCGAATTACATAGACGTATACGATATCCTTGCGAACTATATTGCCGCCAGCTATGTTCATTCGCGGGTGTCTCATGACATCATAGGTCCTCCAAAGGGCCACATATTGACTGGGATTATCCCGGACGTTCAAATAAGTCTGAACCCAAGCCAATCCCGATTCCTGGTTAAACAAAAGCACATTCATGAGTCGATGATCAAGGTCATCGGACGCCGGGATACCTGTGGCCGTCTCAGCGTACCCAAATTCGCAGACGGCCTGATTCCAGGCTCTTAGGGCCCGGGGATCGTATACGACGGCGGAGTCGTCGCTCGGGCCATTAATATCAAAATCCACATATATCGGAATGTAGTCGAGGCGCCTTGAGCCTGTATAGTAGATATAAGGGATGAAGTTCCCGCCTTCATCGAAATAAAAGGCTTCCTCGATGTACATCTTATACCCCAGGCGATACCTGGCGTAAATTATGAATCCCTTGGCCATCTCAAATACTACGGGACCTGCCTCCAGGTCCATAAGAAGATACTGTGGCGATATATTCCAAAAAGCGCCGTTTCCAACCCAGGGCACCATCGCCCTGTATATATACTCCACATCGCGATAGTAGGCCAGCATAATCACCAAACCGCGACTGAATTCACTACCATGGGTCGCTTCAAAGAAGAGCTTCCAGTTATGGGCCTCGTACCATCTATACATCGACATCTCATCTTTGGAGGGCAACTTGCCATCAACATCGGCGAAGGTCGGTTCAACCTCCACGGATGGGTGCACAATGATCTCGTCTTGACGCACTTGTGAGATATCCGTTATGACGCGCGATATATGAAGCTTATCACCCGTGCACGGGTTAAGTGGCAGAATCTCAGTCAAACGGCTTTCAAGCTGAAGATTATTGTATATCATGGTTGATCACCCCTTTGTTCGTGGTCCATCACGGTCTATAGCCAAATCCAGATTTGTACCATGGATCATTGATATCATGGATCACGCTACAAACTATGCGGAGAAAGTGAAAATTGCTACCGGCCCTGTGCAAATGCCGTGAAGGCGCCGCGTAAGAGGCAATGAGGGTATCACAATGGGGAGAATATGGGGAAATGATGATCAAGATTCCTGAAGGGAAACACTGGCAACCAGGCCTGTAAGCCGAGTTCTGTCGAGGGTGGCCATCTATCTTGGACGCAGGTTGCCCTGCGCCTCCAGCGACCTTACCCGAGGGAAGAGCGGGCCACTCTATCTCCCTCCTATTCGGTCTTGCTCCAGGTGGGGTTTGCCTGGCCGGCCAGTCGCCTGGCCGCCGGTGCGCTCTTGCCGCGCCGTTTCACCCTTACCTTGCCGGACTCCAGGTTGCACACCCGCAATCCAGCAAGGCGGTTTGATTTCTGTTGCACTTTCCTTGGGGTCGCCCCCACTGGGTGTTACCCAGCACCCTGCCCTGCGGAGCTCGGACTTTCCTCAGGCGCTCTGTGTGGCGCCCGCGGCCACCTGGCCTGGTTGCCAATTGGGATACGACAAAAGCTAATCCCACCAGCGTAAGCCGTGGGATTTCATAATAGCACGCGAACAGGTGTTTGTCAAGGTCGCAAAAGGGTCGCAAAAAGGGTCAAAGGGTCTGCAAAAAGGATCCCCAAAAGAAACTGAAAAGAAGAGACTGTCTGGACAATATCATCTTGAGAAATCGAAAATAAGATGATAAAGAGATACTAAAGCCAGGTTTCCAGCATCATACCAAATATGGAAGGGGGCAGCAGCGTTGACTGAGAACCGGGTCTTCAACCACAGCTTCGAGCGGGTGGGCCAAAGAAATCTATGGCCTGAAGGATGGCAGGATGCTGGCTATGGAGATGAGAGAACGACTCTGATTTATTCAACAGAGCATCCATCTGACGGGACCAGGTCGATTAAACTCATCAATCCAACATTTATGGGGACTGCAGTCGGCATAATACAAACCAAAGACTATACCGTCCGCGTAGAGCCAGGCGAGAGGTGGGAAGCAAGCGCTGAAATCAAATCGGATCAGCCCGGTAAGCACCTTAGAATAATGGCCCATTTCTGGGATCCTGCTGGCAACTGGATTGGCTGGCATCATTTAAAATTCATTAGCGCAGGTAAAGAAATGAAGCAATATGCCGGCCTCGTTGATATACCTGACGGAGTCTCAGGGGTCACCCTTCAGGTGGGCATGCATGATACAGGGACGTTGTGGATCGACAATGTTGCTTTCGTCAAAACCCCCATAGTTGAAATAAGGGTGTTAAACGAGCCATCAAAGAAGGTCCGCAGGCATGATTCATACAGAAGAAGTATTGCCATCGACGCGCGGGAGCTCCTTGACCGTGTGAGCGAGATCGGACGGTATACGCATAATCTCATCAGATATATGGCGGCACTTAATACGGAAACACTCTACTATCTCCTCAGAGCTGATTTACCCCCATATGGATTCCCTGATCATTCAAATGTCTTGTTCGCCTATTCCGGTAAGTACAGAGATGACCTCTGGGAGTCCCATCTATTGACCCAATTCCTGCTAAAGCACAAGGTCACCCTTTTTCACAACACCCGCAACGGGCTTGCAACCTTCAGAGAAGCCCCTTTTTGTCCCTATATAATTACCCTCCACGATCTAATTCCATTAAAATCGCGTAAATTCTACCCCCCGGAGTTTATAGACCATATGGAGGCCAACCTTCCCGTATACCTCAAGGGGGCCAGGGCTATCATTACAACTTCAAAACACATTAAAGAGGACGCAATGATGATGTTTGGCCTCCCTGAGGCGAAATTTCGGGTGATTTACGGCGGTGTAGAGAATCATTTCAAGGTTTTACCCGAAGGCGCGGTCAAAAAATGGCTCCGCGACCGGTTTTCCCTATCGCAAGATTGTATCTTATTTGTCGGCGCCTTTAGTTTCCACAACAACCTCCCAGGTTTGGTGCGGGCATACGCGGCGTTGCCGGAGAATATAAAAGAGGCCTACGCACTCGTCCTGGTCGGCAAAAGGACGGGCTATACAGATGAGGTCTTCAAGCTCGCTTGTGAGCTGAAAGTTCAAGAGAGGGTGCTTATTACGGGCTATGTACCGAATCAGGAACTACCTTACCTTTATAACGGAGCAACCCTCCTTGTTTATCCCTCCATATGTGAGGGGCTCGGGCTCCCACCCCTTGAAGCCATGGCGTGCGGCACGCCCGTTATAGCCTCCAATCGTTCGTCCCTACCTGAGATAGTGGGTGATGCCGCACTGCTCGTGGACCCGGAGCAGGTGGATGACCTACGCGATGCCATTATCGAACTATTAACCAAGGACTACCTGCAAAAAGAGCTGATAGAAAGGGGGGTCAGGAGGGCCTCACGATTCTCCTGGGAGAAATGTGCCAGGGAGACCCTGGAGGTCTACAATGCGGTAAATGCAAATGGCCCTTGTGCCTGATTTACGAACGCTGCAGGCTTCACCCGAGTAACGATGATAACCCTTTTAGGTCCGCAGTTTTCCCAGCACGGCCCGGTAGACCTCGAGCGTCTCACGTGCATTCCTATCCCAAGAAAACTGGGAGACCACAGCGAGGCCTTTTTCAATGAGGGCTCGCCTTAAGCCTTCATCAGTTAGGACCCTGGCCATGGCTTCCGAGAGTTGCCGATGGTCGCACGGATTCACCATAAGGGCCCCTTTACCAGCTATTTCGGGTAGCGACCCTCTGTCGGACGTTATCACCGGCGTTCGACACGCCATTGCCTCGAGGGGCGGCAAACCAAACCCTTCATACAGGGAAGGGTAAACAAATAACGCGGCCCCGCTGTAAAGGCATGGAATATCCACTTCTGAACAGCGCCCCGTGAATAGGACACGTTCTTGCAGCCCCAGCTCCTCAACGCACCTGACTACTTCGTCGAAGTCATCGGTCCTGTATCCCCCTATCACCAGCCGGTAGCCTTGCCTCAGGTGCTCTGGTAAAATAGAATAGGCTTTAACCAGGCCCGTAACGTTCTTTCTGAAGCTAAACCCCCCGATATAGAAGATGTAGTTTCCCTCAAGTTTGAACCGCTCTCTTAGCCTGGGACGCGCTACCTCCTCCGCTACCGGCCCGTAATGCGCCTCGATTCCCTGATGGATCACCTGAAACTTGTCCTCTTCTACCGGGATCAGGCTCTGAACATCCTTCTTGACCGAATATGATACCGTGATAATCTTCTCGGCCCTGGCCAAATAGTCTGGCACCCTATCCCGGATACGCTGGATCCATTCGCTCGAGTACTTCTCTGGGAACAACAGGGGAATGAGGTCATGAAGAGTAACTACATAAGGGCGGCCAGGCGGCCAAAACGCTACAAACCCGCTTCTCGGGCTGTGAAACAAGTCGATCTCGTGGGACTGCAAGAATGATGGTACAAACCCCTGTTCCCACTGATCGTCCGCGTACTCAGGGGAGACAACAAACTGGGCATTAGGCGTGCGGGTCTTGAAATTGTCGATAGGTCTCCCGTTTCTCAAAAAGTAGTAATCAATTGTGGGATCGAGTTCAGGAAGCCTATCAAGTAAATTATGGACATACTTCCCGATTCCGGTCGCCCAATCCAGCATCTCTCTTGCATCTATTGCGATCTTCGGCCTTTCCTCCACGTTCATCTCATCTCCCTGCCCTTTCTGTATTCTGATGCTATCTCCAATTACGGATGAGGTTTTGACAGATTTTGACCTCCCCGGGCTGGCAAATCCTCATGGATCGCCGCTATATCTTATGCGAGAAGGGGCAGAATCGGCCTTTCAACCTCTGTTGGCGGGGCCTTTCAGCGTCTGTTGGTGGCAAGGTAGGGGTTTGACAAACTCTGGCCCAGGGTATGACAGTAATCCATATATCTACATAAAATATGTTAGCCGTGACAGAAGAGGATGCAAAGGAAGAGGAGGCAGAGTATGAAGCTTCGAAAATACTTCATCATAGGAGATGCCAACACTCAGAACCCCAATCCCGGGGACATCTTCGCCAAGGATGGCATAAAGCACTTGATAACTCTAGCGGAGTATAACGTCCCCCTATTCTACGATGTGAATGCATTTACACGCGATGAGTCTGTGTGGAACATAGCTCTGAAAGAGGCTGACTATCTGGTCATCGGGGGCAGGCCGAGGTTGGGAGAGCTTGAAGTTGTGACCTATTGTGACTATTTCTTCTGGGAAGACGTCATTGCCGCCAAGAACAAGGGCATTGTCACGGTAGATTTCTGGGCCGGGAGTGGGTTTCGCGAATGGAATGTCGAACAGATCCTGGATGGCTGTAAGGATAACCCGGCAGTCTCTCAAGTAATCCAGTACGAGTCTATGCTAGACTATGTCATTGCCCGGGACCGCCTCACCAAGGAACTGATAGGGCAAAGGATGGATAAGATCGACATATTCCCATGTTCGTCATATTGGGCAGGGGATTGGCATCATGTCGAGCCTAAGACAAAGGTGGTGAACGCAATCGCGCTTAGATTCCTCCCCGGCAACGAATGGCTTCTGGAAAAGCTGGTGAGATGGCAGAAAGAACTATACGAGGATAAGCCGACGTTCTTCATCGCCCATCAAATTCAGGAATATGAGTGGTTTCTAGCCCATTTGGGCCCTAGCGAATATCTGCTATGTATATATGATCCCAGGTCCCTCCTTGAGTTCTACTCCCGGGTCGATAAACTGATTTCCCTTAGGGTTCACGGAAGCATCCCGGCGCTGTCATTCGGAGCCCGGGTGTTCAACATCGCTACTGACTCGAGGAGCCTAGCCCTAAAGGAATTCGGTGTGGATTCCATATTCTACTTGGATTTGGAAGAGCGTGATGCCATCTCGGAAGACGACTTCCAGCCTAGCAAGTTAGATAAAAAGGGTGCAGAAAAGGGGTTCATAAGAGCATTCAGGGACAGGGTAATGAAGCTTTATGGGGAAAAAGTGGTGGAGAAACATAGGCAGTATCTTGATGAATTCTATTGGAAGGGCGCCAGTAAGTCCGGCTATAAGGGCCTGCCCCTTGGAGAGGACTTAGCAGAGGAGTTATTCCACTACTTCGAGGGCGAGGGGTTTACCTGCGGGATCGATCTCGGGTGCAGTTTCGGTGCCATTCCCGATCGAATGAGGAAGGGTGGCATTGATTTTTACGGAGTAGATTTATCTGAATATGCCATAAACTACGGCAGAAAGACGTTCGGGTTGAATGAGATATACCTGGGCTCAATTCACGACTTGGGCAGGTTCGAGGACAATAAGTTCGACTTTGTCATATCGGTCCAGGTCTTTGAACACCTGCCCGTTGAGTTGCTAGATTCATTATTACATGAGTTGAAGCGGACCTGCAAGCCAGGAGCCAAGCTATGGATATCGCTGGTATGCGGCTATCCTGGACAGCTGAAGAAAGGCTACGGTGACATTGACCAGACGCACATCACCCTGTTCCCCAAGGAGTGGTGGGATGAGAGGTTTAACGAATACGGTTTTGACGCAGATGATGGTTTCGATAGGAAGATTAGAGAGAAAGCAAGAAGGCTATATGGCGACCGGAACAGGCTTGATCGCGATGGTCTGCATACGATATGTTACACCAAGCGATAGGACCTCATCCCGCTGGATGTGTGTGCATCAAAGAGAGGGGGGTGCCGTAATGATTCGCGTCCATTTCGAAACCCCGCGTACTTTCGGTTTTAGCATCCATCGGGTCGAGAAGGAATTCAAGCGCTTCGCCCCGGAGGATTTTCAGTTCGTTGGGCGGTATGACATAAAAGAGGCGGACCTTATCATAGTGCAGTTCATCGGCCGAGACGGGTTAGTGGACTACCTGATCGAAGCGGGTAAACCCTACGTTGTCATTTTATATTGCATCACACCGGGTTCGAATTTGGGTAATATAAGATCAACCTACGACTACCAGATGGTGAAGAATGCCTGCTGCACATATTCCTTTCATCCTCTCGCGGAGATGGGGTTCGCGGGTAATTTGCTTCTAGGGCCGCTAGGAGTGAATCCCGAAACTTTCTACATGGAACCCTCCGTCGAAAGGTCGAATACGATCATCAGCACAGCATGGGTAGCCGCGTCAGAAGGCTTCCAGGAGATCTATACCGCTGCGAAGCAATCGGGCGGCAAGGTAGTCCACGTAGGCTGCCCACTCACCAGGGAATGCGGAGATATATTTGAGGATGCGTTCTACATCAGATACGAGAACGTTACAGACGACAAACTGAGGGAACTCTACAACTCATGCAAATACGTCTCCGGGTTGCGCAGGAGCTGCGGCTTCGAACTACCCGTGCTTGAGGGGCTTCTCTGTGGCTCGCGGCCGATTTGCTTCGATAACCCGTATTACACCAGGTGGTTTAAGGACCTTGCCATCTTTGTACCCGAAACCTTCGATCACCTGGTGGAGGATCTTGTCGCTATCTTCCGCTCAGATTATAGGCCGGTAATGCAGGATGAAATCGCATATGTAGTTGAAAATTTTAGCTGGCATAAGATAGCGCAGAATTTCTGGAACTTTGTCCGGCAGAGCTACACCTCGTAGTGCAGCAATATTACCAAAACCATATTACTACGATAAAAGCCATGGTATCATGGCGATAAAAGCATGGTACCATGGCTTCACTATAAAGAGGAGAGAGAGAGCCTCCTCATTTCGAAGGCTTTCTCCCCTTTGCGATGAGGTTGCTCCCCCCATCCGAATGCACATCCAAAACCTCCAGACCGCATCTTTCCATAAGGGCAGCCATGGATCTCAAATCGAAGCCGGCCCTGTGCGTGTTTTCGGGGTAGTCCTGGTGCCCGTAGAGGAGCTGCACCAGACGATCAGTATCAAAATCACCCCGGAGGTATCCGGAGCAGATGGCTTCCAGATTGGGGGTGATGACCTCAATTTCGCACTGCTCTTTCAGCACCCTAACCCATTCGCGCAGCACGCTTTCAACTTCAAGTCTACCAAAATGCTCCAAGATATCCTTGGCAAGGATGTAGTCTGCATAGTTATCTGGAAACGGCAACTTATCTACCGAACAACAGATATCGGTCTTTACGGTCGTTCGTATATCTATATTCACATAGTCCTCTCGGTAGTCTCCACCGCAACCGAGATTGAGTCTTATCAACTTGAACACCCCCGTGTCGCTTGGAGTCTTGAATGAGTGCGGATTTCGCGCCTCCTCTTCCTGTCTCAGAATCCATTTAGCCGCTTGAAGCAGTGATTGAGCGATATAGTCCGGCCTTACCTCCTTCGAGGCGTCTAGCCGGGCCATCTCTTCCTTCCCGTAGCCTGTTAGGACCAGGATTGATCGACATCCAGCATTCCTTCCAGCCTCAATATCTATGAGCTTATCTCCTACCAGATATGATGCGCTCAGGTCTATATCGCACTCGGTGCTCGCCCGGATGAGCATCCCAGGTTTCGGTTTACGGCAACTACAATTTTTTTGATATTCTGGCGGTCCCACTGTTGGATGATGTGGGCAATAATATATGCGATCAATGCAAGCATCTAATTCCATCAATTTACTTTGAAGCTTCCAGTTTATGTCTTCAAGCGTTTTCTCGCTACAGAACCCACGGGCGACCGCAGATTGGTTAGTAATCACAATTACCATGAAGCCGCCATCCTTCAGCAGTTTGATGCCATCGGCCACCCCGGGCAGCAGCTGGAGATCATCAGGGTTTCTCAGATAATTTGCTTCAACGTTGATAGTCCCATCTCTGTCCAGGAAGACTGCCCTATTACCCATCATTTGACCCCCATCCTGCCTGGAGCTCTCTCTCCACGACGGAGCAGATGATATGCCCAATCGCAAGATGCGCTTCCTGGATATAAGGTGTATCTGTGGACGGGATGATTAAGGCCAAATCTGCAATTTTGGCGATCTCTCCCCCCGTCCCTCCCGTAAAACATATAGTGAAGACTCCCTTCTTCCTCGCCACATAGAAGGCCTGCACGATGTTTGACGAGTTTCCGGATGTGCTCAACCCGATAAGGGTATCGCCGGGAAGCGCCAATGCCTCAACCTGTCTTGAGAAGACCCGGTCATAGCCGTAGTCATTGGCTATCGCTGTTATGATGCAATCATTGGCGGTAAGCGCTATCGCTGGGAGGCCCGCTCTTTCAAACTTGAATCGGCCTACGAGTTCCCCGGCGATATGCTGAGCATCAGCGGCACTTCCTCCGTTCCCGCAGATGAGCACCTTCCCACCGTCCTTGTAAGTCCGTATCAGCTTTTCTATGATCGCATCTATAACATCTGCACATTCTTCCTGTACTCTAAATTTTACTTTCGAACTTTCCAGCAATTCCGCTTTTACGATATCCGCGAACCTGCCCATATTAGTCACCTCCCATATCCGAAGATACTTCACCCGGACGGAAGGTTGGTACGTCCTCGCCCGTTTCCCAGGTGCGCAGCCCACCGGGTTCAAATCCGAAATGAACGATCTGTCCCCCAAGGCTCCTGACGACTTTGGCAACAAGATGTTTCCTGTCGAATGGGCAGTAGAGTAGAAGGTAGCCTCCTCCTCCGGCACCCAGGATCTTGCCGCCAATTGCCCCATTCTGTCTAGCTGCATTATATAGCTGATCGATGTGGTCGTTAGATATTCCATCCGCCAGTCTCTTTTTACTCTCCCATGCATCGCTCAGGAGTTCACCAAAATCCTTCAATCTGCCGCGCAGTAATGCGTCTTTCATCAGGATTGTCAGCATTCTCAATGAGGCAAGAGCACAAACAACATCTTCTTTCCCATGAACATAGTTATCGACCTGGTTTTGGATAATGTTTGTCAGGAAAGGTCTACTGCCTACATAACAAAGCAGCAAATGGTATCTCAGCTCATCGAGGATATGATCGGGAATGCGCAGGGGGTTCACTACCGTTTTCTCCCGAGAGAATTCTATAAAGTTAAAACCACCGAATGTCGCTGCGTAGTGATCCTGCTTCCCTCCCTTGATCCCAAGTTGTTCTCTTTCTATGTGATACGCCAATTCGGCAACTTCGTAATCCGTTAACCTCTTTCCCAACCAATACATGAACGCACCGATCAAAGCCACGACTATGCTCGAGGAGCAGCCCAAACCTGAGCCAAGCGGGACGTCTGTTTGTATGTAGAGGTTCATCCCGCCCTTCTCTGCGAAGTTTTTGACCACGGATCTAGCAAGGTCAAACTCGCCGTTTGAGATCGCCTCCTCGCTATACTGCTGATTCACAATTACATCGTGGCCAATCAAATTAATTATTATCTCCGAGTCTAAACGTGGAATCAAAGTACAGTAGGCATATTTATCTATAGCCGTGCTGAGGACCGCGCCCCCTTTTTCTTCAGAATAGGGGGGAATATCGGTGCCTCCGCCAGCAAAGCTTATCCGCAATGGTGCTCTACTTCTAATGATCATTCGTCATCACTTCCTCATTATTGTGACTTCCAAATTATGGCTTCTATCCGCCTATAAATCTTGGAGTTCATCAATAACCAGCTACCATATGCTATGTAACATGAGGGAGACTAGTGTAAGACTGACTCGCAACATATAAAAGCGCCTCCCGAGGAAAAATTTCAATCTCGGGAGGCGTCTGCAGAAGGTCCACCGCTAGAAACCAGGCAGAGCGGCACCAAATCAAGTCTGAGTCTTCAAAGCCTCGTCAAGGGCCTTATTTGCAAGGCGGTCGGCCACCTTGTTCCTCTCGCGCGGCACATGGTGGACCTGGCAAGACTCGAAGCGCCCCATCAGCGTGCGAACCTTCCCCAACAGGGGGAGCAGCCCCTGGCTCTTGACCCTGTACTCGCCCCTTACCTGCCTTGCCATAAGCTCGCTGTCGGTATATACCGTGACCCGCCTGGCTGAGAGCTTGAGCCCCTCCTCCAGACCCCTTATGAGGGCCGTATACTCCGCTATATTATTTGTTGTCTCGCCTATGGCCTCGTATATCTCGGCCAACAGGTTGTAATCGCTATCGAATATAGCGACGCCGATCCCCGCAGGCCCCGGGTTGCTCCGGGATGCGCCATCCGTGTGAATTATGATTTCTTCCATCATAGTCCGCCAATCTGCTAATAATCTACTAAGCCCACTGCCTGACCAGGATGCGGCCGCAATTCTCGCATCTTACAATACGGTCGCCCGCCTTCAACTGCGCTATAATAAATGTTGGGAGGGCGATATGGCAACCGCCGCAGATATCACCCCGGACTCTAGCGACTGCAACCCCTCCTTTGCTCCTCGCGAGCTGTTCATACAGTTCAAGCAGGCTGCCCGCCACCTCGCAGGCGATCGTCTCACGCTCCGCCGCCAGTATGGCAAGCTCATCCTTTATTCTCTCCTCTTGGACCCGCATATCGCTCTCCAGGCTTTCAAGCAGGCGTTTCCTCTCAATAAGCCCCTCGCTCTTACGCTCCAGCATCCCTTGCGCCGCTTCTATACGTTCCATCGACCCGATAAGATCGTCCTCCAACTTCCTCTTGTTTGCTTCTATGTTCCCCAGCTTTGCCTCCAGCCCCCCGATCTCCCTCGGGTTGGTTACCTCTCCTCCATATAATTTCTTGCGGATCACATCTTGATTCCTTGTGATCTCCGCAAGCTCCCATTCCTTCTCTTTCTGGGCCTTCTTCATGGCCGCAAGCTCGCCTGTCATCTCGCGAATAATAGCTTCCTCGCCAGAAACGATCCCGGCGATTTCACGCACTTGCTCAGCTACGGGCAGGGAATTCAGCCTACGGTTAAGCTCCATCCTGCGTTTGTCCAGCTCCTGGAGTTTGAGAAGCCGGCCCAGTTCTCCATCCATATCACTCATCAAAACCTTCCCCTGGTCTAAAGCTCAAGAACCCTGAGTTTCAACCGGTCAGCTTCGAATTGCGCCAAGCAAGTCCTTGTAAGTATCGATATCCATGCCGACGTCCCTGCGCTTGGCATGGACATCCGGTCCGTTTTTCTCGGCGCATTCAACACATCGTTTGGTCTCTGGCAGGATCCGGAGTCGCTCCTCAGGGATAGTTTTACCGCAAATTTCACACTTCTTTTGCATCTTCCGGCTCCCCCCCGTGCTTCCGCGCCTCTGGGTGGCACCCCTCCGGGTGACAGGTAAGGAAATCCGCTGCGGCGTATCTTATATCGCTCTCTTCACCACAGCGGATCACGGAAGCAAAAAGCCTCTTCTCCGCATATGCAAGACCCAACCTCATCTATCATTATCATTCATATACTATTTCTATATATCGCGCAACGTTCCTGCTCCATCTCGCATATACGTAATCAAATTTTGATCTTACCGGCAATCTGGCTTACGAGGGGCATCTTTTTGAGAAGTTCAAGCTCCGCTGCCTCATCCTCCTCCCCCCCAGTCCCCAGCGCGGCCAGGGCCGCGGGGAAAGGCGAGAGGGCCCGCCTGAGCACGCCGTGGATATGGGCCATTAAGACTCCGTAATTGACTATCGGCACGCCCGCCCCCTGGGCCTGCATAATCCGGGAAAGCATCTCCCTGCGGTTGAGCATGCAAGCCCCGCAGTGAACGACCAGCTTGTAATCATTCAGGTTCTCAGGTAGCATATCCCCCCCACTCACGACATCGAAGGTTATATCCCCGCCAGCTGCCTGGCGGAGCCACCTGGGTATCTTGACCCTCCCGATGTCATCCTCCACTGCGTGATGCGTGCACGCCTCGGCGATCAGGACCCTGTCGCCGGGCTTGAGGTCGTCCACCGCTCTTATGCCCGCAGCCAGGGCCACGAGATCGCCCTTGAAACGCGCAAAGAGAATGGAGAACGACGTAAATAGCACGTCCTGCGGCGTATCCGCGGCGGCCTTCATAAACACGGAGGAGTCTGTTATGACGAGCCGCGGCTTACCGGCAAGATTCTCCATAACATGCCTTAGCTCGCGTTCCTTGACCATCACGGCCACGGCATCGCTCTCGAGGACATCGCGGATGACCTGCTGCTGAGGCAGGATCAACCTCCCCCTGGGCGCCGCCTTGTCAATGGGGATGACCAGGATAACAAGATCGCCCGGCGCGATTAAATCCCCGACGATCGTCGGAGCCGTCCAGTCTTTAGGCGCGAACTGCACGATCAGGCGTTTGAGCTCCTCAATACCTTGCCGCTTCAGGGCGCTTACAGCCACGCACGGGATGCCGAGCCCCCCGGACCACGCACTGACATCAAGGTCCTGGCCCGCGTAAAGGTCGGCCTTGTTAATAACCCCGATCACGTTTACGTTCTCGTTGCGGGCGCGTGCCACCACCTCCCGCTCGTAGCCATAACGGTCCTCGCCGTCGGCTCCGGAGCCCTGTCCGGGATCCACGACCAGGAGCGCGAGGTCAGCCTTCTTGAATACATCGAGAGTCTTCCTGATGCGGAGCTCCCCCAGCTCGCCTGTATCGTCTATCCCGGCTGTATCTATGATGACCACAGGCCCAATGGGCAGGATCTCCATTGATTTGTAAACGGGATCGGTGGTGGTGCCAGGAACATCTGAGACTATGGCCACATCCTGATTCGTAAGCGCATTTATCAAACTCGACTTCCCAGCATTCCGCCTGCCGAAAATCGCAATATGAAGACGCTGCCCCCTGGGCGTCGTATTCAGACTCACCGCTCTCACCCCTCGGTCTAGTTCTCTTTCTCCTTCTTCTTCTCGTTTTCGTTCTCTTTCCCCTTCTCCCTGAGCCTTCTCGCCAAGAGCTTGAGGCCTGCTATGCCCGGGGTCGTGAGCTCCCGGGGCTCGAATATCGCCGAGAGCTCCTCAGGGCTGAAGCCGCTCTCTGCGCGCACGACATCCTCAATCGCCTCGCCGCTCTCCTGGGCCCTTTTCACCAATTCCGCAGCGCGATCATAGCCGATATAAGGCACGAGGGCGGTTACAACTCCATAGCTCATGCTCAGGAGCTCCCGGCATCGCTCCTCATCCGCCGTTATACCCTTGACGCATCCCTCGGAGAACACCATGGCGGCGTTGGCCAGCACCTCCATGGATTGAAGGAGGTTCTGCGCAATGAGCGGCAGAAATGCATTGAGCTCGAGCTGGCCCGATGCAGCAGCGAGATTTATGGCCACATCATTCGCCATGACCTGGTAGGCCACCTGCGTAACCATCTCGGTTGCCACAGGGTTCACCTTCCCCGGCATTATAGAGGAGCCCACCTGGAGCTGGGGAAGCCTTATCTCGCCGATGCCGGCGCGAGGGCCCGAGCTGAGCAGCCTCATATCCCCCGCTATCTTGGCCAGGTTCACTGCAGCCGTCTTCAGGAAACCTGATACCTCCGCAAAGACATCTGCATTCTGCGTAACCTCAACGGAGTTCTCGGCCCTGGCGAGGCCGAACCCTGTAAGCTCGCGAAGCCGCTCCACAACGGTAAAGATGTAGCGGCGGCTGGCGTTGAGGCCCGTTCCCACGGCAGTCCCGCCGAGATTCACCTGCCTCAGCCGCTCCTCCGCCTTGTACAGGCGCCACCAGTCACGAGCGACGGCCTCGGCCCATGCCCCGAATTCCTGCCCAAGGGTGATAGGGACGGCGTCCTGGAGCTCGGTGCGGCCTATTTTCAGGATCGCAGCGAATTCCCGCTCCTTGGCCTGGAGCGCCCCCTGGAGCCCGGCCATAGCCTGGCTGACCTCACGGATGGATTTGATGGCAGCGACGCGAAGGGCGGTGGGATACACATCGTTGGTCGATTGCGAGAGGTTGACGTGATCGATGGGGTGGACAATGGTGTAATCGCCCTTTTCCCCGCCGAGAAGCTCGATCGCCCTGTTGGCCAGGACCTCGTTTACGTTCATGTTGGTTGAGGTACCGGCCCCTCCCTGGTAGGCGTCGACGATTATCTGGTCTGCGAATCGCCCCTCGGCCAGCTCCGATGCGGCTTTTACTATAGCCTGCCCGATACGCTGGGGGAGGAGGCCGACCTCCATGTTCGCCTGGGCCGCAGCCCGCTTGACCATGGCGAAGGCCCAGATCAGGGTTGGGTGGACTGCGAGGCGGGAGATGGGGAAGTTCTGCGCCGCCCTGGCGGAGTGGATGCCGTAGTAGGCATCCTGTGGTATTTCGAGCTCTCCGAATGGGTCCGTTTCTATCCTGTATGCCACGTGTCGATCACCTATCCCTCTCCTGGCATGTTATGCTGCCATATAAAGAATACATCAAAAAAGGTGAGTTGCCCTCGATCAACTCACCTCAAAGACCTCGTAATATGGTGGGCCCACCCGGATTCGAACCAGGGACCAACCGGTTATGAGCCGGTCGCTCTACCGCTGAGCTATGGGCCCGAAAAAATGGCTCCCTGGGCAGGTCTCGAACCTGCAACCTACCGGTTAACAGCCGGTTGCTCTACCATTGAGCTACCAGGGAACACCCCTCTAATCTACATCATTTATTTTACAATAACACGCCGCATTGGTCAACACCTTTTCACCCTACCACAGGCTATATAATATGATCTATACCCGCTTTTATAGGCCCTACTCACCCGGGCTCTATCTTCCTCGCAATGCCGCAAATAATCTACACTACCCTATTCGAGGTAATCCTTCAGCTTCCGACTCCTGCTGGGATGCCTGAGCTTCCGCAGCGCCTTGGCCTCTATCTGGCGTATCCGCTCCCGGGTCACCCCGAATATCTGGCCCACCTCCTCAAGCGTCCTCGAGCGGCCATCATCCAGGCCAAACCTCAAGCGCAGGACCTTTTCCTCGCGGGGAGTCAGGGTCTCGAGGACGTCCTCGATCTGCTCCTTCAGGAGGCGGTATGAAGCTGCCTCCGCGGGAGCCAGCGCATCCTCATCCTCTATGAAATCCCCGAGATGGCTGTCCTCCTCTTCCCCTATCGGCGTCTCGAGCGACACCGGCTCCTGCGCGACCTTCATGATCTCGCGGACCCGCTCCACGCTCATATCCATCTCCCTGGCAATCTCCTCCGCGGTCGGCTCGCGGCCGAGCTCCTGCAGGAGCTGGCGGGACACGCGTATGAGCTTATTTATGGTCTCCACCATGTGCACGGGGATCCGGATGGTCCGGGCCTGGTCCGCAATGGCCCGTGTTATGGCCTGCCTTATCCACCACGTTGCATAGGTGCTGAACTTATAGCCCTTCCTGTAGTCGAACTTCTCAACGGCCTTGATGAGCCCGAGGTTCCCCTCCTGGATGAGGTCGAGGAAAAGCATGCCGCGGCCGACGTAACGCTTAGCTATGCTCACGACCAGCCTCAGGTTCGCCTCGGCCAGGCGGCGCTTTGCCTCCTCGTCGCCCTTCTCTATCCGCTTTGCCAGCTCGATCTCCTCTTCAGCGGTGAGGAGCGGCACGCGCCCGATTTCCTTCAAGTACATCCTTACGGGATCATCGATGGGGATCCCCTCGGGTATGGTGAGATCTATATCTGACTCTTCATGAGGCTCACCATCGTCGTGATCGAGGAGCTCTATCTCCCCGCCCTCGGGGATGACATCGACCCCGTTCTCAGCCAGGACTTCATAAATGCCGTCGATCTGCTCGGGAGTTAGCTCGATGTTCTGGAGCGCATCCATGACTTCCTGGTAAGTCAGGCTCCCCCTTTTCTTGCCTCGCTGGATGAGCTCCTGAACCTCAGAAATGTTCAAGTAATCAGCCTTTACCATCTAACTCCCTCCTTCCTGACCGCAGATTGAAGCCCTTCCCGACTCGAATTCATATTACCATCATCCCTCGCCCCAGCGAAGGGCTCCCCGGCTACATGAATCCGCCGAAGGATGCGAATTCTCGATCCAATTTCGATCGTAGCTCTTGCCACTCGACCAGCAACTCCTGAAATCCAGCAGTATCCCCTTTTGCCTCAAGCGCCTTCAGCTCTCCCTCCATCTGGCGAATGCGCCTGCGCAGCAGGTGTTCCTTCAGAACCTTTATATAATCAGGGAGCAACTCATTACGCCCCTCTAGTAAAACAGGTGCGCTTTCCATGAAAACCCCGGCCGCCATCGCCTTTGCTTTGTCATCGACGAGTCTCGAGATAACGGATGCGGCATCCACGCTGCCGCTGATCCCATCCCTTGCCCTGTTTCTCGCTTCATCCACGATAGCGGCAGCTATGCTCCTGTGCTCCTCGCAGGAGAAGATATCTTGCCCCAGCTCCTGGCGGACTGCTATATAAACACCCGGCTCATCCAGCATCAAGCGAAGCAGGCCGCGCTCGGCCTTGATGACCTTCGCGGGAACCCCCTGCCGCAGAGGGAAAGCCTCTTCACTTTGGGTGTTACCAGTAGTATTCCTTTTTTGGGCAAATTTATCCTTTAATGGAACCCGCGAAGCTACGCCGGCCCGCCCGAGCTTCCTGACCTCCTCGATAAATGCCTCCTCCGGCACCCCCAGCCGCTCAGCGGCAACCCTGGAGTATTCCAGTCTCTCGACCGCATTTTGAATGGATGCAACAACGGTCGCGGCCCGGGCAGCGGCGGAAACACGACCCTCCATGGTGGAGAGATCAGTATTCTTCAGAGCGAGGTCAAGCTTGTATTCCACGAGTGGCCGGGCCCCATCCAGCATCGCAACAAACGCGTCGCGGCCTTCGCTCCGGATAACCTCGTCCGGGTCTTTGCCACCCGGGAAGACAGCGACCCTGACCTGGAGCCCCGCCGCGCTCAGGAGGTCCATCCCTCTGAGTGTGGCGGCCTCACCCGCAAAATCAGCATCGTAGGCAAGCACGACCTCCTTTGCATACCTGGCAAGCAACCGCGCCTGGTTTTGGGTCAGGGCCGTCCCGAGCGATGCCACGGCCGTGCGAACCCCGGCCCGGTGCGCCGCGATAACATCGGTATAACCCTCTACGATAACCGCTCGTCCCGAGGCCCTGATTTCCTCCCTGGCAGCCGATATACCATAGAGGTTGCCCCCCTTGCTGAAGACCACCGTCTCAGGCGAGTTGAGGTACTTGGGCTGCGAGTCGTCGAGAACCCTGCCGCCAAACCCCACTACCCTCCCGTGTGGATCGAAGATGGTGAACATCACGCGATTACGAAACCGATCGTAAAACCCCTGCGACTCCCTTCTCCTTATGACAAGGCCGGCAGCCTCGAGGATTTCGGGAGTCAGGCCTTTACGGGTAAGGGCCCTGTGAAGGGAATCCCAGCCAGGTGGGGCATATCCAAGCTTGAACATCTGGATATCATCCTCACCTATTCCCCGACCCCTGAGATAGTCCAGCGCCGCGGAGCCCTGGCGCGTCCGGAGCAGGACCCAGCTGAAATACTCGGCCGCGGCCTTATTGGCCTCAAAAACGAGGGCCCTGATATCGCTCTCCCGCCCGGGGCCTGGTGCTCCATCGCCCGGGATATCGATGCCGGCGCGCTCGGCGAGCATCCTTGCAGCCTCGGGGAAGCCCACATTCTCCATCTTCATTATGAATGCAAAAACGTCGCCACTCACGCCGCACCCGAAGCAGCGAAATAGCTGCCTCTCAGGCGAAACCATAAATGACGGTGTGCGCTCGGTGTGAAACGGGCACAGCGCCTTATAGTTCCTGCCGCTCTGTTTTAAAAGAACATATTCGGAGATAACCTCCACTATGTCGTTTCGCGAGCGGATTTCTCGTAAGAGATCCTCTCCCAGCTGGCCCCGCATTCTGATCACCTTCACGAGCCAAATCCGGATAACCCGGGGCTCCGATTAAAAACTTCGCCATGCTGGGGAATTTTCCTCCCGCCCGCGAGGATGAGATATGACTAGATCCATCAGACTACACCTCAAGACTTGCTAGATTATTCGACGGTGCGAAAAATTTTCCTGCATAGAGCCGGAATATTTTTCACCGGGCCGCATTGCCCGGACCCGCCCGGACCAGTAAGAAACACACCGTTTCGAGCACGATGCGAGCGCGATATTGAAAACTACATGCCTTAATTATTATGGTTAATATGCAATAACATATGCCCCGGCGGCCCCAAAGGTGCCTCCCCCACCGCACGCGCTCGACACCAAGACCATTGCACCCCACATTGCGCATCCAAAACGGGGGCCCGGATGCCCGGGCCCCCGTATGCTCGCCTTGAATGAAGGGCTTTCCGCTTCAGCTTAGGCGGTCGTGTACTCAGCCTTCACGGCCTGAGCGCCCCTGCGCGGGTGACGGAGCTCAGCCTGGGCCGCCGCCAGCCTGGCAATCGGCACCCGGTAGGGTGAGCAACTCACATAATCCAGGCCGTTCATGTGGCAGAACTCGACCGAGCTCGGCTCGCCGCCGTGCTCACCGCATATACCAACCTCAAGGTCGGGCCTGGTCTTGCGGCCCCTCTCCACGGCGATCTTGATCAGCTCACCAACGCCCCTGCGGTCCAACACCTCAAACGGGTTGTGCTCGAGGATGTTGTGCTCCAGGTAGTATGGCAGGAACTTTCCTTCGGCATCATCACGACTGTATCCAAACGTGGTCTGGGTAAGGTCGTTCGTCCCAAAGGAGAAGAACTCCGCCTCTTTGGCGATCTCATCCGCGGTCAGCGCAGCCCGAGGAAGCTCTATCATCGTCCCGACCTTGTAGTCGAGCTTCACGCCGTAGCTCCCAATGACCTCCTTAGCAACCCTGTCCACTATCTCCTTTGCGATGGCGATCTCATTCACGTGGCCAACCACAGGGATCATGACCTCGGGCAGTATCTTATAACCCTGTTTCGTCAGCTCGCACGCGGCCTCAAAGATGGCCCGGGCCTGCATCTCCGTGATCTCAGGGTAGGTTATACCGAGCCGGCATCCCCTGTGCCCAAGCATCGGATTGATCTCGCGCAGCTTATCAACCCTGGCGAGCAGGGCCTCCTTCTCCTTGATCTCCACCTCCGAGCCCCCGCTCATCTTGAGCTTGGTCACCTCGACCAGGAGCTCCTCATGGCTGGGCAAGAACTCATGGAGCGGGGGATCGAGGAGCCTGATGATGACGGGAAGGCCATTCATTTCCCTCAGTATGCCGACAAAGTCATCCTTCTGCATGGGGAGCAGCTTGTCAAGCGCCCGCTTTCTCGCCTCGGTGGTCTCCGCCAGGATCATCTCTTGAACTATCGGGACCCTCTCCGCGGCGAAGAACATGTGCTCGGTCCGGCAGAGCCCGATGCCCTGAGCCCCAAAACCACGGGCCGTCCGGGCATCGGTGGGCGTATCGCCGTTCGCCCTCACCTCGAGGCTCCTTACCTCATCAGCCCATTCCATGAGGGTCTTGAAATCACCGCCGATGGTCGGGTCAATGAGAGGGGCGGCGCCCAGGATAACCTTGCCCTGGCTCCCGTCAAGGGTAATGGTATCGCCCTCCTTGACGGTCACATCGCCAACGATGAATTTCTTCTCCGCCTCTATCACTGTGATGGCCTCGCACCCTGAAACGCACGGGATACCCATTCCTCTAGCTACAACGGCCGCGTGGCTCGTCTTGCCCCCGCGCGTGGTCAAAATGCCTTGTGATGCTGCCATACCATGAATATCGTCCGGCGAGGTCTCCTTGCGGACCAGGATGATCCTTTTACCCTGACCTCCCAGCTCCGCCGCCTCATCAGCCGTAAACACCACCGACCCGACGGCCGCGCCGGGCGATGCGGCAACGCCAGAGGCAATGACCTGCACCTTGGCGCTGGGATCGATCCTCTTATGAAGGAGTTGATCAAGCTGGGCGGGCTCCACCCTGAGGAGAGCCTCCTCCTTGGTGATCAGGCCCTCCTTCACCATGTCGACGGCGATCTTCACGGCTGCCGGAGCAGTGCGCTTGCCATTGCGGGTCTGGAGCATGAAGAGCCTTCCCTGCTGTATCGTGAATTCGACGTCCTGCATATCCCGGTAATGCTTCTCGAGCCTCTCGAAGATGTCGGCCAGCTGCTTATATATCTCAGGCATCTCCTTCTCAAGCTCGGCAATGGGCTTGGGCGTCCTGATGCCGGCAACGACGTCTTCACCCTGGGCGTTCTTGAGGTATTCACCATAGTACTTGCGCTCGCCTGTGGCGGGGTCGCGCGTGAAGGCAACGCCCGTGCCGGAATCATCACCCATATTGCCGAAGACCATAGCCTGGACATTCACCGCGGTCCCCCAGTTGCCAGGGATATTATGGATCTTGCGGTAGGTGATCGCCCTCGGGTTATTCCACGAACCAAATACTGCATCGCGCGCCATGTCCAGTTGCTTCCTCGGGTCCTCAGGGAAATCAATGCCCTTCTTCTCCTTTATCATGGCCTTGAACTTCCCGACGATGTCCTTCAGCGCTGCCGCATCCAGCTCTGTATCTAGCTTGACGCCGAGCTCCTTCTTCTTCTCATCGAGGATCTCCTCGAAGTCATCGTGTGACACGCCGAGCACCACATTCCCAAACATCTGGACGAAGCGCCTGTAGGCGTCGTATGCGAACCTCTCATTCCCTGTCCGCTTGATGAGCCCCTTGACTGTCTCATCGTTGAGCCCGAGGTTCAGGATCGTGTCCATCATACCAGGCATCGAAACCCTCGCGCCAGACCGGACCGAGACGAGAAGCGGGTTCTCGGGATCTCCGAATTTGGCGCCCATGGCATCCTCGAGCTTCTTCAGGTTCTCCTCGACTTGCTCAGCAAGCTCAGGCGGGTACTGGCTGTTATTCTCATAGAAAATGGTGCACACCTCGGTTGTAATCGTGTAACCTGGAGGCACAGGCACTCCAAGGTTTGTCATCTCAGCGAGGTTCGCGCCCTTACCGCCCAGAAGGTTCTTCATGCCGGCCGTACCTTCTGCCTTTCCGTTGCCGAAGAAATATACGTATTTCTTCCCTGACATTGCATTCTACCTCCTCTTAATCTGCCACCCTGGACCATAAGACTTCTTCGATAAGATCAAAAGATCAAAAGCTCCCGGGTAAGCTTCTGGAACCTTGATTTTCCTGGATCGAGGGCCTGCAGGCCGTAAAAAGCCCTCATACACACAATTAGATTTTGTTCGACAAGAACTTTTGATTTCCTTCTGAGGGAATTACTATTTTGGAGAGGTCCCCGATGCCCCTCATAATGTCTGCGATAAGAGCCAGGAGGGCAAGCCGGTTCTCCCTCACTGCTTCATCCCTGGCCATCACCAGCACTTCCTTGAAGAAACGATCAATAGGGCCCGCGAGGGTGGCAAAGGCGTTGAGCGCCCCTTCATAATCCTCTCTAAGGAGGGCATTATCCACCTCCTGGCGGATCCTCTGGTATTCACCAAATAACGCCCGCTCTGCCGGCTCGATCAGGAGCCCTGTATCGACGGGCCCCGGCCCGCGCTCACCGGCGATGTTCCTGGCGCGCGTGAAGCCCGTAACCACGAGCTCAAATGCTTGTGTCCCAACAACGCTGGTAAAGGCCTGGGCGCGCTTCACGCAGGATAGCACGTCATCAAATCCGGCGGCGACCACGGCATCTATAATGTCGTATCTTATATTGCGCGAAGCAAGCAGCCCCCTTACCCTCTGCTCGAGGAAGGCCATCAAGTCGCGGGCGGCTGCAGGGTCGACGGACGCGCCAAAGTGCGCATCAAATTGTTCAAACGCCCTTGATGCGAACCCCCTGAGCGATAACACCAGGCCCGCGCCGGCTAAGATCTCAACAAGGCCCGATCCCATTCGCCTGAGGGCATAAGGGTCCTCTGACCCCGTGGGCTGGATGCCGATCCTGAAAAAGCCCGCCAGGGTATCCATTTTGTCCGCAAGGGCGACGATGCTGCCTGCCGGGCTCTCCGGCAGGAGGTCGCCTGCATATCGCGGAAGGTAATGCTCGAAAATGGCCCTCGCCACGTCGTCGCTCTCCCCGGATAGGATGGCATATTCCCTCCCCATGGTGCCCTGGAGCTCCGTGAACTCCTTTACCATATTCGTCGGGAGGTCCGCCTTGGCGAGAAACGCGGCCCGCTCCGCCACGCGCGAGACGTCATCGCCCGCGCCTAGAGCCCCGCAGAGCCATCCTGCAAGCCTGACAAGCCTTTGCGTCTTATCAAACATCGTGCCGAGGCGCTCATGAAACATTATGCCCTTGAGCTTTTCTACCTGGCGCTCGAGGGGAACCTTGCGATCCTCGTCGAAGAAGAATTCAGCATCAGAGAGCCTGGCGCACAACACGCGCTCGTTGCCGCGGCGGACGATATCGAGGTTTTGACCGGTGCCATCCCTCACCCCTATGAAAGCCGCCATGAGCTGGCCGTCCTGGCCAAATACCGGGAAATACCTCTGGTGCTCCTTCATTGTGGTAATCAAGACATCGCGCGGCAAGGAAAGGTACCTCGGGTCGAAGCCCCCCAGGAATGCGGTGGGATATTCCACGAGATATGTGACCTCGGACAGCAACTCGTCATCTACCAGGGCCCGACCACCCTTCTGAGCCGCCAGCGCATCAACCTGGTTCCGTATGGACCGCATCCGCTCCTCCTGGTCGACGATACAGAAGCCCTCCCGCAACAGGGCGATATAATCCTCCGCCGCCCCAACTGCGACCGGGCCATCTCCGCCAAAGAACCGGTGCCCAAAGGTCGTGCGTCCTGAGGCTATGCCATCCACATCAAACTCAACCGGGTCATCGCCCCAGAGCGCCAGGATCCACCTTATAGGCCGCACAAACCTGAACTCCCTGTCACCCCATCTCATGGATTTGGGGAAGCTCATATCGCCTATGATCCCCGGAAATGCGGCCGCAAGCGCCGCCCCTACGGGCCCACCCTCCTCGTGCCTGACCGCCCACACGTACTCGCCCTTCTCGTCGGTCCGGATGGCGAGATCCCCGACAGAAACGCCCTGGGACCTGGCAAAACCCTCTGCAGCCCTGGTGGGCCGGCCATCTTCAGAGAACGCGACCCGCCTGGCCGGGCCCCTGGCCTCCCGGACCAGCTCCTTTTGCCTCCCGCTCACGCCCGTTATATAAAGAACGAGGCGCCGCGGGGTCCCATAGGTCTTGACATCTTCGTATTCAACCCTCTCTATGCCCAGAAACCTCTCCCCAAGCTCCCTCAAAGACCTGAGCGCGTCGGGCATAAAGCGTGCAGGCATCTCCTCTGCACCAATCTCCAAGACAGCATCCCTCTTTGGAAACATCAACTGGCTTATCCCCCTCACCGCGTTCTCATCTACCAGAGACAGAGACGAGCAAGTAACATGCGAGCGAATTGACCCGGGCCGTCATGAAGCCCTGGCCAGCAGCGGATAGCCGAGCCTCTCCCTCTCGGCCACATAAGCCTGGGCGCACGTCCTGGCAAGCGCCCGCACCCTGCCGATATAGCCTGTCCGCTCCGCAACGCTCAGCGCCCCGCGGGCATCCAACAGGTTAAATACATGGGAGCATTTCAGTACATAGTCGTAGGCCGGCAGGACGAGCCCTCCCGCCAGCGCCTGCCTGGCCTCATCCTCGTAAGAATTGAAGAAAAGCAGGAGCCTGTCTACATCTGCGACCTCAAATCCGTACTTCGAATGCTCGAACTCGAACTGGTGGTAGACCTCACCATAACTAACTCCCTGCACCCAGGCAACATTGAATACGTTATCGACATTCTGAATATACATGGCCAGGCGCTCGAGGCCGTAAGTTATCTCTGCCGAGACGGGCTTTACGTCGATGCCGCCGACCTGTTGAAAATATGTAAACTGGGTTATCTCCATCCCGTCGAGCCAGACTTCCCAGCCCGTGCCCCACGCCCCCAGCGTTGGAGATTCCCAGTTATCCTCCACAAACCGTATATCATGCTCCCGCGGGTGAATCCCCAGCGACTTCAAGCTCTCCAGGTAGAGATCCTGGACATCATCAGGTGATGGCTTCAGGATAACCTGGTACTGGTGGTGTTGAAACAGCCTGTTAGGATTCTCTCCATAGCGGCCATCCGCAGGGCGCCGCGAAGGCTGCACATAAGCGACCCGCCACGGCTCCGGTCCCAGGGCCCTCAGGAAGGTCTGGGGCGCCATGGTCCCCGCGCCGACCTCCACGTCATATGGCTGGGCGATTACGCAGCCGTTTTTGGCCCAAAACCCCTGGAGGGCCATTATGATATCCTGAAATGTCACAAAAAATCCTCTCCTTCCATCCCCTTTGGGCGCACCCTGAGTTAGGAATTAGCGAGCGCCCAGGCCGGGGCCGAGAACCCATTCAACCAGGAAACGGGTTACTGTCATCTCAACGAAAGCTGCGATGAAGAGAAGCGGGATCACGAGGGCCAGCAGGATTACAAGCGCGTCGTAGACCACCTTCATGATCACCCTGCCCTGCTGCCTCCCGCGTTCATATGCAAGAATATTGAGCCCGAGTCTGATCCCCAGGACGCCGCCGAGAATAAACGCCGGTATCTCGAAAACCCCGTGGGGAAGGACTCCGACCAGGAGGAATGTGGCGACATCCAATCCGCGCGAGGCCGCATTGCTAGATATAACCCCGATGAAGAAACCGTTCAGGAATATGGCGATGATGGGGAAGATGCCGAACGCGACCCCCGACGCCACGCATAGCAAAACAGCCCGGAGGTTGTTCCAGAAGATGGCGATTATGCGCTCCTGCATTCGCAGGTCTTCGACGCTGTTTCCAAGGTGCTTGAATTTCTCAACAATGCCTTGGACAGCCCCGAAGGTCGGGAGCGGGTGAAACCTGTAAAGCCAGAACCCGCTCAACACCCCGATTACAAAGAGGAGCGTCGCAAATGCTATGTAGCGTCTCCCCGCCCGCAGGATCCGCGGAATGCGCACACAATATAAGAAGGCGAGGGCCCTCATACCAGGGCCTCCTCTCGGTGCCTCTTCTCTCCCCTGTCAGCCCCTGTCCGGAAACATCGAGCCAGGGCCCCGGCCATAAATATACCAGACGCCCCATCAGTTGTCAACGCCACCCCCCGGGTTCCCGGGTGCCGGGGTCCCGGCCGCGCCCCGCTCCGGTCCCTCGAGGGAGATGGAGCACCTCGTGACAAGCGCCGCTATGGCGCCGAGGGCGGCGAGCTGGGGGGCGATCACGGCCCCGATAACGCCTGCTGTGACCGGGAGCTCCACCAGGGTCCTATCATCCTGCCTCACCTTGATCCTGGTCTCATTGCCTTTGTGGATGATGTCCTTGATCGCCTCGAGAACCTCGGACCCCTTGTCGAGGAACCTGGTGCGCTGCGCGGACGTATCCCTCTCAATCAATACGAGCGCCTGGACAACGTCTCCACCCGCCTGGCGCAGGTATTCCACTGCGTCCTCATACGACAGTCCGGCTCTTTCCCTTATACAATCAACCTTCTCGAGCGTTATTTCCGCACCTCCGCTCGCATCCATATTCGCGTTCATACCCTTCACTCCCTCCTTCAAGATGCTCCTTCAAGACGCTCGCTGGCCTGGTTGCGCTTAGCTTGTCGCGCGCCCAGTATGCCTCACCATCTCAAGGAACTCACGAGACTTGAGCGCCCTGCCGAGATGGTAATCAATATGGGACTTGAGCGCTGCATCGAGCTGGCGCTTTGCCTCAACTGAGGCCTTGAGCTGCCCGATCCGCTTTAGATCATGATTCAAAATCCGCTTTAAGAGCTCCACCGCCCCCCTGGACACCCTGACTGCTCCGCCACCCGGCGCCCCGGCACATTCGAGGCACAGGGCACCGCCGGCCGCAGCCCCAAAAGCAAGCTCCGCCGCCTCCAGGACCCCACCGCACCTGGCGCACCGGTCCAGGACCGGTTTATACCCCAGGCAGGTCATGAGCCGCATCTCAAACGCGAAACGCAACATTTCAGGGTCCGGGAGCTCAGGGAGGACCCGAAAAGCCGTCAGGAGCAGGGGAAAAATGTCATCGTTCTTTTCTTCCTCCTCTGTGGAGATGTCAACGAGCTCCGCCATGTAACTGGCATACGCCATAAGCGCAAGGTCGGAGCGAAGCCGCGAGAAGGGTTCGATAATGGCCACCTGGCTGATATTGTCAAGGCCCCTGCCCTTGAATATGAGGAAATCAGCGTAAGTAAAAACGAGCGTGGACCCGACGAACCTGCTCCTGGGGCGCCTGGCGCCTTTCGCGACGCCCCTCACCTTTCCGCGCTCCCGGGTATAGATGGTCACAATCCTGTCGGCCTCGCCCAGATCCCTGTTTCTTAAGACGATCCCTTCCGTCTTGTATAAGGACATTCAGGTATTGCCCCTTAGACTATCATAATTTATCCTTCCCCGGGGTTGAGAGAATATTCGACCCCTTCTTCCCCCGCGCGCCCGTGTCGCGCACACGCACATATGCGCGCATTCCGCATATGTGCACATCGATGAGCGTCACCCGCGCACCAACCCGAGCAGCAGCGATGCGCATCACCTGCGCAGCAGCACCCCAAGGATGATGGATAATATGATGCTTACTAAAATACTGGTCATGAGGGGGAAGTAGAAAGTGAAATTACCCCTTCTAATATATATGTCACCCGGGAGGCGGCCGATCCCCGGCAGCTTGCCTGCAAGCAAGAAAAGCGCGCCCACCCCGGCGAGGATGATGCCCATGATTATAAGCATCCTCCCAAGTGGACCGAGTTCGCCCATGATACTCATCGCCTCCTGATCCTATCTGGCTGACCCTATCTGATATCTGGCTGGACTCCTGCCAATCCTATCTGGTATCCTGCCCGTCCTCCCCTGGCCCGGCTGCAGCCGCAGCCGCGCCCGCTCCAAGCTCACCCGGATATTCCAGGCCGAAATGATTATATGCGAGCCTGGTCGCAGCCCTGCCGCGGGGGGTCCTATCGATGTATCCCAACTGGAGGAGATAGGGCTCGTAGAGATCCTCGATAGTATCCCTTTCCTCTCCGATGGCGGCCGCTATGGTATCAATCCCGACGGGCCCTCCCCCAAACTTCTCTATCACAGTCAGGAGCAAGGTCCTGTCGATCTTGTCAAGGCCAAGCTCATCAATTTCGAACATATCCAGGGCGGCGCAGGCAACCTCGCGAGTTATGACGCCCCCGGCCTTGATCTGGGCATAGTCCCGTACCCGCTTGAGGAGGCGTATGGCCACCCTGGGCGTGCCCCTGGACCTTCGCGCAATCTCCTCCGACGCCTGCGGTTCCATCTCTATATTCAAAATATGCGCCGAGCGCTCGACGATCTTCCGGAGGTCCCTCGCCTTGTAGAATTCCAGCCTGTGTATAACCCCGAATCTGTCACGCAGCGGCGACGTGAGGAGCCCGGCCCGGGTCGTGGCTCCGACAAGCGTAAACCTGGGGAGGTCGATACGAATGGAGCGTGCGCTCGGTCCCTTGCCTATCATGATATCCAGCGAAAAATCCTCCATCGCGGGATAGAGAACCTCCTCAACAGTCCTGTTGAGGCGGTGTATCTCGTCAATGAAGAGCACATCTCCGGGGGCCAGGTTGGTCAGTATGGCCGCGATATCGCCTGGCCGCTCGATCGCCGGCCCTGATGTCGTCTTTATATCAACCCCAAGCTCGTTAGCGATGATATAAGCAAGCGTTGTCTTGCCAAGCCCGGGCGGCCCATAGAGAAGGACGTGGTCCAGCGCTTCCTTTCGCTCCCTCGCCGCCCGTATAAATATACTAAGATTTTCCCTCACTTTTTCCTGCCCTATATAGTCGGTGAGCCGCCTCGGGCGAAGGCCCACATCCAACGCAAGGTCGTCCTCCTGCGCCTCATTCGAGACGAGCCTGTCGCGTGGCTGGCTCCTGGAAACGATTCTGTCCTGCGACATAGAATAACCCTCCGGTTGATCCTCAAGTTTCGGCTTACTTCTTCCTGGCAATAGCCTTCAACGCCTCCTTTATCAAGACCTCGGCGCTCAAGGCCCCAGTGCCCGGCCCGCCGCCTGCCTCGACTGTCTCGATTGCCTCTCCACCGCCTGCGAGCCCCGATTTCGCCTCGGAAACAGCCCTGGCCGCCTCTGCGGAGGTATACCCAAGGCCCATCAGGGCGCGGATGGCATCCCCCTCCGGCCCGCTGTCACCCGCATCGAGAATGGCCGCCTCTCTATCAGCACCGGCTCCCCGGCTCAACTTATCCTTCAATTCAACGACGAGCCTGCGCGCAAGCTTATTCCCAACGCCGGAGATCCTGGTAAGAGCCTGGATATCCTCGCTCAAAACGGCAGCTCGAAACGCCGGGAAAGCCATCGCGGAAATGACGGCCAGCGCAACCTTGGGACCCACCCCGCTCACTGACAAGAGCCGCAGGAAGAATTCCCTCTCCTCGGGGCTGCGGAATCCGTAAAGGCTTATGTCATCCTCACGCACAAGCATGTGGGTGCACAGGGAGATATCCTCCCCTACCGCCGGGAGGGACTGGCGCACCCGAAGCGGCAGGTTGACATGAAAGCCTATGCCGCCAACATCTACAACAGCGAAGTCCGTCCCGGCATACGCCAGTTTCCCCTTGATGGACGCTATCATGTGCTTATCTCCTCGCTATGCTCGATCGGCCTGATCGTTGTGGCCCCACCACTCGACCTTGTCGTCCCGCTTGCCGTCCTGACTGTGGCCGCAAATCTCACCGAGTGGAGGTGGCATACGGCAATGGCCAGCGCGTCGGCCGCATCATCCGGCGACGGTATCTCAGTCAAACCCAGCAGGAGCTTGATCATCCGCTGCATCTGGGTCTTATCAGCCCGGCCGTAGCCCGCTATGGCCTGTTTTACCTGGAGGGGCGTATACTCAAAGAGCTCGACACGCGAGCGGGCGACCGCGAGCAAGATGACCCCCCTCGCCTGCCCAACGGCGAGGGCCGTCTTGGTGTTCCTGTTGAAGAAAAGCTCCTCCACGGCAACTGCATCAGGCCTGTACCGGTCGATGAGCGCCCGGACCCCAAGGTACACCTCCTCGAGCCGGGCCCCCGGCTTCTCCCGGGCCGGGGTCTTTATGTACCCATAATCAACAGCTATGAGCCTGTCTGCGCTATTGCGGACGACTCCATAGCCCGTCGTAGCGGTGCCAGGATCTATACCGATAACAAGCATTCCTGCATCATCTCCACATCCCCGTATCCACATCCCCGCAGGTATCCCCGCAGGTCCTTCACAGATCCCCGCGGCCCGGTCCGGCCAGTATCACATCCATGGGCTTACGGTCTTATTGTATCATTTACGGGCCGGAAATCAAATATCCTGGTGCTGTTTCGGGTATACTTCTGCTTGGCGGGCCATCATCTATGCCCCGGCATATGCGCCCGGCTATACGCCCGGCCGGCCCGGCGGAAAGGGGGTACAGAATCATGATTGAAACGAAGGTTGGTCTGATCCCGCTCCTAATCGTCTCATTCCTGCCCGGCCTTTTCTGGGTCGGCTTCTTTTACAGGAAAGATAGGTTCGAGCCCGAACCCAAGAATCTCGTAATACGGACGTTCCTCTACGGCGCCCTCGCCGTCTTCCCCGCGGCCATGATCGAAACACCATTCCGGCCCCTACTCCGTATCGGCCAGCTCAACCTCATCCTGCTCCTGCCGGTGACCATTCTCGTGGTCGGGCTTGTAGAGGAAGGGCTGAAGCTCCTCGCAACCTGGGTCTCGATCTACGACTCACCGGATTTCAATGAGGTCATGGATGGTATAATCTACTCTGTCTCCAGCGGGCTGGGGTTCGCCGCCCTGGAGAATCTCCTCTACGCCGGGGCGTTTGGCATGGCTGTCGGCCTCGTAAGAGCGGTCATAACCTGCCTTGCCCACGCGTCCTTTTCCGGCATAGCCGGTTATTATCTCGGGAGGGCCAGGTTCGATCCTGACAGGGCACAGCGTTTTATCCTGAAGGGCCTCGGCCTCGCTGTGGTTTTTCACGGCGTCTATGATTTCCTCATTCTAGGTGGCATCCTCCCCCCATCCTTCGCAGTGGTGATGGTAGCCGGCGTATATCTCTATCTCTCCAGGAAGCTTGCTCTGGCAGAGAATCTCTCGCCATTCAAGAAATAGGGATTCAAGAAATACGGCCATTTCATCCCCCTATTCCAAATAAGCAGGCCATATGATAAAATAAATTTGTGAGGCCAAAAAGAAAGGGGGAATGCGGCAAATATGTCTGGCCATTCCAAATGGGCGAACATCAAACATAAAAAAGCCAAGGCCGATGCGATGAGGGGAAGGGTTTTCACCCGAGTTGCGCGGGAAATCATTGTGGCAGCCCGGCAGGGTGGCGGGGACCCCGAGGCAAATTTCCGCCTGCGCATGGCTATTCAAAAAGCCCGGGATGTCAATATGCCCAACGAAAGCATAGTCCGGGCCATCAAGCGGGGCACTGGCGAGGGTGGCGAGGGCTCCAATTATGAAGAACTGACTTACGAGGGCTACGGCCCTGGCGGCGTTGCCGTGCTTCTCGATGTCATGACGGATAACAAGAACAGGACTGCCTCGGATATCCGGTATATTTTCTCAAAGCATGGTGGCAACCTGGGAGAGGCTGGGTGCGTTGCTTGGATGTTCGAAAAACGCGGACTTATAACCATGAATCGGAGCGATACTAGTCTCAGCGAGGATGACCTGATGAACTATGCCGTCGAGGCCGGCGCCGAGGATTTCAAGGCCGATGAGGAGACCGTGGAGATAATCACGAATTATGAGGATCTCGAGAGCGTCAGGGAATTCCTGGCCTCCAAGGGCCTCAAGCTGGCCACAGCCGAGGTGACGATGGTCCCCAAGACCACCATCCCCGTTTCAGGCAAGGAGGCCCGCCAGGTCCTCGAGCTTGTCGAGTCACTCGAGGATCATGATGACGTCCAGCAGGTTTACGCGAATTTTGATATTCCCGAGGAGCTCATGGAGCAGCTGGCTGAGGCCTGAAGCTTAGGCATGTAAGGCCTGCTGAGCCTGCCTGTGGGCGGCCTAGTGACCAGTTGGTGAGGTCTACCCGAATAGTAGCTATGCAGGTAGTAGATAGTAGATATGCGGGTAGATACCCGGGTAGACGCCCATGCCGCCTTCAGCGGCACCAGCAGGGAATGAAAATGGCCTTAGCTGGGGTAATGTCTATTTTCTAGGTAGGACATAGGACATGGTAGGAGATGCCATGTCCTATGTCTTTTTGGCATATTCCTCTGAATCCTGCGCAAGATAGATAAGGACGTGATACGCGGAATACACCCCGCGTGCGCCAACTCGAGTTTCAAGGCAGGAGCTCAGAAATGAGGTTGAAGATGTTGAAGATATTGTCCGGGGGGCGAGGCAGGCTCATTCTCTACGCGGGGCTGGTGCTCTTCGCCGCCAGCTTCATCTACGCATTTGCAAGGCCGGGTCACATCGGAAAAGGGCCTATTCCGGGACGCGAGCCGGTCTCCCTGTTCCGTTTGCCTGGAAAATATGGGGCTACGGTTTCCAGGATAGATTCCCGCACAAGAATCACGACAAAGGTCCTCTATGAATGCGGGCACGAGGAGATATCCGTCCGTGAGGCTCCGCCGGAGATGATCGGCCTGACAAGGGATGAGCTGGCGAAGGAGTGCAGTGACTGGGAAATCACCTCATTTGGCCCGGATAGCGTGGTCTTGTTCCAGCGGAGGCCGGGGATGGCGCCGCAGTGTCTGAGATCAATGTTTGTGGGCGTGAAGGATGGTTTTGTGACCGTCTTTTACGGCACACCCGAAAGGCCGTGCCGGGTGAAAAGCATCACCAGGATCCTCGCGCGGAGACTCCCGGCGAAGGAAGTGAAAGACCTCATGGCAGGCATCCCCGTTGACTCGGAAGCCGGGCTCCTCGGGATACTCGAAGGTCTGTCCGACCTCCAGAATTAAGACTTACCATCAGTATTAAAAATTTGGATCACCCTACTTGACAACTCAAAAAGCCTTCATGTAATATGTGATTAGATTGTTAGCACTCTCCTCTAGTGAGTGCTAAACCCGGGTGTAAAGGAGGTACGATCTAATGATAAAGCCGTTAGAGGACAGGGTCGTGGTAAAGGCAAGCATGCAAGAGGAAAGAACCAAGGGCGGTATCGTGTTGCCTGACACAGCCAAGGAGCGTCCCCAGGAGGGTGAGGTGATAGCCGTCGGGCCGGGTAAACTTCTTGAAAACGGCCAGAGGGCTCCTATGGATGTGAAACCTGGAGATAAGGTGATCTACGCCAAATACGGCGGCACCGAGGTCAAGATCGATGGGGAGGAGTACCTGATCCTCAGACAAAGCGACATCCTCGCCCTAAAGTAAAAAACTAGCTTTCGACCAAAGCAGGCTTTCAATTTGCTACAGGTTGGTCTACAGTAAATCCATAATCGATAACGGGCTTTAATCAATAACGTAGCGTGAGGAGGTACATAATCAATGGCTGCTAAACAGTTAGCCTTTTCGGAGGAAGCTCGCCGCTCCCTTGAAAGAGGCGTGAATATCGTTGCGTCAGCGGTTAAGGTTACCCTGGGCCCCAAAGGGCGCAACGTGGTCCTCGAGAGAAAGTTCGGTTCCCCTGTCATAACCAAGGATGGTGTGACGGTGGCGAAGGAAGTTGAGCTGGAAGACCCCTATGAGAATATGGGCGCCCAGCTCTGCAAGGAGGTTGCATCCAAGACAAACGATGTCGCTGGCGACGGCACAACAACGGCCACCGTCCTGGCCCAGGCGATCATGACCGAGGGGCTTAAGAACGTTGCCGCCGGGGCAAATCCGATGTTCGTCAAGAAAGGAATCGATAAGGCGGTCGCGGTGGCTGTCGATGAGATAAAGAAGCTCAGCATCCCGGTCGAGGGCAAAGAGGACATCGCCCATGTGGCGTCGATAGCTGGCAATGATCCCGAGATCGGCGATAAGATCGCTGAGGCTATGGACATGGTTGGCAAGGACGGTGTTATAACCGTTGAGGAGTCCAAGGGCATTGAAATCACCGTCGAAAAGGTCGAGGGCATGGAGTTCGACAAGGGTTATATATCTCCCTACTTCGTCACCAATGCCGAGGCCATGGAGGCCGTCCTGGAGGACCCCTACATCCTGATTCATGAGAAGAAGATCACCGCTGTGGCGGACCTGCTCCCGCTCCTTGAGAAAATCGCCAGGACCGGCAAGCCCCTCGTGATCATCTGCGAGGATATGGAGGGCGAGGCCCTGGCTACGCTCGTCGTTAACAAGATCCGCGGCGTCCTCAACTGCGCTGCAGTGAAGGCACCCGGCTTTGGCGACAGGAGAAAGGCCATGATGGAGGATATCGCCATACTCACCGGTGGCACCTTCATCTCGGAGGACCTCGGCGTCAAGCTCGAGAACGCCGACCTTGGAATGCTTGGACAGGCCAAGACGGTTAAGATCACCCGCGAAAAGACCACTATCGTTGAGGGCAAGGGTGACAAGGAAAAGATCAAGGGCCGTATCAACCAGATCAAGAAGCAGATTGAGGAGACCGACTCCGACTATGACCGCGAAAAGCTCCAGGAGCGCCTTGCCAAGCTTGCCGGCGGCGTAGCCATCATCAAGGTCGGCGCCTCGACCGAGACAGAGCTCAAGGAGAAGAAACACCGCATCGAAGATGCCCTGGCTGCAACGCGCGCGGCAGTTGAGGAGGGCATCGTCGCAGGCGGTGGCACCACCCTGATCAATATCCTGTCGGCCCTAGACAACATCAAGGTCGAGGGCGATGAGAGAGTCGGCGTGCATATCGTCCGCAAGGCTCTCGAAGAGCCTTTGAAACAGATTGCAAACAATGCAGGGCTCGAGGGCTCCGTGGTTGTCGAGCGCGTAAAGAATGAGGCCAGGAAGGGCTTCGGCCTCGATGCCGTAACCGAGGAATATGTCGATCTAGTCAAGGCCGGCATCGTCGACCCGGTCAAGGTCACAAGGAGCGCGCTGCAAAACGCCGCGAGCATAGCCTCAATGCTCCTGACGACAGAGGCCCTGATAGCCGACGTGCCCAAGAAGGAGCCTGCCACACCGCCATACCCGCCAGGTGGAGGCATGGATTATTAAAACGCTTGAGGCGGGCGGAAAAAGGCGCGGAGGGGACGACTCCGCGCCTTTTCTTTGCCCGGTCACGCATAATGCGATAACTACTCAATTGCTATCTGGAAAAACCAAGTGAACTCCTGCGTATTGACTTAGCTGCTGCTAGCTGCTATCTGCCTAGGACCGTGCCGTTATTGTTATTCTGTGAACCATCCAGGCCGAAGTAGACCTGGGGCACCTCGCCCATTATCATTACCTCTGTTATGGGGACCTGGCTCCTCACCTCTATATCGGAGCTTACGAGCGGGACCACGATCTTGATGCGGGCGATTACGTCAAGGTATATCCGGTGCCTGATCTGGTTGATCCCGGCCTGCTCAAACTTGCTGCTTATCTCCGTCCGCACCGTTCCCATCGGCACCACGCTGATGCGAATCCTGGGCCCCACGTTTGCCAATATCTGGCTGCCGAACGCCTGGCCGAGAGGAATCCAGACCTCCGTCTCCGTAATCTTCTTGAGCGTATCCTGCACTGCTATTGCTACATCCGATGTGAGACGGCTTATCTCTCCCGTATTGGGCTGCACCAGCACAACGCGGCCGCGGCTGTCTGGTCGCAGGGCATAGAGGTCCTCCCATTTGATGGTGCCTGCCACTTTCCGGCTGACGGCCTCGTTTATGGCCTCAGTGGCTATAACCCGGGCCTTGGCCTCGGCTATCTGCTGCAGGGTCGGCTTCAGGCGCCGGTCAATGACGACAAATATCAAAAACCCCAGTAAAAGCGCAAGGAAGGCTCCGGCAATCAGCCTTCGCCTCCTTATCCATGTTCTCCTTATCAATCTGAAGGTCCTCGTATAACCCCAGTAGGGTACCGGGGCCCGCCGCCTCCGTCGCCCAAACCACGCCACGCCAAACACCCCCGGCCACGAGACCGCTAGAGGCAAAGCCGGGAATTGACCCACGGATGGCGTCCGATTCCCGTGCATTAAATTCTATGCGAAAGGCCCGGGAATTTATACGCTTGCACGGTGCCCTTCCCGCCTTAGGCCAGGCGGATGACGGCAAACCTCCTCTTCCCGACCCTCACGAGCATGTCGTCCCTCAGCTCCACCGTCGCCGCCGGGTCCAGGATCCTCTCGCTCCCTATCCGCACCGCGCCCTGCTCAATGAGCCTCTTACCTTCGCTGCTGCTCTTCGCGAGCCCCGCCAGGGCCAGGAGCTTCGGCGCCCATATCCTGCCCTCCGAAAGCTCACCCCTGTCGATCGAGACCTCGGGCACGTCGTCAGGCACGTCGCCGCTCTTGAATATGAGGTCAAACTCCTCCTCAGCCTCCTGCGCCGCCCCGGGCCCGTGGTAGAGTGCTACGATCTCCCGCGCAAGCCTCCGCTTGGCATCCCTCGGGTGGAGCCTGCCGGCCTGGAGACCGTCCTCAATCCTCCGGACCTCATCCTCTGTGAGGTCCGTTGCGAGGTCATAATACATGATCATGAGCTCATCCGGTATGGACATCGTCTTCCCGTACATCTCGGCAGGCGGGTCGTTCACCCCGATATAGTTGCCCAGGCTCTTGCTCATCTTCTTTTCACCGTCGATGCCCGTCAATATGGGCATGAGCACCGCGACCTGAGAATCCTGCCCATACTCCCGCTGGAGCATCCTCCCCATCAGGATGTTGAACTTTTGATCCGTCCCGCCGAGCTCGACGTCGGAATGGAGGGCAACGGAATCGTAGCCCTGCATAAACGGGTAAAAAAATTCATGAATATATATGGGCCTTCCCTCATCAAACCTCTGGGCGAATTCCTCGCGCTCCAGCATCCTTGCCACAGTATATTTCGATGCTAGGACGATGACATCTTCGAACTTCAAAGGGGCAAGCCAGGAGCTGTTGAAGACCACCCTGGTCTTACCGGGGTCGAGGATCTTGAACGCCTGCTCCTGGTAGGTCCTGGCGTTGGCGAGGACCTCGGCCTCGGAGAGCTGTTTCCGGGTTTCCGATTTCCCTGTCGGGTCGCCGATCCTTCCGGTAAAATCCCCAACCACGAGCGTAACCTCGTGTCCCAGGTCCTGGAATTCCTTCAGCTTGCGCAATGCGACGGCGTGGCCGAGGTGGATGTCGGGCGCCGAGGGATCCAGCCCCAGCTTTATGCGAAGCGGCCGGTTCTCCTCTTGCGCCTTCTCGAATTTATCCAGCAGGTCCTCCTCCGAGACGATCTCCGCGGTCTTCCTCTTGATTATCTCCAGCTGTTTCTCGGGCTCCATAGATAACCCCATGCTCCTTCCGCTAACATATCCTTCGCTATCATATCCTTCGTGATCCTTCGCCCTACCCCGCAAAGCCCTCGCCTGTTTCATAATACCTTTCCATGGAAGTATCGTATCAGACACAGGGACAAGTGTCAACGTTTGAGGCTATATGATATAATAGGCCTTGGGTAGGCCCTCGAGAAGTGAGCTAATGCACGTTTATACATCGCGAGCCCATCAACTCGAAGTGAAGAGTCAAGACGAAAGGGGCATTGAACCATGAAAAGGATGCGGACCGGGAACCAGGGCCATGGTGGGGGCATCCTCGTAGGCCTGGCTATCCTCATTGTGCTCCTCATGTGCATCGCCGCCGGCGGGGTAATGGGGATCATGGCGGGCGCCCTGAAGAGCATGCCGAGCCCTGACGACATAGAATACAGACCGAGTCAGACGACAAAGGTCTTTGATATAAACGGCAAGCTCATAACCCAATTCTATGTGGAAAACAGGGTGTGGGCGCCTCTGTCCCAGATACCAAAGGACCTTCAACACGCAGTCATAGCCGTGGAGGATGCTCATTTTTACGAACATCATGGGATCGACGTGACGGCCATAGTCCGGGCGCTCCTCGCCGATCTGAGAAGCGGTCGAAAAGTCCAGGGAGGCAGCACCATAACCCAGCAGCTCGCCAAGAACGCCTTTCTCACGCATGAAAAGACTCTGACCCGGAAGATTCAGGAGGTATTATATGCAATACAGCTCGAGCGGCGCTACACCAAGGACCAGATCCTCGAGCTCTACCTGAATGAGATATACTTCGGACACGGGGCGTATGGAGTCCAAGCTGCCGCTCAGATATATTTCGGGAAGGATGTCAAAGACCTCACCCTCGCCGAATCGGCCATGCTCGCGGGCATACCCAGGGGGCCATCATATTATTCCCCATATGAAGACATGAAGGCCGCAAGGGATCGCAGGGCCACAGTGCTAGCGAGGATGGCGCTCCTCGGGTATATAACAAAGGATCAAGAGAAACATGCTAACGAGGCGCCCATATTCCTCGCGGGGCTCAAGCCCAAGAGGCACATCGGGCGGTATTTTGCGGATTACGTGCTCCAGCAGCTCCTCGCGCGCTACGGTCAGGATACGGTCTACAAGGGGGGGCTCAGGGTTTACACCACCCTCGATCTGAGGCTCCAACGTATCGCCGAGAAAGCGCTGGTCCAAAACCTGCCTAAAGGCAAGGTGGATTCCAAGGGTCTGACGCAACCCCAGGGGGCGCTTGTGGCCCTGGACCCGCAAACAGGTTACATAAAGGCGATGGCCGGCGGGCGCGGCGAGGATGAATTCAACCGTGCGGTTCAATCATACCGCCAACCAGGCTCGGCGTTCAAGCCATTCGTCTACACGGCTGCGATCGATAATGGCTACACGCCGGCTACCACCATCAACGATTCACCAACCGAATTCGTCATGACTGGAAATAAACGCTGGGTCCCGCGGAATTACGATAATAAATTTCATGGTCTGGTTACCATACGCCAGGCTCTGGAGGAGTCCATCAACGTGGCATCGGTTAAGCTCCTCGATGAGATCGGCATCGATACAGCAGTCCGGTACGCCAAGCTCATGGGGATAACCTCCCTCGTCGAGACGGGCCGCGTAAACGATCGCAACCTCTCGCTGGTCCTTGGTGGGCTCACGAGGGGCGTAACGCCGCTGGAGATGGCCGCCGCATATGCTGTGCTGGCCAACCAGGGGATAAAGGTTAGCCCCATGGCGATCATCCGTGTTGAGGACGCAAATGGCGCCGTGCTCGAGCGCAACATCCCCCAAAAGGAGATCGTCCTGGGCGAGACAACATGTTATGTAATGACAGATATGCTGAGGGGCGTCATCGAGCGAGGGACGGGAAAAGCGGCCAATGTTGGGGTGCCAGCCGCCGGCAAGACAGGCACGACAAGCGACAACACGAATGCGTGGTTCGTGGGCTTTACCCCTGATCTTGTGGCCTCGGTGTGGATCGGCAACGATGTGCAGGCCCGGCCCCTCGTATATGGCGGGGTCAGGATAGGCAGCGCAAAAGCCGCCCAAATATGGGGCGTCTTTGTCAGGGAGGCGCTCCAGAATGGCATAATCCAACCCCGCGAGTTCCCCGTCCCCAGCGGGGTTGTGCTCGGCGTGAAGATATGCAAGGAATCAGGTCTCCTGGCGACGCCCGCCTGCCCTGAGACCCGGACGGAGGTATTCGTCAAAGGCACGGAGCCAACCGACTATTGCAACCTCCACGGCAACTTCATACACGCCAGGGTCTGCCTGGATTCAGGGAAGCTCGCGACCCCGGATTGTCCGCCGGACAGGGTCGAGACGAGGACGTATCTCAAGGATTCCAAGCTCGAGGTCGCCCCTGATGGCACAGTATTATTTGGCAGCAGACTCCCGGAGGAATACTGCGATGTGCATAAACCATCTGCTGAGTCCTCAGCTCAGGCGCCATCCTCCGCTCAGGCGCCGTCCACGCAGAGCGATACTACGGTGACTCCGTCGCCGCCCTCCCCCGCCTCTCCAAATCTGAATCCGGCGACGCCGGAGTGATTCTTTAGATACTCGCGCACAGCCTGCCTGAGGGCGCCCGTGCCTTTCCCGTGTATTATCCGCGCCCTCGGAAGGCCCGCGAGGATCGCATCATCCAGGTACTTATCCACCCTTTCGAGGGCATCCTCGACCCTGAGCCCCCTGAGGTCAAGCTCTGTTGCTATCTCCCGCGCCTTCTCGCGCGAAATCTGATCAACCCCGGCCCGGACCTGGATCTGATCCTGAGCTTGAGCCTGAGCCTGGCTCTGTCTCTGGGCGTGAGGGCCGCGTGTGGCGGGTGTAAGCAATCCCGCGGGTGCCGTTGCCGCGTGCCCGGTATCGGCAACCTTCAGGAGCTCCCCCATGGGAAGCATGACCTTGACGACTCCTATCTGGACCTGCACCTCACCCCTGGCGTTGGGGCCAGCGACTATGCAGCCCTGTTGCTTGAATCTAGGCACAAACACCACGACCCCGGCCCTGGCGTCATCCGGATCATCCGGGGACAGTGGCAGGCCCATATCGCCTGCGCCATCGCCCTGGGCCGCGCCCTGCTGCCAATCTCCGTCTGCAGGCGCGAGATACGCCTCCTCGCCATCGAGCAGCTCACCGCTGGCATTTTCGAGGCCCTCGCGTATCTCCCTGATGGCATCCTCCAGCTCCGTCCTGGCCTTGCCAGCGAGGCTCGCCTTCCTTTCAAGCTCCCGCACCGCCCTTATCGTTTCTTCTGCCTGAAGCCTGGCCTTTCTCAGGATCTGCCTCGCCTCTTCTCTAGCCTTTTCGATGATCTCAGCACGCTTTTCCCTGACACGCCTGGCTTCCTCCTCATGCTCGCGCTTGAGCTGCTCCGCCCGCACCCTGAGCGCCTCAGCATCGCGGCGTTGAAGCTCCGAGCTTCGCATGTTCTCGGCTATGTCAGCTATCATATCTTCTACGCGAGTCGCGTCCGGGGCCATCATGGACCTGGCGCGCGCGATAACCTCATCAGGCAGGCCAAGCCGCGATGCGATCGCGAAGGCATTGCTCCGCCCCGGGAGACCTATCAAGAGCCGGTAGGTAGGGCGCAGGGTGATATCGTCGAACTCCACAGACGCGTTCCGGACGCCATCTCTGCGGTATGCGAATGTCTTCAATTCACTGTAGTGCGTCGTGGCGACCGTCCGGGCATTCCTGTCATGGAGGTACTCGAGGATCGCCATGGCCAGGGCTGCCCCCTCCTGGGGATCGGTCCCGGCGCCCAGTTCATCCAGCAGGACAAGGGAATTATCTCCGGCTTCGCGCAGGATGCGCACAATATGCGTCATGTGCGACGAAAAGGTGCTCAGGCTCTGTTCTATGCTCTGCTCATCCCCAATATCGGCGAAGACTTGACTGAATACGGCAAGCGTAGTTCCATAATCGGCGGGGACATGCAGGCCGGCCTGGGCCATCAACGTTAGGAGTCCTATCGTCTTCAGGGTCACAGTCTTGCCGCCGGTGTTGGGCCCGGTTATGACCATTGTGCTAAACTCACGCCCCAGGGATGGGTCTATGGGGACGACATCGCCCTTAAGCAGCGGGTGCCTCCCCTTCCGGATATTGATATGCCCCTCGCCATTGAGCTCTGGCTCGACGGCATCAAGCTCTTCGCTCATGCGCGCCTTTGCAAAGGCGAAATCGATCCGCCCGAGGGTTTCAAGCGTCTCATCCAACGCGCCAGCGGCGCTCGCCACCTTTGCGCTAAGCTTCCCAAGGATCCTGGCGATCTCCTCGCGTTCCTCCGCGCAGAGCTCGCGCAGCCTGTTGTTCATATCCACTACCGGCATCGGCTCGATGAACAGCGTCTGACCGCTCGCCGACTGATCATGCACTATGCCCGGCAGGTAGGACCTGAACTCCTGCTTCACAGGCACGACAAACCGGTCGTTGCGTATGGTGATGATAGCATCCTGGAGATATCGCTGGGTTTCTGAGGAGCGGATGAGTGAGTCCAGCCTATCCCTGATCCGCCCGTTCAAGGACCTTATCCCGGCCCTGATATGCTTCAGCCTCGGGCTCGCGGAGTCGTAGAGCTCGCCGTTTTCATCAATGCACTCGAAGACCGCGTCCTCCAAGTCCTTGGGCGGCTTGAGTCCGCCGGCAAGCCCCGCAATTACCTTAAAATCTTCTCGCAGCTCAAGCAGGAACCTCCTGAGCTTTCGAGCTGCAGCGAGGGTGTGAGCTATATCGAGAAGCACGCCCGGCTCGAGCGTCGACCCTATGCGTGCCCTGCGCACGGCCTCACGTACATCCCTCACGCCGCCGAGCGGGATCCCTGGGTGAAGGCGCAGAATCCCCCTGGCCTCGGTTGTCTCAGCCTGGAGGGCCCGGGCCTCCTCCAGGTCAGTAGCCGGAGCCAGCCGGTCAGCAAGCTCTGCCCCAAGACTACTGGTCGCAAGCCCTCGTAACAAAGTCTTGATTTTATCAAATTCAAGAACCCTCAGCGTTCTTGGATCGATCATGATAAAAAAATCTACCTCCCATTACTGCTACCATGATAACAGTAATAGGAGGTAGAGTCAATCTTATCAACCTAGCTTATCAACCAAGCTGCGTCTTATCGATGACCTTGGATTCCTTGAGCGAGACGTAAAGGTTTCCCTCTCCATCGAGGCTGGCGAGGAGGACCTCGTCGATCTTATCGACGCCGTGTTTATGGAGCCTGTCCTCCAGCCACTTCACGGAGAGGTTGAGCCTCTCCAGGTTCTTATACTGTATCTGGCCATCTGTCACGAGGGGGAAAGGCAACCCCTCATATGAAGTTGGAATGCCAAGGTCCTGCGGCGTGACCGGCCTCTTTTGAGATTTCGGGATCACGCTTAAATCCCCCGATGTCTCAAGAATCGCGTATTCCACATCAGCGATATTCGGTATATCCTTCTCCCGCAGCTGCGCGAGGAGGTCATCCAGGTTATACCTGGACTTGCGGAGATTGGATTCTATGATCCGCCCGTTTTCAACCAGGATGCTCGGACTCCCGGAGATCACGCGCCTGGCGGTATCGCTCTTCAGCGAGATAAACGCGGTCAATATCTCAGCGGCGGCGAGGACGGCTATTGGAACAATCCCATCCACCAGGGTGATCTTCTTCTCCTCGAGCGGCAGTGATGCCAGGTCGGCGATCATCACGGCAACAACAAGGTCAAACGGGGAAAGCTGGCCGACCTCCCGCTTACCCATAATCCTCGTAATAAATAAGACGAAGATGTACATTGCGATGGTCTTACCGATAACCTTGAACACGCATGGCACCGTCCTATACCATCAATATAATACGTGCTTTCTTTATGCGCCCTGACTCAGTGCTGCGGGCTACACGCGCTAGTATTGGTAAAAAGCCATGGTGTTTATTCGTCTAAAAATCTCAACAAGAGCCCGGCATCCCAGGCGTTTATGACATCCTCCTTGCTGAGCCACGCGCGCCTGGCAACCGAAACTCCATACCCCATGTAGCTCAGCTGCTCTCTCGAGTGCGCATCCGTGTTTATGGCGAGCTTCACACCCCGTTCCTTTGCCATCCTGGCATGAATGTCCGAGAGGTCGAGGCGGTCCGGGTATGAATTTATTTCCAGGGCAGTCCCGGTCTCCACCGCGGCATCGATCACGGCATCGATGTTTACGGCGTAGGGCTCGCGCCGGCCGAGAAGCCTGCCGGTCGGGTGCCCTATGATATCCACATGGGGATTTTTCATCGCCGCAATGATCCTTGCGGTCATCGTGTCCTCATCCTGCCGGAAGCCCGAGTGAACCGACGCCACCACGACATCCAGCTCGGCCAGGAGTTCATCGGGGTAATCGAGCGTGCCATCCCTCCGTATATCCGTCTCAATCCCGGCGAGAACCCTCACTCCAGGCGATGCCTCATTCAGTTCCCGGATAATCCCTATCTGGCGCCGGAGGGCCTCCTCCGACAACCCCCTGGCAACGCCGAGGGATTTCGAGTGATCGCAGATAGCGATGTAGTCATAGCCCCGGCGCCGGGCCGCCTCGACCATCTCCTCGATGCTCGTGACGCCATCGCTCCACGTGGAGTGTATATGGAGGTCGCCCCGGATATCTCCGGGCTCCAGCAGCGTCGGCAGCCTCCCCTCCCTCGCCGCTTCAACCTCACCTGCATCCTCACGCAGCTCGGGGGGTATGAAATCAAGGCCCAGGGACCAGTATATATCCTCCTCTCCGGTGACCGGGATCCTGATTCCATCCTCCCGGGATATGCCGTACTCGTTGATCTTCAGGCCCATCTCCCTCGCCATCCCGCGCAGTTTCACATTATGCGGTTTGGAACCCGTGGAATGATGCAGGGCCGACCAGAAAAAAGAAGGATCCACGACCCAGATATCTACCTTGATGCCGTCCCTGGCCATGACGACCATCCTGGTCCCGCCCCTGGACAGGACTTCGCGCGACCTGGGCAGCTTCTCGATGGCATCCATAACAGCGATGGCATCCCCGCTCGCCACGACGAGGTCGATGTCCCCTACGCTTTCCTTCCTGCGCCTCAAGCTCCCTGCGGCCCGGACCTCAAGCACCCAGGGCATGCGCCGTATGCTTTCAATGAAATCCTGAGCGATGGGCGCGGCCACGCCCAGCGGGATGCGGTTGAGGCGGCCCCTCAGCATCTGTATGCCACGCAGTATGTTTTGCTCCGTTTTCACGCCCATGCCGGGCAGCTCGCGAATCTTCCCGGCCCTCGCCGCGGCCTCGAGCTCCTCTATTCCGCCGACATGAAGGCGCTCATACAGGACGCGCGCGGTCTTCGGGCCCACGCCCGGTATATCCACGAGCTCAACCAGGACCCGCGGAACCTTCTCCTTCAGGTCTTCATAATACCGGAGCCCTCCCGTGGTTATGATCTCCTCGAGCTTCTTCCTCAGGGCTTCACCGATGCCCTCGATCTCCCCGAGCCTTCCCTCCGCATAGACGCTCGAGAGGGCCTCCGGGAGGCTCTCGATCTTCTCCGCAGCATGCCGGTACGCCCTGGCCTTAAAGGGGTTATCACCAGATAGCTCAAGCAGCTCAGAAATCTCCCAGAGGAGCGCCGCAATCTCCGCGTTGCTCACATCATTACGCACCATATCATGCACCACGCGACCAGCTCCCCGCCCCGCCCATGTTCATGCCTACGGCTCATGTTCATGCCCACGCTCACCGACTCCCTCACCGGCTCTTCTTCTTACCGGCAGCTGCCTGAGCCTTCTCCTTTTCCTTCTCGGCCCGCTCCGCCTCTGCAGTCGCCTTCAGGCGCTTATCCACTATGATATAGCCATAGATCGCAAATATCACCAGGGCACCAAGCACAACGCCAGTTATAATGTCTCCGAGACTCATACCCTTTCCCCCTTGCCGTCCTATTCGCTCATCATATCGCTTACAATATCACCTAACTCTAATCAACTGACTCCCAACTGCGGGCCCGGCCGGCACGAGCCTGATCCCATCGGGGGTGATTATAAGCCTTGGCGCCCCTGGCGGGAGGAGCTTCTCCACCTGCTCATAGAAGAGGGGTGCAGCCGCCAGTATCTGCCGGGCTACCACAGACTGCCCCACAACGTCGGTTACGCCCTTGAACGGGAGCGAGGTCAGGATGATCAGTATAATACACACGATGAGAAAACCCTTCAAGAGCCCAAAACCCGCCCCGCCCAGGCTATCAAGGATAGATACCGGCGACAGGCGGATGAACCTCGACCAAATGTGACCTATAATTGAAACCACCCCGATGACTATTGCACAAACTATAGCAAACCCCAGAACATTAGCGATAGTTCTGGGCATGCTCGCATAATACATTATCAGGTCGCCGACCTCCTCGAAGTTCTGGAACGCGAGGATGAGGGCGATGACCGTCCCCGCGAGCCCCAGGACCTGCCTCACAAAGCCCCGCTGCGCGCCGTTTATCGCGAAAAGGCCCAGGGTGGCGAGAATCACCAGGCTCACCCAATCCATGTGTTTCACCTCGCCTCCTCGATGAACTCCATCAGCTCCTCGTACTGGCTCTTGAGCCTCTCGAGCTCCTCCGCGATATTCAAAAACGCGAGAATCACAGCCTGGCTGCGCCCGAGCTTCGGGTTGAACTCCATGGCCGCCCGCACCCGGGCGTCGATATCCGCCGCCAGCCTCTTGATGTGCTCCGGGTCGGCATCCCCCCGGATAGTATACTCATCACCCAGGATCCTGACGGCCACGCGCACCTTCTTCTCAGCTCTATCGGTCTTGTCGATAGACAATCACCTCACCCCCTCGTAGCCGCAAGGGGCAGACCCCGCAACCAACAGGCCCCGGCATTCCCGGTGCTCCCGCCGCACTATCACATCTAACACCTGACTCTTCTGACACCCAACTCTAACATAGATTTAGCGAGAAAACCCCAAATTCCTGCCTCAAGGGATGAGGAAAACAAAATTGCCTCCCAGACCTACCATCCATCACTGTCTCACGCTCACGCCGAGCCCAGCAACTAGTTTATCCCTTACCTGCGACCAGATGGCGTTCACTTCCTCGTCTGTCAGGGTGCGATCCTGAGCCCGGTATGTTACGGAGAAAGCCAGGCTACGGTGTCCCTCAGGGATCTGGCTTCCTTCGTAGACGTCGAACAGCCTCACATCCTCCACGAGATCGCCCCCCACGCTTCTTATGGCCTCCTCGATGGCCTCGCAGGGCAGGTCCTTCACAGCGATGACCGCGATGTCCCTCACAACCGACGGGTGTCTCGGGAGCGGCCTGACATGCCCGGCAGGATCTGCCACGCGCACCAGCTCATCCAGGTCGAGCTCGAACAGGTAAGGCCTGCCCGGGAAACCCATGCCGGCCCTGACTTCGGGATGAAGCTCGCCAAAGACGCCAAGCTCGGTCCCTCCGGAACCTGTGCCGCCGAGGACCACCCTCGCACATCTCCCCGGGTGAAAGCTCGGGTGATCGCACCTCTCAAATGCGAAGCCTCTCACACCCATGCGTGACAGGAGCTCCTCTATCACACCCTTGATATCATAGAAATCGACCTCTCTTCGCGCGACACCCCACGAAGGAATGGAGAGCGACCCCATTGCCGCCCCTGCCAGGGTTTCCCTTTCCTTACAGCCCGAGGGCTCCCTACTGTCCTTGAGGAAGCGACGTCCGAGCTCGAAGACGGCGACATCTCTGTTTCCCCTCGAGATATTAAGCTCGAGAACCTCAAGCATGCTCCCGAGGAGGGTCGTCCTCATGATCGACTGCTCCTCGGTCAGTGGGTTCATAATCGCGATTGCATCCCTGCAGGGGCTATCCTGCGGCAGCCTGAGCACATCAAACATCTTCGGACTTGTGAAGCTGAAAGTTATCGCCTCAGAAAACCCGCATCCCCTGACGATATCGCGGACCAGGCCCATAAGCCGCCTGGCCCGGCCGGGCTCCCTCTCCGGCACAGCACCTGTGAGCATGCTTGCGTTGATCCGCTCATAACCATGGATGCGGGCGACCTCCTCAACGAAATCCGCCTCCCCCGATATATCGCGCCTGAAGGTCGGGACGGTCACCCTCAGATCATGCTCCCCAAGCCCTTCATGGTCCCCAAGCCTTTCAACGCTCATGGAGAGCCTCCCCAGAATCTCCGCTATCTCGTCCGCCGATATATCGATGCCGAGAAGACGGCCGATCCTCCCTGATCTCAGCGTGAATACCTTCGGCTCCTCAGGCGAAGGGTATATGTCCACGGCTCCCCGCGCCACCTTGCCGACGCCAAGCTCCTCCATAAGCTGGCATGCCCTGTCGGCTCCGAGCCTGGCATTGTTGGGGTCCAGCCCCTTCTCAAACCTCGTAGACGCCTCGGTGCGAAGCTTGAGCCTCCTTGATGTCCTCCAGATGCTCACCCTGTCAAAATTGGCCGATTCCAGGAGGATCGTGCGCGAGTCATCCCTCACCTCTGACTCCAGGCCACCCATCACCCCGGCGATCGCCACCGGCCTTGTGGCGTCCGCTATCACGAGCACATCGTGATCAAGGGGGCGTTCCTCGCCATCCAGGGTCACAATCCTCTCTCCCGGTCGTGCACGCCTGACGATTATCCTGTTTTCAGAAAGCAGGTCATAGTCGAATGCGTGGAGCGGCTGGTTTAATTCAAGCATTACGTAGTTGGTAATATCAACCACATTATTTATTGGTCGCACGCCGCAAGCCTGAAGCCGCCTCTGCATCCACAAGGGAGATGGGCCGACTTTTACATCATAGATGATCCTGGCGATATAGCGCGGGCACAGGCCGGCATCCTCAACAGCGACCGAGGTCATGTCCCCGGCCGTTCTCTCCCCTTCCCTCACCGTGACCTCGGGCAGGACCAGGGGCTTGCCGGTTACGGCTGACGCCTCCCGGGCGATCCCAACAATGGAAAGGCAATCAGGCCTGTTTGGCATGATGTCGAAGTCGAATACCAGCTCACCATCGTCCGATCGCTGAAACGCCTCGAGCTGCGTGCCCGCCATCGTGAGGCGTTTCGCAAGCTCCTCGTCTGTTATATCATAATCTACCAATTCCCTGAGCCATTTCGATGGAACAAGCATCTCGCCATCCCAACCTCCCACGGCTAAATCAGTATGCTAAAAACCTGCGAAAATCGGCAAATGACAAATGATAAGCTAATAAATCAAATGCTGAATCAGCAAATAATGAACGCCGCTCAGAACTGCCTCAACAATCTCACATCATTCTCGAAGAGCAGCCTCATATCATCTATACCGAACTTGAGCATGGCGATCCTATCGACGCCCATGCCAAATGCAAACCCGCTCACTTCTTCGGGGTCGTAACCCACATTGCGGAGCACATTGGGGTGCACCATCCCCGACCCCAGCACCTCGAGCCAGCCTGTGTTCTTGCAGACGCGGCACCCCCTGCCCCCACAGATCATGCACGAGATGTCCACCTCGGCGCTGGGCTCTGTAAACGGGAAGTAGCTCGGCCTGAAGCGAACATCGGTCTGAGGGCCGAAAAGCTCACGCGCGAATACCGCAAGCGTGCCCTTGAGGTCGGCGAAGGTCACATCCTCATCCACGGCCAGGCCTTCGAGCTGGTGAAACATCGGGGAGTGCGACGCGTCGCTGGCGTCTGACCTGTAGACCCTGCCAGGGACGACGATCCTGATAGGGGGTTTACGCTTTTCCATTGCCCGCACCTGCATGGGGGAGGTATGGGTCCTGAGCACCACATCTTCTGCGATATAGAACGTATCCTGGATATCGCGCGCGGGATGATACTTGGGCACATTCAAGGCTTCAAAATTATAGTAATCCAGCTCGATTTCAGGGCCCGTGACAACCTCAAAACCTAGTCGCGAAAAGATGCGCTCAAGCTCATTGTAGATTATGGTCACAGGGTGCATGCCTCCAATAGCTGGGCGTCTTCCTGGCATGGTTATATCAATTATCTCGCTCGCGAGCGCCCTCTCGCGCTCAATGGCTGCAAGCTCCCTCCTGCGGCTCTGGAGCCTTTCCTCAAAAGATGTGCGAGCGTCATTGATGAGCCTGCCGACCTCCGGCCTCTGATCCGGGGAAAGCTCACCCAGCCTCCTCAGGAGGAGCGTTATAAAACCCTTGCGGCCGAGATATTTCACCCTGAGACCCTCGAGATCGTTGAGGGTCCGGGCAGCATCGAGCTCCTGCAATGCTTGCGTAATAATTCGTTGAACCTCGTCGCGCATAGACTCGCCTCCTGTTCTTCCCCTTCTCCTATTCTCCTAGAAATCCTTCCCCTTTTTCTAAACTCCTACACCAAGTCCACCAGGAAAACCCTACACCAAAAATTACAGCCCCCGTCACAAGGACGGGGGCTGTAAACCCCGTATTACCACCCTGACCGGTGATGCTCTAATGTATGTACGTACCCCGTGTAACGGCCGGTGCCCGGCGCGGCCTACTTGCCCGCGGCTTTCAGCCTGCAGCTCGGGGGCGAACTTCAGCGGACCAGGCCCTAGGGACACTTGCAGTCTCCGGTGCCCCCTCCCTTGCGGGCCGCCGTCCACCTACTCTTCCCCGTCATCGCCTTTCTTCAATTTGTTACGAAATATATCACGCCTTGAATCACTTAAACCGTGTTAACCGTGTTCCTGTGTGTCTTATTGCAGCAAGGCCCCTCCTCCAGCCGCCCCCATCGTTTCTACTGCGTCCTGAGCCGTCGATAGATGAGGTATGCAGTGATGGAACCCGTTGCCTCAAAGATCCTCCAAAAGAAATCGGCGGTCAGCAGCATCCAGGAACCACACCCTTTCGAGGCTTCTGGGGAAATCTTTACGTTGAATTATATCACACGTTCATCCTCTGCCGCAAGGCTTCATAGATTAAAAGCGATGCAGCAACCGCCACGTTCAAGGATTCTGCCCGCCCAGGCATGGGAATAGCCACGGCTTCCTCCACAGAATTCAAGATATCGCCCCGGAGTCCCGAACCTTCGTTGCCCACGAGGATCGCGACGGGTACGCGAAAATCATGGTTGAAATACATAGTTTTGGCCCCAGCGTCGCCCGCGACGGTGCTTATACCGGCGGACCTGAGCGTCTGTAGCAACTCCAGCAGGCTGGCAACGCGCACGGTGGGGATATTGAAAATCGCCCCCATGGTCGCGCGCAGCGTCTTCGGATTGTATTCATCGGCAGTCGACCCGGTAAGAATAACCCCGCTCGCCCCGGCGGCGGAGGCCGTGCGTATAATGGTTCCAACATTTCCTGGATCCTGGAGGTTATGAAGCACTACAATGAGGGGGCTGGGTTGGGTCACCACCTCATCCAGCCGCGGCTCGAGCTTCTCCGCAACCGCGCATATACCCTGCGTCGTGGCGACATCGGCGACCGCATCGAGGACATGGCGGGATACTGTGAAACAATCAACAGGCCGCTCCCTCAACCGTTCGGCGAGGAGGCGGCCCCGGTCGCTCTCAAGGAGGTCGGGCGCGAAGAAGGCTGCGTGAAGCCTGGCACCGCTCGCCAGGGCCTCTTCGATGAAGCGAACCCCTTCAATCGCAAACCTTCCCTCCCTGTCGCGGTATTTCTTCTGGTAAAGCTTTCGAATATATTGTACCCGCGGGTTTCGAACGCTCGTTATCTGAGGTAGATGGCTACCAGCACAGCCACCAGGTACCATGCCTGATCCTACTCCCCGGAACTGCCTTTTGCAACCTGAACAAGCTCACTGAAGGCAGCCATGTCATTGATAGCAAGCTCGGCAAGCATCTTCCGGTTTACCTCAACGCCAGCCTTCTTCAGCCCATCGATCAGCCTGCTATACGAAATGCCGTTCACCCTGGCCGCAGCGTTAATCCGCGCGATCCAGAGCCTCCGGAAATCGCGTTTCCTATTTCTCCGGTCCCTGTATGCATATTGCAGGGATTTCATGACCGCCTCATTGGCGCGCCTGAAAATCTTGCTCTTCGCACCCGTGAAGCCCTTGGCAAGCTTCAATATCTTCTTATGTCTCCTACGGGTTACAAACCCGCCCTTCGCCCTTGGCATTACACTTTCCCTCCATTACACTACACCCGGCATTTGGAGCACGCATACTGGACATGCACGCTGGGCATGCATGCCGGGACGGATATGTGATGTGTGGATCCAATATCGTTAGAGACCGCGCTAGAGGCTGCAGTCACAGGTAGGGCACCAATTTCTTTACCTTCTTTGCGTCCCCAGGGCTCATGACCGCCTGCTTTCGCAGGTTCCTCTTGGTCTTGGGCGACTTTTTCTCCAGGATATGGCTCTTAAAAGCCTTGAACCTTATAATCTTCCCACTACCGCTGACCTTGAAGCGTTTGGCGGCTCCACGGTGAGTCTTAAGCTTAGGCAAAGTACTTCCCCCTTGAAAAATCTAGAATGAATCATGGATGAATCACGGCATGAACAATGGCCTGATTCGTGACCCCTAGAATATTAAGCCTGTCTCGGCGAGAGAATCATGATCATGCTCTTGCCCTCGACCCTCGGCGCTCTCTCTATAATAGCAACATCCTTTAACTCCTCTGCAAGATCCTCTAGCAAAGCCTTCCCTATATCGGCGTGAACGATCTCCCGGCCACGAAACTTGATCGTGGCTTTAACCTTGTCGCCATCCTTGAGAAACCTCTGGGCGTTCCTGACCTTGACCTCGAAATCATGCCCCTCGATCTTTGGGGTCATCCTTATCTCCTTGATATCGATTATGCGCTGTTTCTTCCTGGCTTCCCTCTCACGCTTCGCCTGTTCGTACCTATACTTTCCATAATCCATGACCCTGCATACAGGCGGTTTTGCCGTAGGCGCAACCTCCACCAGGTCGAGCCCTTTCTCCTCGGCCAGACGAAGCGCTTCCCTGAAGGGCATGACCCCTAGTTGCTCGCCCTGGTCCCCTATGACCCGGATTTCCCTGGCGCGGATTTCCTCGTTCACTCTCAAGTCTTTGCTGATGGCGCGTCACCCCCTGATTTTTAAAAACAATGAGAACCCAAATCCGTAAAAAATGGGCAGGTAGATTCCACCCGCCCCGCAAAAGCTAGCAAACCTCAACCAAATATAACCCGAGATGAGCTCGGGATTGGCTCTTGATACACAACATAATACCCTGCTGGCAGCAAACCTGGCCCCTGGGATCATAGTACGGCACCTGGGAGCGCCGCAGGGTGAGAAGCGGATGGCTTCTTCTTTTAGACATCCTTTTTGTCTTTTTGAGACTCTTCCAGGCAGCCCTGCCTGAGCAGTCCTGTGGTAGCAGTGTTTAGTATAGCATAAGTCTCACCCGAGGTCAATCAGAATTTCCAGATTTGGACGCCACCTCGGATAGGATGCGCTCCCTGATCCCATCGAGCTTCATCCGGCCGAGGTCACCTCCCCTGCGGCTCCGAACCGAGACGAGGTTATTCTCGATTTCCCTATCTCCTATCACGATCATATACGGAATCCGCTGGAGTTCCGCATCGCGCACCTTATAGCCGATCTTCTCATTCCTCGAGTCGACCTCGACCCTGAGGCCGGCTACCATTAAATCCCTCTGTATCTCCCGGGCTCTATCGATGTGCCTCTCCGCTATGGGCATTACCCTCACCTGGACCGGCGCGAGCCATACTGGGAAGGCTCCCGCATAATGCTCGATAAGCCCGGCGAAGAAGCGCTCCATGGAGCCCAGAACGGTCCTGTGAATCATAACAGGCCGGTGGGGCGCGTTATCCTCGCCCGTGTATTCAAGATCAAAACGCTCCGGCAGGTTGAAGTCTACCTGGATCGTCGGGCCCTGCCACGCGCGGCCAATGGCATCCTTGATTTTAACGTCAATCGCCGGCCCGTAGAACTTGGCCTCACCTTCCATGCGCGTGTACGGGAGGTCAACCCTCTCCAGGGCCCGCACCAGCGCGCTCTCTGCGAGATCCCATATTTCATCCGAGCCTGCGTACTTCTCCTTGTTCTGCGGGTCGCGCACTGATAACTCGATAAGGTATTCCGAATAGCCGAATGATTTCATCATGAACTGCATCAAGTCTATGACTCCGACAATCTCATCCTCCAGCTGGTCCGGTCGCACAAAGAGATGTGCGTCATCCTGGGTGAAGCCCCTCACCCTCTGCAACCCATGAAGCACGCCGCTCCTCTCATACCGGTAGACCGTGCCGAGCTCGGCCCAGCGTATCGGGAGCTCCCTGTAGGACCTGGTGCGCGACTTGTACATCAGGATGTGGAATGGGCAGTTCATCGGCTTTAGCAGGTACTCCACCCCATCTATATCTATGGGGGAGTACATATTCTCGCGGTACCATCCCCAGTGCCCCGAGATTTCCCACAGATCCCGCCTTGCGATGTGCGGGGAGTAGACTATATCATACCCGCGCTTTATATGCTCGGAGCGCCAGAAATCCTCTATGATCCTCCTGACGCTTGCACCCTTGGGGTGCCAGTAAACCAGTCCGGCTCCAGCCTCCTCGTGAAGGCTGAAGAGATCCAGCTCCTTTCCGAGCTTCCGGTGATCGCGCCGGGCTGCCTCCTCAAGGGTCTTCAAGTAGGCCTCGAGCTCGGACTCCCTGGGGAAGGCCGTGCCGTATATCCGCTGGAGCATCTCCCGCTTCTCATCCCCGCGCCAGTAGGCCCCCGCCACATTCAGGAGCTTGAAGGCCTTGACTTTCCCTGTCGATGGGAGGTGAGGACCGCGGCAAAGGTCGACAAACTCGCCCTGCCAGTAGAGGCTCACCGCATCATCAGGGATATCCTCCAGGAGCTCGAGCTTGTACTCCTCGCCCAGCTTCTGGAAGAGCCTTACAGCATCCTCCTTTGATACCTCCTCCCGGACAATCGGGAGGTCCTCGCCGATGATCTTTCTCATCTCCTTCTCGATTCTATCCAGATCATCTGGCGTGAAAGGGGTTGCCCGCTCAAAATCGTAATAAAACCCGTTTTCGATAGCGGGACCTATCGCGAGCTTTACATCGGGGAAAAGACGCTTTACCGCCTGGGCAAGGATGTGAGAGGTAGAATGCCTGTAGACCTCGAGATCAACCCCACTCGCATCAACATCGTTCAAGGCGGAAGGCTCGTTTAGGGAAGGCTCGCTTAGAGCATGGGAACTCGACATAAAAAGCACTCTCTCCTTTCCCGACCTCATACAAACAAAATGCAAACGCATACAAAAACTCGTCCCTGACATCCCAGGGACGAGGGACTCGCCTCAGTCTACCAACTATACTTTATTGTAAACTTGATCCTAGACGTTGTCAAGCCTGCCCCTGGAATTGGTGGCCGAGGATGAGCATAGCGGGCAGCCCGGGCACATCGAGACCTTATCCTCGAACACCCCCACGATGGTTTCAACCACCGCCCTGGTTTCATCGAAATGCAGGATGACCCTGGCCGGCGCGACGGTTATAAGGGCGCTTATGAGCAGGTCCTCGTAGTCTACATCGTCTGAACCAAGATCTGCGATGAAGCCTTCGAGATAGTCATTCTCTATAACCCTGTATCTCGAATCCAGCAGCCGGAAAGCGCCATTTGGCCGGATTATCACGTGCACTTCGTCAATCTTCGGCTCCTGGATATCGACGAAATACTTAAGGAGCCGGATGAACTCCCTGTATTCTCGCTCGACCATGAAGTTATCCACGGCTCTATCAACCGCGCTCCGCAGTCCGGCGTAATACTCCTTAAGCCTGAACCGCATAAAGCCCTCGAGCACGAGCTCGTTATTGGCATTAAGGTAATCAAGCAGCTTTGCCGCAATCTCGCTGACCTGCTCCTTCGCCGATCCATCTTCCTGTTCTTGTTCCTGCTCCTGCATCATCTGCACAGTATCATCGGCTATCTGAGCAAGCTCCGAATCATTGAAGCTCTTGTAGCGTTCCCTCAATATAGCAAGCGTGAACGCTTTTTGCATATCATGTACGATCGCCCTGGCAAGAACCTGGGCTATCCATCTCCTGACCATGAGGTTCAGGTCTCGATTACCGGGCGCGACCGTTTCGGGCACGTCGAAAGCAAGGAATCTCAGCCTTCCCTTTGCCTTCTCGGTTAGAGCGATATTTATGCCATCTCTGGCGAAGAGTGGTAGTTCCTGTTCAAAACACTGGCGAAGCCTGTCGATGTGATTCTGAGTCCCGATAGAAACGACCTCCATGAAGATCACGCCCTTTCTCACGACTATTATATGTGACGGGGAATTTTTGTATACAGCTCAGGGAACCCATTATTCCCATATTATGGATTAATTGTATAATTCCATCCATTACGCTATATGTGGTATACTATTGATATGATACGATCGAGGGCTGAAATATCGAGGATTTATTCAAGGATTGGGGGATGAAGATGCAGGATCACCGGCGTAAGTACCTTCTCCAGACCTTTGGCTGCCAGATGAACGTCCACGATTCCGAGACCATCGCAGGCATCCTCGAGAAGGAGGGCTATATACCGACCGAGGACCCTGAGGAGGCCGATCTCATACTTTTTAATACATGCTGCGTCAGAGAAAACCCCGAGCGCAAGGTTTATGGGAGGGCCGGCGACCTCAAGCGCCTCAAGGAGAAGAACCCAGGCCTGGTCATAGGGATCTGCGGCTGCATGGTCCAGCAGGAGGGCGAGCTGGAGAAGATCAGGGAGCAGCTCCCCCATGTGGACCTGGTCTTTGGCACCCATAACATTCACCGCCTCCCGGAGCTCCTTCACCGGGTCGAGGCTGGCCTCAGGCAGGCGTATGAGGTCTGGGATGTGGAAAGAGCGGAAAAGGAGGACCTGGTCGAGGGGCTCCCCGTCAAGCGCGAGGGCGACCTCAAGGCATGGGTCACTATCATGTACGGCTGCGACAATTTCTGCTCCTATTGTATAGTGCCCTACGTCAGAGGCCGCGAGAGGAGCAGGCCCCTTGAAGATATCATCGCGGAGGTGACGGAGCTCGGGAGGGAAGGCTACAAGGAGGTAACTCTGCTTGGCCAGAATGTCAACGCCTACGGCAAGGGCCTGCCGGAAAGGATCGACTTCGCCGACCTGCTGGCGGCGCTGGATGGCGTCCCAGGTATAGAGCGGATTCGTTACACAACATCACACCCGCGCGATTTTTCATTAAAGCTCATTCAGTCGATCGCGGCATCCCGCAAGGTCTGCGAGCATTTCCACCTGCCCCTCCAGGCCGGCAGCGATAAGATACTGCGCAGGATGAATAGGGGCTACACCGCGCAGAGGTATCTGGACCTCGTCGCCGAGATAAGGAAGCATGTGCCGGACTCGAGCATCACCACCGACTTGATAGTTGGGTTCCCCGGCGAGGCGGAGGAGGATTTCCAGGATACGCTTGACATGGTCCGCAAGGTCGAATTTGATTCGGCCTTCACATTCATCTACTCGCCGCGGCGCGGCACGGCTGCCGCGAATATGCCCGACCAGGTGTCCGAGGACGAAAAGCGTGATCGCATCTACCGCCTCATCGCGGTCCAAAACGAGATAAGCCTGAGAAAGAACGAGGCGCTCCGGGGCAAGACCGTCGAGGTGCTCGTCGAGGGCGAGAGCGAGACCAGCTCGGCGCTCCTGCAGGGCCGCACCCGGACAAATAAGCTCGTTCTCTTCCCAGGCGACAAGGACGTCCTTTATGGCAGGCTCGTGAGCGTGAAGATAACCGAGCCACAGACGTGGCTTCTCAGGGGAGAGCTGGTATGAGACAGGGATACCCGCCGCAGGGGAAATCGCAGAGACAATCGCGGGGACAATCGTATACAACGGTCCTTGGAGCCGCCACAGCCGAGATCGTCGTTAGGAAATCGAGATTCATAGCCACAATCGCCCATGTCGAATCCGAGGCCGAGGCCATGCGCTTTATCGGCCGTGTCAAGGAGGATCACAGGGATGCGACCCACAATGTGTATGCCTTCAGGATCGGCCACGCAGGGGAAATCGAGAGACAGAGCGACGACGGCGAGCCCGGAGGCACGGCCGGCAAGCCCGTTCTTGAGGCCCTGAGGCGGGAGCGGGATGGCCTGACCAATATTGCGGCTGTAGTGACCCGCTACTTCGGCGGCATCCTCCTCGGCGCAAATGGACTCGTCCGTGCATACAGCCAGGCCGCGAAGGCCGGGCTCGACAGGGCGCAGGTCGTGACCTATGTCCCGGCGTGCGTGGTGCTCCTGTTGGTTGATTACCAGACATCTGGAAAGCTCGAGAGCTTCCTGCGCTCCGGGGGCTATCCTGTCATCGGCGCATCCTATGGCAAGGGCGTGGCCCTCGAGGTCGCCATCTCGCGAGATGACCTCCACAACCTCGCAGGCAGGGTCGCGGATATCTCAGCAGGCAGGGGAACCGTCAGCGTCACCCGCGAGACGTTCTGGCCCATGGCTCCCGACGGGCGACTCTGCTCGATTCCCGGACGCTCACTTCTCAGGCCCCAGGATGATCCGGGCTAGAGGCTCGAGGGCATCCTCGATGTACCTGCCCAGCCCGACCCTGGGCATAGCGATAACATAATACAGGCGTATCACCGTTTAAGATGCCATCCAGGACCTCCTCGAGGTTCCGGGCCTCCCTGACCTGACCCACAACCACGACCTCGTCCGCAAGCCGCCGCATGGCGGCGCTTATTGGCTTGCTTGCGGTGGCCGCTCTGCGGGGCAGAGTTTCGCCGACAGGCGCGGGGGCGAGGCCGGGGGCACTGGCGGGAGCGCCACCGGAGGAGCCAGGAGAACTGGCGTGGCTATAGCAGGCAACACCTCCGCCAAGAGGAGGCAACAAAAAAGGGGCCATGTCCGGCCCTGAAGCGCGAATTTGAATACCTGCCGTCAGGAGGAAGCCGCTGGTACTGTTGCAAGTCATCCTAGCACCTGCGGTTTTACCCTATATATACAGGATATACAGGCATAAAAATGGTGGGCGGCACTGGAATCGAACCAGTGACCTCAGCGATGTCAACGCTGCACTCTAACCAACTGAGCTAGCCGCCCACGACCCTGGAGGCGACACCCGGATTCGAACCGGGGAATAGCGGTTTTGCAGACCGCTGCCTTACCACTTGGCTATGTCGCCAAAAATTATGGAGCGGAAGACGGGATTTGAACCCGCGACCCTCGCCTTGGCAAGGCGATGCTCTACCCCTGAGCCACTTCCGCCCGTTTTCTCGAATATCAAATCATCCACGAAATGTCCCTTCGGACACTGTTATTATAGCAAGAAGGGCAAACTCGTGTCAAGAGCGAATTGCGCGACCTTGTAACGCTAAGTTTTTTACAGGCAGCGTGAGCTCGCATAGCTCACGGCCCACACATCACGCCCTATAACTGCTGGCTTTCGAGTATTCCCTCACGCTCAAGGACGTCCCGCACCCCCCTGAGCCCGGCATCATCCAGTGCGACAAAGGGCCTCGCGGGATTGGCCGTCTTGCATATGCCCGCCGCTCTCAGAGCCTCCTTCATGCCCGCGGCCCACGTCTCTGCATTTGCGCCATAGATATCAAAGATTCTCAGTAGCTTTACCTGCAGCCTTCGAGCCTCGCTGATATCGCCGGACTTCCCCGCAATAAAGAGCTCATGGCAGAGGCGTGGCACCAGGCTCGAAACCCCCGGGGCAATCCCGTCGGCGCCAACCAAGAGCGATGCATCGAACACCCACTCGTTACCCTGGAAAACCGAGAAGTCCTCCCTCCCCTCCATGGCGGCCACGAGACGCCGGAAAAACGTGAAGTCACCGCAGCTATCCTTGATTCCGAGGACGCGCGGGTCTTCACTGAGCTCAACGATGGTATCGATCGTCATAAAGGTGTGGGTGCGGCCCGGCAGGTAGTAAAGCAGCGCAGGCAGGTCAACGCTATCCAGGACCCTCCTGTGAAAATCGACTACCTCCTCCTGCCTCCCGATCCCGAAATAGCAGGGTGCCGAAATCACAATTCCATCAGCGCCCAAAGCCCTGGCGCGCTTGGCGTTCCTGATAATCCTCTCCGTCGAGGTATCGGCGACGCCAACCATCACCGGCACCCTACCCCGCGCCTGATCTACAACGATTTCGACCAAACGCCCTTTTTCTTCCTCAGCAAGCAGTATGCCCTCTCCCATGCTGCCCAGCGGGAAGATCACCGAGACCCCGCCACCGATCACATGCTCGACCAGGCTCCTGACATCCCACTCATCAACCCTCTCCTCCTCATCCAGCGGGGTAACAAGGGGACAGATGACGCCTTCAAGTTTCCCCATTCGCTGATACTCCTTTTCCTTTTTTGTCTTTCCTTTTACCCCCGTCAACCTTGATTTCCTACTATCCGGAATTCTTTACCGATGATTTAAAAATTCGACGCTCCCGGTAGCATTCCTTCAGGAGGATAGAGCTTTTATCCTGCAGGGGGCCGGACACCAATCCCTCCCAGCTACTTTCGTCAATAAACTGCGGTCGCAGATACGGGAGCCGCGGTTCGCCTGAGATGATAGTTATATCGCCCTCCGAGTCCTCGTCGCGCAGCACTTTCGCAGCATTGACACCAGCAACACCGCCACCCACTATAATATATCTCATCATTGAATCTCTCCCTCCCACATATGTGAAAGGCCCGCGCAGGGGCGGGCCTAGAAGCTCATAGCTGCGGCACGAGTTATTGGAGCCCAACCGCGTCTCTTACGGCGCCTAGCGCGGCATCATAATCAGGCTGGTTGGTCATTTCCTTGACGTACTCCACATAGCGAACTACATCATTTCGATCTACGACGAAGACAGCCCTTTGCAGGAGCCTCAATTCCTTGATAAGACCCCCCCAGCCAAGGCCAAAGGAGGATACTTTCCCCGAGGTTTAACCCCACTTACCCTTTTGAATGTGAGTCTGGATCTCGGCCTTGATCATCTGCTGGATGGTTTTCGCGTTTTCACGGGCTTCCGTAAAGATTTTGACACAGCCTGGGTCGAGGTTATCCACGATTCCCTGCTCCCCGACGGTCTTGACCTCCTCGAGCAGAGTAAAGAGCTTTTGATGGAGGTAGTTTGAGAGGCGCGACCTTTCTATCAACCCGGCTTTCTCATCATCCACCTTCTCGAACTTCTCTGCGGGCGCCCCACATTTGGGACACCTTTCAGGCGGGTTATCCCCGTCAAAAACGAAACCACATACGGTGCAGCGCCACTTTGCCATGTTCTTCTCCCTCCAATATGCTTTTTGTGTATCTGGCGCCTTTATCAGCTAGGTACCGGTCAGGTATCATCCTAATTATCCCTGCGCCCGACATACAGAGCATCCCTCAAGACCGCTCAATGGCATTTACTTCAGCCTTTGACAGCTTCAATTTCTCCAGGATTTCATTGAAAACATATTGATGCTGAACCTCATCCAGCCTGAGTTTCTCAAAAAGCGCCTTGAACTCGGGATCTTCTAGCGATGCAATATTACCACCATATTGGGCGATGACTTTTTCTTCCTCCTGGAGATTCTCGCTCAGGGCCTTCTCCAGCACTTCGACCTCTCCCAGGGGCGTGTGTTCTACCTTCGGCACTCCTCCGTGTTCCACCAGGCTCTCAGCGAGCCAGCCGAGATGCTTCATCTCGTCAATTGCGGATTCCCATATCTCATGCCCGGCTTCGCAGTCACCCGAAGCATAGGATTGCATCAGGTATTTAAGTATCACGGTATATTCATGCCTGACACCCTGGTCGAGCCTTCCGAGAAGGTCAGCCGGCCCATCATCACCGGTGCCTCCGGCCGGCGCCGCCTCCACGACTATCGCTGCACTCGAAGCTCCCGGCCCCTCGAGCAATTCCTTGATCTTCTTGAAGGTTTCCCGGTGTCTCGTTTCGTCGGAGATTATCTTCCGAATCAGGAGCTTGATCCCTTCATCATCGATTTCGGATAAATGCTTCTGATATTGAGCTATCGCCGCCTCTTCTGCCTTTATGTCCACATCAATCAAATCCAGCAGGACGCCTCCGACCTCGATCCTGCTCCTCTCGGAGGAAGGCTTGCCACCAAGCTCCACGATCTTCTCCGATAGCCAGTCAAAATGCCACATCTCGTCTCTAGCTATACCCTCGAGTTTTGCCCTCAAGCCCTCATCTTGAAAAGCCCAGGCATGGCGAAGATACTGCACAATAGCAGCATGTTCGTCCCTGGCATCGTCAGCGAGCAGCCTCGCCGCTTTTTCCTTTCTAGTCCCATCTAGCACTCTATACACCCCTCCATGAAACAGGATTCATCCCAAGGAATCCTCACGGGCCTGTCTATCTGCATACATTACAGAAAGGAAAGATGGGAATTCCTCTGCGGCATCGGTACGAAAGCATCTTCCCTGAATAACCATCTTTTTCTATTTTATCACTTGTGTCACAAATGCACAAGCTTCCATCCAAAATTATCTCAGCGCGCATAAGGTCTGGGATAAGAAAGTATCCAATGTCAGCTTCATCCATCCCACACGATGTCTGCCACCAGCATTGTCCATCGGGAACAGTGCTTGCCATCAGCATCGTCCGTCGGGAACGATGCCTGCCACCAGCATCGTTGCCCATCACAAGGGTTATGACCTGAGCCACGGAAGCGCCTGGACTGGCAACATTACCAGCGTATTGCATATCCTAAGATTAGAAGTCCAAGAAGGTGCAATGAGGCATCTTCTAATTGTGGCAACGGCGCCTACCTCTGAGAGAAGTGGGGGCCGTTTTTATTGTGTTCTATTATCACGGTCATTATGGTTTGTTATGTTCTGGAGCTGGAGGGATGAACTGAAATGTGCGGGATCGCAGGTTGGGTAGACTGGGAAAGGGATCTCTCCCAACAACATTCCATCCTCGAGGCGATGAGCAGGACGTTATCCTCCCGGGGACCGGACGCTGCCGGGGCCTGGATATCACCGCGCGCAGCCCTGGCCCACCGCCGCCTGATCGTGGTTGACCCGGAGGGCGGGTACCAACCAATGATCCGCCAGAATGGGAATAAAACCTACATCATAACCTATAATGGCGAGCTCTACAACACCTCTGAGCTGCGGCGGGAGCTAGAGGCGCGCGGGCATTCCTTTCGGAGTCGCTCTGATACCGAAGCGCTCCTAGTTGCATTCATGGAATGGGGGACGAAATGCCTGGAACGCCTCAACGGTATATTCGCCTTCGCCATCTGGGATGAGGCCGGCCAGAAGCTGTTCATCGTCCGGGACCGCCTTGGGGTCAAACCCCTATTCTACGCCCGACGCGGCAGCGCCTTTTTATTCGGCTCTGAGCTAAAAGCCTTGCTCACCCATCCCCTGGTCCAGCCGGAGGTTGACGCAGAGGGGCTGGCCGAGGTGTTGGCCATGGGTCCCGCCCGCACCCCAGGTCACGGGGTTTTCCGGGACGTCCACGAGGTGAAGCCCGGCCACTATATCCTATATGACCAGAACGGGATTCACGATTACCGCTACTGGGTCCTGGAAAGCAGGCCCCACACGGATGACCTGGATACTACTGCCGCCAGGGTGCGTGAGCTCTTACAGGACGCGGTCGAACGGCAGCTCGTAGCCGACGTCCCCATCTGCACGCTGCTTTCAGGCGGCCTGGACTCGAGCGCTGTGACGGCCTTCACCGCCGGCGCATTCCGGCGGGCCGGACTCGGTCCGCCACACACCTACTCGGTGGATTATGCCGGCAATGATCTCTATTTTCAGCCCAGCGAATTCCAGCCCAACTCCGACTCCCCGTGGGTGCGGCGCGTCTCGAGCTTCCTTGGCACGAGCCACCGCACCGTCACAATCGACACGCCCGAGTTGGTAGAGGGCCTGGAGGCGGCCGTCCGGGCGCGAGACCTGCCCGGTATGGCGGATGTAGACGCGTCTCTCTATTTATTCTCCCGCGAGGTAAAAAGGGAGGCTACCGTCGCCCTATCAGGCGAATGCGCTGACGAGATATTCGGAGGCTACCCCTGGTTTCACAACCCGGAGGCCCTGGCCGCCGGCACATTCCCATGGGCTCGAGCGGCAAGGGAGCGAACACGCCTGCTCTCGCCCGACTTGATCGAGCTGATCAAGCCCGAGGAATACATGGCTCAGCGCTACAGGGAGGCCATAGCAGAAGTGCCCCGCCTCCCAGGTGAAGAGCCTATGGAAGCGCGCATGCGCGAAATGGTATACCTGAATATCACGCGATTCATGCCCACTCTCCTCGACCGCAAGGATCGCATGAGCATGGCTGCCGGCCTCGAGGTCCGTGTCCCTTATTGCGACCACCGCCTGGTTGAGTACGCCTGGAATATCCCCTGGGCAATGAAGAGTTGCGATCATCAGGGGAAAGGAATCCTGAGGCGGGCGCTCTCGGGCGTGCTGCCCCATGACGTACTGGGGCGGCGCAAGAGCCCGTATCCTAAGACGCACAATCCCGCTTACCTTGCGGCCGTTCGCGACCGGCTCCTGGATATCTTTAATGACCCCGCCTCGCCCCTGCTCCAGTTGGTCAATGTGGACGCCGTCCGCGCCATCGCCCGGTCGGGCGGGCCCGGATTCGGTCCTACGTGGTTTGGTCAGCTTATGGGGGGCGCCCAGCTCTTCGCCTACCTAATCCAGGTGGATATCTGGTTGAGGGAATACAGGGTGTTGGTTCGTTGAGTTAGAGTTAAAATTAGAGTTAGAGTTAGAGTTAGAGTTAGAGTTAGGCCGGTGGGCTAGAGTCCACCGGCTTTCCCAGCAATACCTGCCGCACAACCTGTAACACAAAGCTTGCATCCTTGATTGCCTGCTCGGCATCAGTCAGATCATATTCCTCCGTCGGAATGAAATCCTCCGCCCCGTAGAAGCTCAGTTCACGTTCTTTTCGGAGCCTCTTGGAGATGCTCTTGATCTCCGGTAGGTTGGCAACAATTTGAACTGGTAGTAAGTCTCTGTTGCTTTCCAATGTCCTACCAACATCATGTATCTTCGGCACCTCAACGCCGATAGCCCTCAACACTGCTTTTAGAGATAGCTCTACCACGCTTTGCGCGTCCCTCACCACATCAGAATAGGCCCCGCGGTCTCTAAAAAAATATAGACCCTCCATTCTAACCCCGGCCTTTTCAAGATAAGCCGAAGTGAGCTCGTCAATTCTCATAACTTTATCCCCCCTAGGAACCTCCTAGTTTGCCATTCCCAGGTATTGTTGCGCCTGACTCGATGTGCTCCTACATCTCGTAGGAGAGCCCACATCGACGCAATAATACGCGCTACTATCCCCTTAGGATCACTTACAACGACATGGTGAGAGACGAGGTCAAAGTAGATAGGTTGTACCCTGAGAGCTTCCGCCTCCCGTAAAATATACGGCGATAACTCGCAAAGGATATCTTCCTCATCATAGAGACGCTGGGCTAGATGCTCGTGTTTCAGCTCGATCTCATCGATAAACTCCACCAAACGCTCCCGGCGCCGCGGCGCCTCCTGAAGGATGATCAAGAGATCAAGGTCAGAATTTTTGCGGTTTTCCCTACGTGCGTATGAACCAAAAATCGCCAGGCCAGAGAGATTATCCCTGTAATGCTGCAAGATTTCCGTTAGCACCGCAACGATATAGCTCCGGTGTAAAGGCGAAAACGTCTTCAACTGGGCCACGGCGTCCGTAACCATCCCGCTCCTCCTTCCAAGAGACGGATCATCAGAACGGATCATCGGGAGGGCTAATCGGTGTTACACTTATTATATCGCGCAGCGTGGGTGGTTACAACCTTTTTAACTCTGCTAGACAGAAGTACGTCAAAGTCATGCCGAGAATCCTGAGAAGGATGAAACTATGATCCACCCCACCCGAGCCAATATGAGACAGCCCCACGCGTTTTAACCGATGCCTTCGCCTAAGAGGAGATTCATCGGGCCGCCCTGGCATTAGACTTGGCGAGCTAACTTCGGCCTACTTAGAGTTAGGCCGGTGGACTCTAGCCCACCGGCCTAACTCTAACCCACTCAACGAACCAGCACCCTGTATTCCCTTAACCAGATATCCACCTGGATTAGGTAGGCGAAGAGCTGGGCGCCCCCCATAAGCTGACCAAACCTCTCATTCTTGAAGTGCGGCAGAGCAGCAACATCATCTCTCGCCCTGGAAGTATCGAATAATGCTCTTAATCAGCAAATCCCGCCGCAGCCTTTATAATGATATACGCGGACGTCGCCCCCGGATCCTGGTGGCCTATCGTCCTCTCCCCCAGCCTGCTCGCCCGCCCCACCCTGGCTATCATGCCTACGGTTGATTTCATGCCCAGCTCCGCAGCCTTAGTAGCCTCTCTCAAGGCCTCAACAAGCGATAATCCACGCGCCCTCGCTTCCTTTATAGCCTCAACCGCCGGATGCACCGTATCGAGAAGAGTCTTATCCCCCACCTTCGCCTTGCCCCGCGCTACTATGGCCTCCTCACCCGCAATGAACATATCAACTATGTCATCCAGCCCTATCTCTTGCTTGCCGGCCGCCCTCTCCCCAGCCTTCAAGAACGCGCTCCCGAAAAGCGGGCCCATGGCCCCTCCCACTGTAGAGATGAGCGCCATGCCCACCGCCTTCAGGATGGCCCCCACATCCTTCCCCTCAAGGGACGGGAGCTTATCCCTCACGGCCCGGAAGCTCTTGGACATGCTCACCCCGTGATCCCCGTCACCCAGGGCGGCATCGAGCTCACAGAGATATGCCTTATTCTCCTCAACCGCATCGCATATCCTGTAAATTGCGGCTAGCACATCTTTACTCGTAATCTTCGCGACCTCACCCGTGTTGCCCATGCACATCTCTCCCATTTGCGCCTCCATGCTCATTTTTCTCCCGATCCCCTGAACCTTATCTCCCGGCCTGAGTGAAATACGGGGTATATGCCTCAGCATCAAGCAGCTCCTTCAGTTCATCATCGAGCCTGCACAGGGTGATGGAGAATCCCGCCATCTCGAGGGCGGTGAAAAACTCCCCTACAAGCGCCCTGTATATCCTTATCCCCTTATCCGTTACGTTCTTGAAGAGCCGCCTATTTGCTATGTAGAGCTCGAGCTGGGGCGTTGCTCCAAGGCCGTTGATCAACGTTACAACCTCGTCGCCAGCCTCAAATGGAAGATCGGGAATGACCTCGGCACAAAGCATATCCACTATCTCATCCACGGGTCTTAGCTCCTCCCTCTTAAGCCCCGGCTCCCCGTGGTGGCCGACCCCAACCTCCATCTCATCATCTGCAAGCGTAAAGGTTGGCCTCCCTGCGGCGGGCACAGTGCACGGGGATATCGCAACCCCCATCGTCCGGGTGTTCTGGTTGACCTTATCCGCTATCCTCTTAACCTCAGATAAGCCCTCCCCGCGCTCAGCCATCGCCCCGGTCATCTTCCAGATCAGAAACTCCCCTACTACGCCCCTCCTCTTTGATTTATCATCCTTGAATCCCGAGCCCACATCGTCTGTTGCTATGGATTGCTCAACCTCTATTCCCTCGCCCCTCGCAAGCTCCGCGGCCATGTCAAAATTCATGACATCCCCTGCGTAGTTGCCGAGCAGGAGGAGCACCCCCTTGCCACCGTCGGTGGCCTTGATGGCCTCATATACCGCACCAGGGGGTGGCGAGGTGAATATCTCCCCGACTGCGACGGCGTCCAGCATGCCCTTGCCTATATACCCGATAAACGAGGGTTTATGGCCCGAGCCCCCGCCCGTGACTATCCCAACCTTCCCCTTGACCGGCGCATCGGCCCTCACAAGGGTCCTCGCCTCATCAAGCTTCCTTATGCGATCCCCGTGCGCATAAAGAAACCCCTCGACCATTTCGTCAACAACCACATCAGGGTTATTTATGAACTTCTTCAAGATCTACCACCCCAGTTCTAAATCTCTACTGAATTGGCCTTGGAGATATGTCTTCCAAATAACCTATGCTACACTAACCTGCGCTACGCTCTCCTTGAAAGTGCCTAAAACGAGCTTAGATAAGCTCGCAGGGATATTACGGCCGGAATTTGCTATGCTCAGCCCACATCCCTCCGCAAGTACCTGGCCTCCACCTGCATTATCTTGTCGACCTTTCTCTTGGAATTGCCCCCGGCAAACTCGGATTCAAGCCATATGGACACCAGCTTCTTTGCAAGCTCAGGCCCAATAACTCGCGCTCCAAGGGTCATGATCTGGGCGTCGTTGCTCTTCCTGGCGCGCTCCGCTGAATAAACGTCATGACAGACCGCCGCCCGGATCCCCGCAACCTTGTTTGCCGTGATGGCCATGCCTATCCCGGTACCGCATATCAGTATGCCGCGGTCATGTTTGCCAGAGGCCACGCCCTCCGCCACAGCATAGCCTATATCCGGGTAATCGACGGGATCCTCGGTATAGCAGCCATAATCCTCGACCTCATATCCCGACTCCACCAGATAACCCTTTATTATCTCCTTGAGTTTAAACCCCGCATCATCGCAACCAATGGCTATACCCAAAGGAAACACCTCTCATTCATTTACAGGTGTCCATCATAAAATTCTCATGACCCTATACACACAGTTCCTCTCCATTAACAGAGTAGACACCCATGCCTCGTTTACGGCGCCGTAGAGAATGAAAATGACCTTTGCAAGATTATTTTCAGGGTAGTCTCCCATGCCGGCTTTCGGCCGGCACCATCGAAGCATCGAAAATGGGGCCGAAGACTATTTTCGTAGTAGGGAATCATTTCTACTGAATAGTATATCCACCGTCTATTACAAGGTTTGCCCCAGTTATCATATCAGCAGCATCACTCGCCAAAAAAAGCACTCCTGCAGCTATTTCCTCTGGATAACCAAATCTACCCACTGGAATCTTTTTCTTCATAGCCTCTCCGACCTCGCCAGCCCAGGCCTTTTTCCCAAGCTCTGTCAGAACAACGGTAGGGGAAACAGCATTTACTTTAATATTGAATTCAGCCCACTCTAATGCTAAGACTTTTGTCATTCCAATGATAGCGGCCTTGCTTGAACAATAAGCAACATGTTTATCAAGCGCAATAATGCCAGCTTGAGATGCAATATTTATGATCTTGCCACGTTTCTGTCTTATCATCTCTCTCCCTACAGCCTGAGAGATCATAAAAGGCGCCTTTAAATTAATTGCCATTGTCTTATCCCAATAATCTTCGGAGATGCTTTCTGCATCATCTAGAAAAACCACGCCTGCGCAGTTCACAAGGATATCAATTCGTCCAAATGCCTTAATGCTATCTTCCACCATTTTGTGAATATGAGCCGTATTACTCACATCGACAACTAGTGGAAGGGTTTTTACACCAAGACTAGAAAGTGAAGATGCCACATCCTTTACTTCCTCCAATATATCAACAAGAATAAGATTAGCTTGCTTCTCAGCAAAAAGAGTGGCAATGGCTTTACCAATACCCCGAGCAGCGCCTGTTATCAAAGCTACATTATTTTTTAATCCAAAGTTCTTATCAAACCCTTTAAATTCCATAACTAAAGTCTCCTTCGCTGATTTGTTTACTCGAGACCTCTTCAGCTTGAACGGTAGGCCTCCCCGCTAAGAGAATGGCCTGGATATTCTCGATAATAGATGCCACTTACCCACACATTTTAGAGAAATGCCCGAAGGGGGAGAAGTAACATAACTTCGGGCATTTCTCATACACCTTTTTATTACTTCTTGGTATCAGCCCGTCTTTGCGCTAGCAGTTTGTCCACATTATCCTTAGTAACAGGAACCCATGGCACATTATAGACTTTTTTCATTGACTTGCCCCAATCCATATACTTCCAGCATTCAGCCTGAGGTTTATAACTCTCTCCAATTAATGCTCTGAGAGCAAGATCTAGTGCACCTTGAGCCTGTCCTGTTGCATCCTGTAAAGTGCAGCTCGCCATTTCGCCGTTCTTTATAGCAATTAATGCATCAGTAACACCATCGATACCTGCAGTGGGTACTGTCTTTGGATCAATGCCCGCAGCTTTAAGTGCCTGTATTGCCCCTAGAGCCATCTCATCGTTTTGTCCTATGACGCCATTTATTTTCCCTGGATAAGCACTAAGCCAGTTTTCCATAAGACTCAAAGCCTCTGCTCTGGACCAGTTTGCTGTCTTCATTTCAAGAACTTTCACATCCGGATATTTCTGAATTACTTGCAGATTGCCTTTCCTTCGCTCGATCTGTGCGGATTGTCCAATTGGACCTTCAATAATTACAACATTACCTTTATAGCCTATTGCTTTACATACCGCTTCGGCCTCTATTGCGCCGGCTTGGACATCATCGGAACCAATATAGGAAGTCAAAAGATCGCTGTTTACTCTTGTATTTGAACCAATGACAGGTATGTGAGCTTTAGCAGCAACTGCAACAGCCGCTGCACCGGCTTGAATATCTATCGGTACAAAAATGATTGCATCAAATCCTTGAGTTACCATCGTCTCAAACTGGCTCTGCTGTACAGAAGCATCGTACTTTCCGTCAAAAACGGTTATCTTTACAAGCCCACTCTTTACTGCTGGATGTTTTTCAAGGGCAAGTGTCCACAGGCGCATGTACTCAGCTTTTAAACCATATACAGCAGCACCGATCTTATATACTTTCTTAGCCTCTCCCTGAGCTGGAATACCAATTCCTAATACGCTAATCACGAGTGTAAGCGTAAGAAGAAACACTACTGCAAGCTTTCCAGGCATCTTCATTTCCTTCTTCCACCTTTCTTGGTTACATTTGTAATGTCTCTCTGATGGCTACCGTCTTAAACTGTCTACACATACGCCTTAACCATTGTTTCTCTACTAGCACTTTGCCCATTGTTAATATATTTCTTGAACACCCCCCTTAATAATTGAATTTCCGCTATCTCGGATTCTATCTTTTTTATTCCTTCATTCTTGCTTTTTGTAAAGAATCCAGTAATACAGCGACAACAATTATAGCTCCTTTAATTAACTGCTGAAAATATGATGACACACCAAGTAGGTCCAGCCCATTATTAATAACACCCATAATTAACGCTCCGAAAAACGTTCCAACTAAAGTACCTTGCCCCCCACTTAAGCTTGTACCACCAATTACTACTGCTGCAATAGCATCCAACTCATAAGAAACCCCGGCTTGCGGTAACCCAGCCGTTGTCCTTGCCGTAAGGATGAGACCTCCTAAAGCAGATAAAAGTCCACTAATTGCATAGACCAATAAAATGACTTGTCTCGTATTAATACCTGAAAGTTTAGCACTTTTCTCATTACCCCCCACAGCATAAACATAGCGACCAAACCGCGTTTTATAAAGTACTACCCATGCAATACACGTTACAAGAATAAAGATAATAACTGGCACTGGAATAGAAAATATCTGACCCTGCCCTATAACAAGGAAGTCTTTATGGATATTGGGGATAGGCATACCGTCAGTGTAAATATATGTTAAGCCGCGTGCCATACTAAGCATACCAAGCGTCATGACAAAGGGAGGAATTTTCCATTTCGCAATACAGGCCCCGTTGACTAAACCTAAGGTAATGCCTACAAGCAAGCTAATAAAAAATGAAAATTGTGCTGGATAAATATGATTACCTAAAGCAGTAAAGGCAGAACTTGAAAATGAAGCTCCAACGATACCAGCAAACGCCAATATCGATCCAACAGAAAGATCTATTCCCCCAGTTAAAATGACAAAGGTCATTCCAATAGATAGTAGGCCATTTATTGATGTTTGCCTAAGGACGTTCATTATGTTTTTTTCTGTAAAAAAATAGGGGCTTATCGCAGAAAGCATAAGGCACAATACTATAAATACTATAATTATTCCATAATTTGCCATAAATATTCTAAAACTATCGCCTATATCCTTATTAACAACTGACGCTAATATCGTACGACCTTTCTTTAGTTCGCCTTTATGATAAGTAGAGATGTTCATAAGCACACTCCTTTTAATGTTACTGGGTACTATATGCTTATAAGGCTAAACGTAATAAATCCTCTTGGGTTGCATCTTTTTTGCTCAGCTCACCAACTATTGTCCCCTGTCTAAAAATTACAATCCGGTCACTTACACCAAGTATCTCTGGGATTTCAGAAGACACCATAACTACTGCATTCCCCTCTTTTACATACTCCACAATAAACTTATAGATTTCCCTCTTTGCCCCTACATCAATGCCCCTTGTCGGTTCATCAAGTAACAGAATTTTGGGGCCCGTTAAAATACATCTAGCTATTGCCACTTTCTGCTGGTTTCCTCCACTTAAGTATTTCACTATCTGTTCTAAGCCCGGAGTCTTTATGTCAAATTTTTCAATAATGTCCATTACACGCATTTTTTCTTTTTTATCATTAATAAACATACCTGTTATAAATCGTTCCAATGCAGAAAGTGACAAGTTTTCTTTTACGGAGCGTGTCAAAACTAGACCCTCTTCTTTCCTGTCTTCCGGTACAAATGCTATTCCAAGCTTTAGTGCGTCTCGAGGTGATGATATTTTAACCTTTCTGTCCTCGATAGCTACTTCTCCCTTGTCGGGTTTTTCGAGACCAACAAGAGTACGAAGAAATTCAGTTCTTCCTGAACCTTTTCGACCAAACACTCCGAGTACTTCACCCTTCTTTAGGTTAAAGCTAATATCATGAAATTGACCATGTTTGGAGAATCCATTAACGGACAGGAGTGTTGTCCCCTGAGGAGAGCTATCTTTTATAAACTGATCTTGAATCTTGCGCCCAAGCATGAGAGTAATTAATTCTTCTGGCGTGATGTTTTCAATTGATTTTGTAGCAATGTATTTACCATCCCGGAGTATAGTTACCTCATCTGAAATTGCGAAAATCTCTTTTAATTTATGGGATACGTAGATTATTCCTTTACCTTTATCCTTCATCCGTCTAATTACTTTGAATAAATTATCAACTTCCTTTTCCCCAATAGCCGATGTTGGTTCATCCATAATAATTACATCAGAATCTCGGGAAATCGCCTTAGCAATTTCCACTAATTGTATTTCAGCTAGACTTAGGAATCTCATTTTTCTTGTTGGGTCAATACGTACATCCAAGTCAGCTAAAAGCTCTGCAGCCATTTTGTTTAAAAGAGGGTAATCAATAAGCTTACCTGAAGTAATGGGCTCTCGTCCTAAAAAAATATTTTCTGCCACTGTCATATCATAGATTGGTGCTAGTTCTTGCTCAATAATAGAAATACCTAGATCTAGAGCTTGTTTTGGATGAGAAAAGTCAACCTCCTTCCCCTTATAAAACAAATGTCCCGAATCTTTTCGATACAGCCCAATTAAAATATTCATTAAAGTTGATTTTCCGGCACCATTTTCTCCACAAAGGGCATGAATAGTACCTTTGCGTAATGTTAAGGATACACCATCTAAAGCCTTTACACCAGGAAAGGATTTGAAAATATTAACAGCTTTAAGTAAAATATCATCATTCATAATAATTGACTCCTTTTCCCTACGCTCGTGTATCGATAGACCAGATGTAGATAACTCTGGACAACATTTTAAAATACCCCCAAACTCAATTCCGGAAAGGGCACTAACCTCACTATTTTTATGCTTAATAACGATTGAAAGTTAGCCAGCAACCTTTTCTATAGTGAGCGACACAGAGCTATTAAGAGAAACAGCGCAAAAATAAAAGGATGCCTTCGCACAGGCATCCATCACCTGACAAAAATAAATATCTTCAATAACTAATTTAAAACCTCACAATGCATCCACTCTATATATTCTACAGCCTATATATTCTACAGCGAAAACCAAATTCCTTCTTTCTCCTGAAATTTTTTCTCAACATAATTTCAGGAAAAATCTAGTAATCATTCCCCTCCAATATCTTCTTTGCAACAATCGCCAATTTCTCATTTGTATTTTGGCTCTGTCTTTCAAGGTACTTCATAGCTTCATTTTCCCTCAAGCCTCTTTTGTCCATGAGCACACCCTTAGCTCTTTCAATGAGCTTCCGTTCTTCTAAACTTCGCTTAAATCTAAGCGTTTCTTCGAACCTACCGAAAGCTACATCTATAGCGGGAGCTAGGTCCGTTTTGTCGACTGGCTTTACCAAATACCCATAAACCCCTGCCTCCGTTGCTCTGCTTATCAAATCGGCCTGAGAATATCCACTAATAATAATTACGGGAATAGGATTATGCTCGTTGATTAATTTCGCTGCTTCTATGCCGTCTAATTTAGGCATATTAATATCCATCAGCACAAGCTCTGGTTGAAGCCGCTTAGACATCTCAACAGCCTCCAAACCGTCAAATGCTTGCCCTATCACTTCATGACCGAGGCGTTTAAGAGCAGACTTCAACCCCATGGCGACCAACGACTCGTCCTCTGCAACTAAAACCTTTAACCGTCTGAACATCTATAATTCACCTGCCCATTCATCTATTAATCTTTGGGCAAACATATTCTAGCCAAAGTACCAAAATTTGGCGAAACCCTTGTAAGAACAACCTCCCCTTCAAGGTCCTTGTTTACCAGTGTTTGTACAATGGAGAGCCCCAAGTTGCCATGTATCGCACAGTCAAAACCATCCGGGAGACCTACACCATTATCCCGGATTTCAATTATGAACTTATTATTCATAACAAACGTACTCACGATGATCTCACCCCCCCTTCCGTCCGGGAAAGCATGCTTCAAGCAATTAGATACAAGTTCATTGACCACCAACGAAAGGGAGGCCGCTTTTCTATATGAAAGCATTGAACCCTCCCCGGATACGATCAAATTAACTTTACCGCTTTCCAAAAATGGATGTTTAAGGGACGAAATCACCGTCTCCAGGATTTTCTTTACATTGATGACGCCTATCCCTTTTTCATCTTTGGAAAGCAAATCATGTACCAAGGCGATTGCCTTTATACGAGATATAGTATCGTTGATTGCAGATTCAATAGACTTACATTCCATAAAATCGAGCTGGAGGGAGAGTAGGCTAATTATCGACTGAAGATTGTTCTTTATTCTATGGTGTGCTTCCTGTAAAAGGGCTGATCGTCCCAGTAAACGAGTATTTTCAATGGCAAGAGCTGCCTGGTTAGCGAAGGTCGATATGACCTCAATTTCCCTGGGAGTAAATTGGTGTAGAGAAGTATAGAAAACCTCTATGACACCAGCGATTCTGGATCTTATCTTTATGGGCACACATAAAAAGGCACCGATGGAACTTTCGGGTTCTTCGATGAAATATCTAGCCGCATCATCTTTACCACCCAGGTTGGTAATGTAAAAAGGAGTTCCGTTTTCAATCACGGTCTTTATCAAACTTTCCTTGAGTTGAACCTCAATAGATTTACCTTCATCATATTTACGCCTATTGACTATACTCCCCGTTTCCTCATCTATAATCTGAATCACGCATGAATCTGAATTCATTATGGACATCGCTCTTTTTGAGATAAAATTTAGAACATCCTGAAGTTCATATTCCGACGCAAGAAGCTCTGTGGTACGAAAGAAAGTGTCGACCACCCCTCCCATCTTTTCGGGCAACATTTGCTGCATATAATCATCATCGAGAACAACACTCCGATTTTTGTCGAGCATGACTCGGAATATTCTCTCGGGATGTCTCTGGGCCTCGGCTGCTGACAATGTCCCGCGCAGCATTCCATTCTTTAAAACACTAACCCTATTAGCTACCTGAAGCACTTCTTCCAATCTCTGCGATAAATAGATAACACCTAATCCTTTGTTAGCGCATCCTCGTATCAATTGAAAAAGCTTAGCCTTTTGAGTTTCATCCAATCCATTACATGGTTCATCCATGACTAAGATAGATGGGTCGGAGGCTAATGCTTTCGCAATCGCGATGAGTTGTCTGTCTCCCAATTTGAGCTCTTTGACTAGCTTAGCAGGATTAATGTCTATCTCTAAATTATCAAGAAGTTTTCGACAGTCGGTTCTAAGCTTTTTCGCTGAAATAATTCTGGTGGGCAAAGTAATCGGCAACAAACCCAAATATATATTCTCTTCTACCGAGAGAAACGGGTGAAGTGGGGGTTCCTCGTATACAGTGCTTATCCCGTACCTCCTTGCATCTTTCAGTGACCTGATTTCAATCTTTCTACCCTTTATGCATAGGCTTCCTGCCGAATATGGATGTAAACCTGATAATACTCTTGCAAAAGTGGACTTTCCACTACCACTTTCGCCTATAATCGCATGGATTTCATTCGGGTGAAGGTCGAAGTCTATATCACTTAGCCCCTGACCATTTGCCGGACCTTCTGCTGCCAAGCCCCTGATCTCGAGTAAAGGTTGCATTGTTCCCCCCACCAGAAACCTAAAGCTATCAGATATCAGAAGCTCTGCTTCGAAATCCCTGTCGTTGATGCGATACCTTAGGCCAATCCGGATTGAGCCTGCTGTTCCACCAGCAGTACTTTTATTATACCATATGCCCCTCCCCCGAACAACAGGAATCACTGAGACCCAGCAATTCCTCGACTCGCCTTCTTATATCATCCCTTACCCGGCGAAATTGGGCCATGATTTCCTCCTCCCGGCCCTTTGCCTTGGCGGGGTCCGGTAGGGGCCAGTGGATGCGTCTCACCGCGGGAGGTGTCATAGGGCACCTCTCCTCTGCGCCACCACAAAGGGTCACAACCAGGTCCATCTTTTTGAGAAGCTCAGGTTCGATGGGGTCCGAGGTCTGCATCGAGATGTCAATCCCTACCTCACGCATAACCTCAATAGCCCTGCGATTGAGGCCGGCAGGCTCGATCCCTGTGCTATAAACCTCCCAGTTATCCCCGAACAATACCCTGGCAAACCCCTCAGCCATCTGGCTTCGACATGAGTTGCCGGTACAAAGAAACATTACCCTTTTCTTCTTCCCACAGTTTTCTTCTTTTCGCAGGTTCATATCTCCCAGCTCCCCCAATATATTCTCACCGGATCCGACGTATCTTCACCGACTCCACCGAAATCCCTTGAAATTTGTAGAACTCCATGCCCCGGGTCCCCAGACTGATACCCTGGTGACCCGACCCCCATCAGCCTCGATCCTGGAACGTTCCTCTTCATCTAAGGGGGCACGTAAAAAAATCCAGGGGGAGGCTGGTCTCTCTGTTTACCCTCAAGATTTCCTCTTCACTGGGACGCGTGATATTGATCCATATCCCTTTATCAGACAACAATGTGGTCTCTTCCGTTTTGCCTTCGAGAGTGGTCTTATAAGCCTTTATAATTGGACACCCTCCCTGTGATAGGAAGTAGGCATGAAATCGGGTCTGAGAGACATATTTACTATATCTCGCGGACCTTTTCCCAGTCAATAGAGTATCATATTTGTTTATCGCTTTTTCTAATATAGAGTTTCATCCATATTATTGCCAGCAGTCGAGTGGGGTTTACCCCAACAGTTTTGCTACCAGCCTACATTTGGGATGTACCGATCTCAGCGATCCTCAGGCCCTTAAGGATTAGTTCAAAATTGGTCTAAAGATTGGTTGCGTTATACCGAAATATATAAGTACGAGGCCAAGTAAAGCATAAAGAACACTGCGGACGGGGAGGTCAGGCGCGAAAATGAATCGAATTGTGGCTTTAATGGCGGGAGTGGTATGTTTACTAACCTTAATGCTGAGCGTTGCGAGTACGTGTCTTGCAATTCAGGGGTCCGATGACGCAGCTGGTACAGCAACTCATACATATGACGCTGTTTTCACCTCAAACATAATAACCGCTTTCCCGAACCTTAATCTTTCGGCCGAGGCTATTCAGAAACTTCGATCCACAGGCGCTGGCTGGGGCGAGATCACAATCGCCGCAAGCCTTGCGTCCGCTTCTGGCAAAACGCTGGATGAGGTTATGGCCATGGCTGACTCGGGGCTCGGCTGGGGTGAGATAGCGAAGATCCTTGGCGTGGAACCAAAGTCCCTCGGCCATGCGGTAAGTGAGGTCATTGGAAGTCCAAAAAAGGAATGGCAGAAAGGTCCCAAAAAGGATGAGAATATAGATGAGAATATAGATGAAGACAACAACAATGAGGCACAGGAGCAAGAGAATGTTAAGAATGACGAGGACGACAACGATAATGACCGCAACGATAATGATAATAAGGGTGGTCAGAAGCTAGAAGAGAAGCATGAGAGTCGCAAAGATAGCGGCAAGGATGCAGGCGCCGCCGGTCACGGCAAGAGCGGGAAAGGCCAGCATGATTAAGAAGGAGAAGCGCAATAAGAGAGATAAAAATCTCTTCCCTGGCCGGCCCGGATGCGGTAAAATTAAGTTGATATGAAGCTTGATACGAAGCCGTCAACGCTATCATCCACATCTACATCTGCAGTTCTAACTACCCTAACCAAGGCCGTCGCTGGTGGGTTCCTTTCAGGGGTCAAGATTGCCATCCCCATTATGCTGGGTTATGTTCCGATAGGATTCGCATATGGCGTACTGGCCCGTCAGGCAGGGTTATCTGTGATTCAGGCAACAGCCATGTCTCTCGCAGTATATGCGGGATCATCGCAGTTCATTGCCGTCGCAATGCTCACCTCTGGCGCCGGCGCGACCGCGATCGTCTCAACGACTTTTCTGGTGAATCTGCGGCACCTGCTTTTCAGCGCCTCCATGGTGCCCTATTTTCGTCGTTTTTCCATACCCGCCCTGGCGATTCTCTCATTTGGAATCACCGATGAGACTTATGCAGCGGGAATCGGCCAGTATTCACGCGAGAAGCCCCGGTTTTCTACGGTCCTGGGCTTGCACCTAGCATCTTACCTCTCGTGGGTGGTTGCCTCGCTAGTCGGGGCATCCGTTTCTTCCCTGGTCGGGAGTGCATCAGACCTGGGTCTTGATTTTGCACTCCCGGCGATGTTTATTGCTCTTCTCATTTCACAGCTAAAGAATAAGACTACTATCCTCGTAGCGGTGCTATCGGGGTTTATCTCGTTAGGCGTATCAATGCTTGGGTGGAACACCTTAAACGTAATCGTAGCCACAGTGATTAGCGCCACCCTGGGGGTGTTTTGGAACCTATGGACAAAACGACATTCCTAGTGGTACTTGCGGGGATGTTTGCAGCCACATATGTTCCCCGCGCTTTACCGCTGGTGGCCCTAAGCAGGGTGAAGATGCCTCAATGGGTTGTGGAGTGGCTGGAGTTTGTCCCCAGTGCTGTGCTTGCCGCGTTGCTAGCGCCAGGCCTCCTCATGCCCCACCGGCACATTGATCTAAGTCTACATAATGATTACCTCATAGCCGCTATCCCCACTATGCTGGTTGCCATAAGGACCAGGAGCCTCGCGCTGTCTGTTGCAGTTGGGGTGGGAATCATGGTCCTCTTGCAAAGGCTCTATTAATTTTTACGTTGACAGGGCCTGGCCGGAGTGATAAATTGATAGTGGTAGATATCTGAGTAAAATAGTCATATTTATCGGAACGGATTTAGTTTTATCCGAACGGATTCGGCGCTTGTTTTCAGCTATTTTAGTTATTTAGCTACTCCAGGATTTCCGGCGCCTGATACTGGCCATCCTGGCCAGGTACCGACCGATTGTAGGATTGTAGTCGGGCCCGTTGCCAGGCAGGGGTTTGGAGCGATACGATATGAGAATATCAACTCGAGGACAGTATGGCCTGCGCGCCATGTGCCGGCTTGTAGTATTGCAGCGAGCCGGGGACGGTGCGCCCGTATCCCTCCGCGATATAGCGGAGAAGGAGAATATATCTTCCCAATATCTCGAGCAGCTCTTCAGGGGTTTGCGTGGCGCCGGGCTCGTCGAGAGCGTGCGCGGGGCTAAGGGCGGCTACACGCTTGCGAGGCCACCAGAGGATATTTCCGTGGCCGACATTCTGAGGGCCGTTGAAGGCCCTATAGCCCCCGTGGAATGCGTTGGGAGTGATTGCGTGGATGAGTGCTGTGAGCGCAAGGATTATTGCATGACCAGGGAAGCGTGGGTTCGACTCCGCGACAGCATGGTCGAGACGCTCGATTCAATCAACCTCGCTGACCTGTGCAAGCCTGCCGAGTTAAGTGGCAGGCCCGGCGAATTAGGCGGAAAGGGCGAATCGGGCGCGAGGGAATGACAATGGAAATGACAATGTGCGTGGCAATAGAATGCGAATGAGAAGGCACGTGGTAGGTTGAGTAGATTGAGGTTAAGGTTGAGGCCGAGGCTAAGGGACGCGGGATCAAGGCTAAGGGATGCGGGATAGGGAGGGAGACCAGTTGCTGAAGCTGGAGAATATCACCGTCGCCACGAACAATGGAGAGGGAGAGGAACTCGAGATACTGGACAATGTCAATATAAGCTTCGAGACGGGCAAGATGTATGCGATAACCGGCCCCAACGGCGGGGGCAAGTCATCCCTGGCAAAGGTGATTATGGGCATCTACCAGCCAACCAGCGGCCGGCTGTATTTGGATGGCAGGGATATCACCGGCGCCAATATCACCGAACGCGCTTTGATGGGGATCGGTTACGCGTTTCAGAATCCCCCCAGGTTCAAGGGGCTCAAGGTGAAGGACCTTCTCGCCATCGCAGCATCAAACCGTGATCAAAGAAACATCGAAGGGCTGCTGAGGGTCGTGGGGCTCTGCCCGCGGGATTATATCGAGAGGGAGGCTGATGCCCGGCTATCGGGCGGGGAATTCAAACGCCTCGAGATAGCTATGCTCCTGGCTCGAAACCCGCGTTTTGTGATCTACGATGAGCCCGAGGCCGGCGTGGACCTGTGGACATTCGAACAGCTCCTCAGGGTCATTGCAGGGCGGCACAGGGCCAACGCATCATCAACCACGGTGGTCATAACACACAATGAGAAGTTCCTGAGGGCGGCCGACGAGATATTGCTTATGGCCGAAGGCGAGGTCAAGGAGCGGGGGAGCGTCGAGGCTATCTGGCCGATGATCGAGGATGATATCGCCTGTCGCTGGAGAACCACGTGCGGAGGGGAGCTGGATGAAGCTGAGTGCTATAGATAATATCAGAGAAGATAATGTCAGAGAGCTTGATACTATTGACGAGAAATTGCTTGAAACCATCGCGGACCTGCACGGGATCCCGCAGGGCGCATACAACATCCGCAAGAATGGCGATCTCCTGTCGCGCATGTCATCCGCCAATATCGAGATCGCTTCCAAGCAAGACAAGCCGGGCATAGATGTGATCGTGAAGCCCGGGACGAAGAACGAATCCGTCCACATCCCCGTTCTTGTGACCGCTTCGGGGATGCGCGATCTCGTCTATAACACATTCGATATCGGGGAGGGTGCCGATATCCTAATCGTAGCGGGTTGCGGCATACACAACCCGGGCGCAAGCGTCGCCCAGCACGACGGGATCCATGAATTCATCGTCAGGAAAGGCGCGCACATCCGCTACGTTGAAAAACACTACGGCCAGGGGGAGGGAACGGGAGGCCGTATCCTTAATCCCAAGACCATCATAACCCTGGAGGAAGGGGCCAGCGCCGAGATCGAGCTGGTCCAGATCCGGGGCATAGATAGCACAAACCGGGCGACTGAGGGCAGGGTCGGCCCCGGCGGGAAGCTCATAATAAGCGAGAGGCTCCTCACGCATGGCGCGCAGCGTGCAGATTCCATCATCACCGTCGAGCTGGCCGGGGATGATGCGAGCGCGGAGGTGCTGGCCCGGTCGGTGGCGCAGGATCGCTCGAAGCAGGTGTTCAAGGCCTCACTCATCGGGAAGGCGCGATCCCGGGGGCACGTGGCATGCGACTCCATCATCATGGATTCCGCGGAAATAGGCTCCCTGCCGGAGCTCCATGCCCTCCACCCCGAGGCAGAGCTCACCCATGAGGCGGCCATAGGCAAGATCGCCGGTGATCAGCTTATTAAACTCATGACAATGGGCTTGACCGAGAAGGAAGCCGTCGATACCATTCTCACGGGCTTTCTGAGCTAACAAACTAACACTTACCGAGCCAACATCCTCGGGCCCGAGGATGTTGGCTAGATCCTCCTGTGCCGCTCCACGAATCGAGCCATTCTTTCGAGGGCTATTAGTATATTATCCACGGAAGCCGCGTACGAGCAGCGGACATAGCCCTCCCCGCTCTGGCCGAAGGCGTTGCCCGGAACGACCGCTACCTTTTCCTCCTGAAGCAGCCGCTCAGCGAACTCCTCAGACGACATGCCCGTGACCGCTATCGAGGGAAAGGCATAGAATGCCCCTTTGGGCTCGAAGCAGGCCAGGCCTATCTCATTCAGCCCTCGCACAATCAGCCTCCTGCGCTCATCGTAGCGATTCTTCATGCGTTCCTTTTCATGGTCACCATGAAGGAGGGCCTCACGGGCGGCTTTTTGGGCAGTTATCGGCGCGCAGAGCGCAACGTACTGGTGTATTTTCACCATAGCCGCTATGATATCGCTGGGCCCGGCTGCGTAGCCGATGCGCCACCCAGTCATCGCATGCGCCTTGGAAAAGCCGTTCAAGACTATGGTTCTTTCCTGCATATCCGGGAAAGAGGCTATGCTTACATGCCTCCCTGAATATGTCAGCTCACCGTATATTTCATCGGATATGACGAGGAGGTCGTGCTTAGCTGCTATGCTGGCTATGCCCTCGAGGTTCTCATAACTCAGCGTAGCCCCCGTCGGGTTATTTGGATAGCACAGGAGAATAGCCTTGGTGCGCTCGGTTATGTGCGGTTCGAGATCGCGCGCTGTCAGCTGAAAACCATTCTGAACTGTGGTGGAGACGACGACCGGCACTCCCCCCGCCAGGACGGTGCATGGTTTATATGAGACATAACAGGGCTCCGGGATTATGACTTCATCGCCGGGCTCCAGAATGGCCCTCAGGGCGAGATCAACAGCCTCGCTGACACCGACGGTGACGAGTATCTCCCTTCGCGGGTCATACACGTTGCCGATGAAGTGCTCCAGGTAATCGGAGATCGCTTCGCGTAGCTCGAGGATGCCGTAGTTGGAGGTATACGACGTATAGCCCTGCTCGAGGGAATACATAGCCATGTCGCGTATATGCTGAGGCGTAACGAAATCGGGCTCGCCTACGCCCAGTGAAACTACACCCTTCATTTCGGCTACGAGATCGAAGAACCTCCTGATCCCCGAGGGTGGGAGCGACCTGACTACAGGCGAAATACGTTCCCTGGCGGGACGCATCTGAGTCACAAAATCGGGATCGCTTCCACTATCATTATCAAATGCATTATCATCAAATGGCTTGGCAGGCCCAACAGCAGACTTGAGGGTAGATTTAAGGGCGGCTACGTTCATGGTGATACCTCCAGGCGGTGATTTTGCTCGGGCTCCCCGATTATTACCCCGTTCTGCTTATATTTCTTCAGCACAAAGTGCGTTGCAGTACTCTGGACATGCTCAATGGTGGCGAGTTTTTCGGCCACAAAAAATGCAACCTCGCGCATGCTCTTACCCTCTATGACGACAGAGAGGTCATAGTCCCCTGATATCAAGAAAACGGACCTGACCTCCGGGAAGAGGTATATGCGTCTGGCCACATCGTCAAAGCCGACCTCGCGCTGGGGAGTAACCTTTACCTCTATGAGGGCGGTAACGATCTCCTCGCCTGATTTCTCCCAGTCGATCACGGCGTGGTACTTTATGATCACCCCTGAGTCCTCGAGCTCCTTGAGCGTAGCCTTGACCTCTTCCTCCGTAACACCTAACATCGTGGCAAGCTGTGCTGGGGTGTAGCGGTCGCTATCCTGCAAAATTTCGAGAAGTCGCTTTCGAAGCATTAGACTATCCTCCTACCCTCCCTGGCGACGCGGCCTTATTTACCATTTACCATACCTTAAGCGATTTTTATACCTATATTCTCACTTTCAGAGATATATGTCAAGTGAGGCCAGAGCCAGGGTGGGGGAGAAATCCCCGTTGCCTCACGTAAAAATATGCTTGAAAGGGGTATCGTTGCCTCACGGGAAAATGTGCTTATAGGTACCCCTGACTTCCGTACGAGGGAGGGCGAATAAGAGAAGGGTACCGCGGGGTACAACCAGAGCCGGTACCCCGCGAAGGCCTTTTCATGCTTAGTTCGCCACATTATCATGCATTCCTCCTCCATCATAAAATCCTGATGACCGTGTATCACTTCACTAGAGGCAGCTACAGGTATCGTGCCAGGGTTATTCCACTTGTACCATGCTCAGATCTTGCGTGACTCTGTTCTTTCGCGTTGCCCTCTAAGTTACGCATGCTCGATCGTAGTAATAGCCTTGTCAATGCTAGTATCTTACGTCGAAGGCTGGCAGGATTGAGGGCCTGATATTCACTTGCTAGATGCTCTTTGGCTTCCTGTGAGATGCATGGAGAAGCCATGACCCGCTGGTAAGGAGTCTTAGGAATGTCGTAATGCTTGGTGACCTTACTTCCCCTACGCTCCTTTCCGGTAAGCGTCATCACCGGCTGAAAGTAGTTGGTGTATAGGCGCATGACTTCGTATATCTCGTTTAAGAGACATACCTGGGCATCAGTATCATAACGCAAATACCCAACTGTCTTACGCACGGTAGTCCAGTTTTTCTGCTCCACATAGCAACTGTCGTTTTTCTTGTAGGCCCTTGACCTAGTGAATGTTATGCCGTTCTGGGTGCAAAACCTGACCATGTGGGCATTGATAAACTCAGAGCCGTTATCTGAGTCTATCCCCCTGATGGGGAAGGGAAACTTGGCGATGATGTGATTGAGAGCCATGAAGACCCACCTTTGCACCTTGTTCTTCACCGCGCGAGTTTCCGTCCATCTCGTTGCTACGTCTACCACATCAAGGGTCTGTGCATACTCCCCACAGGCATTCCCACCGTCATGGGCGACCAGATCTATCTCAACAAAACCAGTTTCAGCGCCATTCCATTCTGCAAAGGTCCTAACAGGGATATTATGCTTAAGTAATGTGCCAGGCTTTGTTCCAGATCGACCCTTAGTAGCCATCTGCCGCCGTTCTGGAGCCAGTCTCCTGTCGATGGTAGCTGGGCTCATGGATAGTAGCTTTTTTCTTGTATCATCACCAATTTGCAATTCACCGTAACGTTCGAGTATCGGGACTATCTCAGGCATAAACGGTGCCAAGCGCTTTCCTGAGATGCAGTTTAAGATAAGCCAGACCTTTCTTAAGGCCTGTATAACCAGTGGGCCATATAGCAGCCCGCGTTTCCTGTGAGGCTGCCGCAGTCGGCCAGGTTTGGGCGGTCTCTTAAGGACTCTAGCTGCGTGGGAGCGCGAGTATCCTGTAAGCTCTATGAGTTGGGTGATAATCTGGCTCCTTTCCTTCTTGCCGGCGGATTTGTACTTGGTCGCAAATTCCCGTATTACGGCCTGCTTTTCGCATAAAGCGAGCGGCATATGTTGTTCACCCTTTCCTAACAGGTACTCTAGGGTTCTAGACATTTGTCACTCACTCCTTTCATGCACATTTTTGATATGAGGCAACGAATCGATTTCAAGCACATTTTTGATGAGGCAATTCGAAATCTTGACATTTTGGGCCGGGCAGAGTATTATTATAGTTGCAGTGCGCCCGTAGCTCAGTTGGATTAGAGCACCAGACTACGGATCTGGTTGTCGGGGGTTCGAGTCCCTCCGGGCGCGCCAAAATAAAATCAAGAAATTAGAGAGCCGCTAACACCGCGCGCATACCTTTTCTTTTAATTCCCTTAGTTTGATATGCCATCTCAACTGATCTGCATAGGAAATGCGGTTTAGTCCGCTTGGCGATGGGACAACAAAGATGTGCAAATTCGCGGTACACCCCCATTCCTTCATATCAGGCCATCTTGGGCCTTAACTCCTTGATTACGTTAATAAGGTGCTCTCTCCCTTTCTACCAACACCATTATAAAAAATTCTACGTATCTCTCAAATTGAACAATTCTTTGATTTTACCTTCGATGGCTAAGCAATTGAAAGGTGGGCTCACAAGCCTGATTTGGATTACACCCTGTTTCCGTACCTTAACCAGATAGCGGAGAACTTTGATTCACGAAAGATTAAGTTGATCACCCATCTCGCGCTGTATCAACCCCTGGTTGTTGTAGTAGGTAGCATGTCAACGGTATATGTGATAAAATAAAAAAAAACTGGTTACGAAGGCGATATAGGGACTCGGGCTATCATTTGGAAGCGCGTTCTTCTTTTTAAACCTCAATTAGCTAGACATATAGTATAAATTGTTGAAGCGGTTAGGTTAAGCTTTGTTTAGATTCAAGAGGGAGGCGATTGATGTATGTCTTCCAAGACAGGATCCTATTTGCGTGGTTCGGAACCTCTCCGCAAAGCGGAGATGACCATAAGGTTGTCAGAATTCGAGATCCCACCCATGCAGGACGCCTTACTTGTAGGGAAAAAGGCCCCCATCGGGCCCGAAGCCGTGCGCAGGATGGTAGACGCCCTCTCCCCAGAACAGTATGAAATCATCAGGATCGAGCACCACGTGTTTGAAGCTGCCGTATTGAAAAGATCTCTTTTGAAGTTGTTACCGGCGGAGAAGCTCCTGCCCATCCTCTTGGAGGAATGTGAACGCGTATCTGATGAACAGGCGGTTGTAAAGGCTCAGGTGAATATCGTAATTCAGGTAAACCGGGCGGTGGATTTGTAATGCAGACCGTAGGAGAGATCATGACTAAAGAGCTTGTAACGGTTAAGCCTGAGGATTCAGTGGCACGAGTAGCCAATCTTATGGAGAGGACCAAAATCGGAGGGCTTCCGGTTGTAGAAGGCAGGCGGCTTGTGGGGATTATAACCTCACGCGATATAAGACGTTGTCATCCCAATCGGCTTATAGCGGATGCGATGACTAAGGAAGTGGTGACTATACCCCACACGTGCTCGCTTTGGGAGGCAAAGGAGCTAGTTGAGCGACACTGTATCGAGCGACTCGTGGTGGTGGATGGAGACTATCCGGTTGGGGTAGTGACGAAATCACTCCTTTACGCTGAGCTCGGAAAGTACATAGATGCTCTTACGGGACTGCATAAAGCAGAGTTTATCCAGCGGAAAGCCCTGGAACTTCTGCAGGATGGGAAGGAGATTGCAATTATCTTTTTGGATCTGGACAACTTCGGTGCAGTTGACAAGGAACTGGGGCATGTGGTGGGCGATGAGATCCTGTGCAGGGTGGCGAAGGTTTTGGGTAGCCTAGTTGAAGAGGGCTTCGATTATCTATTTCGGTACGCAGGTGATGAATTTGTAGTTGTAACCGTGAAATCTCTAGAAGAAGCCAGGAAGCTCGCCTTGCGAATGGTAAATGCGATTTCTGAAGAAAAATGGCCCCTTGGAATTAAAGTGGCAGCTTCTGCAGGTGTGGCCGGGGGTCGGCGGGCTTCTCCTCGGCAGGGAGATTTTGAGCCATATACAGTCAGCGATCTGATCAACATGTCAAGCCTGGCTTCGACCAGGGCAAAGAAGGAAGGGAGGCAAGTAGTGATAGCAGGAGAGATAGGGTTGAGAGAGGCGGGCTGCATATAACTTGTCCGAAAACGAACAGGCCCGTTGCTCTTGTATCGAGCTGCGGCCCTACAACCCCATTATGTAGAGGACCAGAGATCGGCTTTCATCGCCAATGCCATGGGAACGAAGCTCTTCCACATGCTCACCTTTTCCCATGAACTCCTGCAAAAGCTATACAATGTTCCAACCCCGCAGATGGACCTAAAGTTCATGGACGTGCCGCGGGAGTCGGTTTTGGGTAAAGTGCTTTTCGAAGCCGATTATGCACTGAAGGCTATCTGCACCAGCCCGGACCGGAGGTCAAGGATCGGGTACAAAAGCATCTAACGCAGCAGGAATTCCTGTACGAGCAGTCAGTGCGGAAAGGTGTAGCTGTGCCAGCTAGTACGGAAGCTGAAGTCAGGCGCTTTCTCATACCAGCCAAAGTTGAAATGCAGGTATCCCCATCATCCACGGTGATCGCGTTCGGGAACGCGCAAATCCGCATAGCAGGGGAACTCCTTAAATCAAGCGGCGCCGGGCGGGGTGCCGAGAACGTCATTCGCGATTTTATCCAGAGGTATTGCGAGTTTCTGACTGGTGAGCACGACAAGTATGCTAAGGTTTTCACCCAACTACACCGGTTGCGGGAGATCACTTTAGACCCTTGGTTATGCGCCTGAAACTGGATCTCCCAGTATTGCTATAATAATTAAGTACCATCACCGCAACTAGAACGGCCCCCCATACAAATTCCTTGAAGAAATTGCTAAAGTGCAACATATTGAAACCGCTTGACAGAAATTGGAGGCAAAGCATTGCTAACACTAACCCTGAAACTGTTCCGAAACCTCCACTCGGATTTACTCCTCCTAACACAACAACGAGTATAGCCTGCAAGACATATGAAGTACCGTAATCGGCTTTAGCAGAATTAGTCCGGGCAATCATAACAATGCCAGCCATGGCAGACAGAAATCCACTCAGGATGTAAGTCCTAATTAACATCTGGGTATTATTAATTCCCGAAAAAACCGCCGCAACCGGATTGCTCCCCATCATGTATAGCTTGCGCCCGAACGTCGTTTTATTTAACATAATCGCAAACAAGGCCGATAATATTACAAAAATGATCAAAGGCATAGGAAAAATCCAAATATTTCCGTTGCCGACAAACGAGAATTGATCGGGAAAACCATAAATGGCGCTTCCCCTTGTAATAACTATAGCAATACCCGTAAAAATCTGCATGCTCCCCAATGTCGCCAGGATCGGCGTGATACCGATCTTTGAAATACATAACCCATTCAGCAAACCACATACTACCCCCATGATAGCAGACACAATAATTGCCAATAATATAATTGTAGCGATAGCACTATTACCGAAGGCTCCGGTAACAGAGTCTGATGTCAAAATCAACGCAGCAATGATACCCGATAGATTTGCTATCCCAACCGCTGAAAGATCAATTCCCCCAGTAAGCATCGTGACCATCATTGCCATTGCTAGAATGCCCAACTCTGGAAACTGAAATGACATTGAAGTGAAGTTCCGTAGGGTAAGAAATAACTTTGGACTAAGAACACTCATCGATATGAAAATGATAACTGTAATTAATAATAGTCGTCTAAGATTACCATCCCTCCTTGTCAAACTGAATATGTTAAACTGCCCAGGCAAACAATTGTCTTTCAAGAGATTTCTCGCTAAATATTTATTCATGGGTAAGCAATCCCCTCTATGATAATAAATAAACTTCAGTGGACTTCTATTCCGAGCCGGCTAGTACTTCTATTAAATTTATAAGCTGGAAGCGCTGTCCCTATAAGAATTAGTAGCCCAATAACTGCCTTCTGCCAATAAGAGGGCACCCCAAGCAGGATCAGACTATTATTGACTAAAACAACTAAAAATACCCCTAATACTGTTCCCAATACCGTACCATGGCCACCCGTGATCTTTGTTCCTCCTAGTACAACAGCAGCTATGACGTTTAGCTCATTCCCTACAAGATCAAAGGGGTTAGCCACTCTTGCAAAAGAAGAATGGATTATTCCCGCTATACCACATAGGAAGCCGACGAAGCCATAGATAAAGAACTCGATCGTCCTTACATTAAATCCCGCCCTTTCCGCGGCGGTACGATCACCTCCAAGAGCGTAAATGCCTCTTCCTAGCATAGTATAATCAAGTAATAACCAGCAGAGGAAAACGATAGATATCAGTAGAATTATAGCGATAGGCAAACCCATAATTCCACCGTTTGGCGTGGTAGCCTTAAGAATGTAGGTTTTAGAAAACCCGATTAATCCGGATGGAAGGTCCTGAATTAAGGTAGTCCCTATAAAGGCTAGCAAGAAACCTCTATATATACTTTGTGTACCAAGGGTGACGATCAGTGTAGGAATCTTATAAAGAGAAATGAATATCGCATTGAATATCCCTAGCAATGTTCCGATACCCGCTGAAATCAAAAAGGCTAATAGGATCGTTCCTTGATAATTTAGCCCAACGAGAACCTTATTAGTGACATATAGGGAAAATACAGCAATGGCAGTAAATGATACATCAATTCCCCCGGAGACGATGACAATAAATACACCAATGGCAAATATACCCATTATAACGCTGTTCTTTAGGAGGTCGAATAAGTTGGCCACCGTGAAAAATGCCCTATTGGATATCCCGATTGCCAATGAAACTCCAATTATTACTAGAGCAACGAGGAATTCATTCTCCATGAAAGCCTTCTTTACCATTATAACTTCCCCCGTGTTTTCACCGCCGCAAACGGCCTCTCATTCACTACTATGTAGTCACATCCTTTTAAGCGTCGAGAAGTTTTTGAGCTAGTTCGTTTTCGTTAACGCTACTTGCCGGGAACTCCTCAATAATGCGGCCCTTCCGCATTAATAGAACACGATTGCAATTCTGCAGAATCTCAGGAATGTCGTCTGAGATTATTAGAATACTTATACCCTGGTCAGCTAGCTGTTTGATAATATTATAGATCGCCTCCTTTGAACCCACATCAACCCCAACTGTTGGGCTGTTTAGAATAAGAATCTGGGGCGTGGTTGCAAGCCATTTGGCTAAAAGTACACGCTGTTGGTTGCCACCAGATAGGGTTTTGACGGGTAGATATGTAGAACGAGTTGAGATCCTTAACTTTTCTATCCATTTATGGATTTCAATATCCACCCTTCTCTCATCAATAAGCTTTAGCCTTGTCATCAGCTTATGAAGAATACAGACAATGATGTTTCTACCAATTGGCTGCTCAAGAAAAAGACCTTGCGTTAGCCGGTCTTCAGGGACATAGGCAATTCCACTGTTTATTGCGTCCTGAACGTTTTTAATTCTCTGGAGTCTACCATTAACATAGATATCCCCGGCATCGGCGGGCTGCAATCCAAATAACGCCATTGCAACCTCTGTGCGCCCGGAACCAAGGAGACCAGTAATTCCGACGATTTCGCCTGGCCACAACTCAAATGAAACATCGGCGAACCGACCTTTACTAGTAAGACCCTGCACCCTCAGTACACTGCCTTCCCTTTCCCGATCTTTTTTATATTCGTATGCAACCTCCCTTATCTGACGCCCGGTCATAAAGTATATAAGCTTAATCCTATCAAAATCCTGAGCCGCTCCATCAGCAACTTTAGTTCCATTTCTCAAGACGCATATTCGATCAGCGATCTCCAACACTTCGTTTAGTTTATGACTAACAAATAACACTGATACACCTGTTGTTTTCAAATTCTTGATAACTCTAAAAAGAGACTCTACCTCCCGTCGGGTTAAAGTGCTTGTAGGTTCATCCATTATGATGAGCTTAGCGTTCTGTGTGAGGGCCCTTGCGATGGCAATTAATTGTTTATCTGCAACCGAGAGATTTTCTACCCTTGCGACTGGATCTAGTTCAACATCTATTCTTTGAATGGCATTTTCTGAGATTCTGTAGACTTCTTTCCAATTGACGAAATGCTTATTTAACTCCAGCTCATGGCTTAATGCGATATTTTCAGCTACTGTGAGGTTGGGGAATAGGGAAAAATCTTGATAGATAACCTGGATGCCTTCTCGAATCGAATCGATAGGACGCAATTGCCTATACGATTTCCCATTAATTATGACTTCTCCATGATCCGGAGTCACCACGCCCGCAATTACTTTAATGAGAGTTGATTTACCAGAACCGTTCTCCCCTATCAAGCATTGAACTTCGCCCCGGTTTATTGTAAGACTGACCCCTTTTAGGGCTTCAACTCCAGAAAATGATTTGCATATGTCTCTAACTAATAAGAATTGTTCACTCATAACTCCCCTTATCCTTCCCCACTTCCCGGGTGCCTCCCTGGAGGGTCGGGGTAGGCAGTTAGGACGCTCTGTTGGTTCTCATCTTAACTACCTACCCGTGACTTATCTAGAAATTATACTCATTCATATTATCTTTAGTCACGTCTATCCAGGCTTGACCGTATATAACCTTCCCGTTCACCTTGACTTTGTTATATCCCGGAATGCCGAGATCATAACCATTAGTTACCTTCTTGCCCTCCAATACCATCACCGCGAGTTTATTCATAGCATAGCCAGCATCCGCTGGATCCCAGAAACTAATTAAATCCACCGCACCGCTTTTCAGATATTGCCTACAAATGGATACTAAGCTCGTTCCGACCACGGTGATCTTATCTTGTAACCCCATCTCCTCTACGGCAAGCCCAGCTCCCGGAGCATCATTTGAAGAACTACCCTGGACACCTCTTAGATTTGGATATGCTTTAATCAGTTCTTTCATCCTCGCATTAGCATTCTGTTGGTCTTCAAATGATTCAACCTTTCCCGTTGCAAGTTTCATTTGAGGGTACATCTTCTTTTGGCGCTCTATTGCGGCGTCGACCCACTCGTTATGCGTTTTCGCAGTTAGCCCCCCTACGAAGACAGCATATTCCCCTTTCTTGCCCATACGTAAGGCTAGCTGATCCATTAGGTGAGCACCATACGCAGCATTATCAAATGCCTCAATATCATAATCGATGTTTTTCAAGTCGGAAGCCTCATGGCTAATAACAACAATCCCATTCTCTCGAGCTTTTTTTAAGACTGGCTCCAAAGCTTCTGTAGAAACAGGAACGACACAGATTGCATCGACGCGTTGAGCAATTAGATCTTCAATTACTTGTACTTGTAAAGCGGCATCTGCCTTTTGCGGGCCGACCTGAAAAGCTCGGTGTCCCGTATCCTTAGCAAATCTTTTAACACCCATTTCCATGCGATCAAACCACTGAACACCGCTAAGCTTAACGACGGTGGCGATGGTATATTTTTTCTCAGCTAATCCGACCTGAACCACAGAAATCGCTAGTAAAGCCACAATGATCAGGATTGAAATCGACTTCTTCATAAATAACACTCCTTTCTGAATCCAACTGTCGTATGGATAGAGATCTTCTCTCCTCTGAAATCGGTCCCTAAACCACCTCACTTCCAGTTGGTTATGGTCTATTAGACCCTAGGAATATGCTCGATCCGTGGCAGCCCAGTGCAACAGGCCTACATGTAAGATTATGTTAAAGAGGTGATCAATAAGGGCTACTTAAGCAGCAGAAGGCCCTATATGGTGGGGCGACGATAGTCACCCAAACTCAACGTAACCGGTTCGTCAAGTTGGACAACAATGCAATCGTTGGAATATGTCCAAGGCGGTAAAATGACTATCCCAACGGCGGGCTCTCTCCCAGCCACAAATGGAGCGTGATGCCATACATGCCGCTTTAGCCGCACCCACCAACCAGTAGGCAATCGAAATGCTCTCAGATCTCTTGCTGATGGCTCTTTCCTATCGGGCGCACCTACGAAGAAATAGACGTCTTGCGCGAAACCCCCGAATACTTCTTCCGTGTTTTCATGAATTTCAGCAAGGGTTATTTCGAAAGGCCTAGGTTCTATAACCAGTGAGCTTATTGCGATATAGTTTGAGGGAACAAACTGCTGAACGATTCTGTCAGGATAAAACTTAATTGGTCCGAGCTGATCTCCAAGGGCTGGACCACAGTCGCCAGGGTTAAAAAATGTACCAAACTCTTCGAACGAACGCTCAGTTAGTTCCTCCACCTTTATCATTTGATTAATCCCCCCTCGTAAAGGTAATTGATAACCCTCACTCTTGTGCGTTTTCCTTGGTCTTCGCCACATACCTTGTTACGCTATGCATTAAGCCTTTTAGCTGTAAATAGGTTTGGACATACTGCTCATAGAAAAACTGATATTCCTCGTGTCTTTGGGCATCGGGATAAACCGTTCGAACGACTGTCACCATTTTGTCGGCAGCTTCAGTTGTACTTGGATATATCCCAGCCGCTACCGCTGCGAGCACAGCAGAACCAAGTGAAGCAGCCTCTTGAACACGGGTCAAGTGAATTGGCACGTTAGCCACATCAGCATGTATCTGCAGCCAGAGTGGACTTTGTGTAGCGCCACCGCAAGCGTAAACCTCTCCAATTTCAAAACCTGCTGTCCTCCACGTAGAGAGAATGTGGTGTGTCCCGTAAGCCACCCCTTCCATGATCGCCCTGTATAGGTTGGCCGGTTTATGCTTCAAGCTTAAACCCCAGAATACCCCTCTGGCCTCAGGATCAACCCATGGGGTACGATTGCCTTGCCAATAATCGAGAACGATTATCCCTTCTGACCCCGGCGGAAGTTGAGCCGCTTGTTCATCGAGCATTCTATATACAGAAATCCCCGCTGCTCGGGCTTCGGCCTCCTGCGCGCCTAGGAAATTCTGACGAAACCACTTTAGGATAGAACCTGACGAAATCTGCCCACCCTCTACTACTGAATAACCCGGAATAGTCGCATCTGGAAAGGCCCCAAAAATACCCTTATGATGCGACTGTTCTCTTGTCAGGCCTAGCTGCATATGTGAAGAGCCAGTGATAAGGGCCAGTCGTCCCGGCTGAACTATGTTAAGGCCCAACGTGGCCACATAGGCATCAGCCCCGCCTTCTGCCACCGGGATACCCGCTTTCAACCCTAGTTCTTCGGCCACTTCAGGAAGCAGCTCACCTACAGGTTCGCCCATATTAAGAATAACTCCAGGGAACCTATCTAAGGCGTCGAGCAGACCAATCTCCTCATAAAAATCCTCAGGCCAGCCTCCTTCCCTCCGGTTATAATACCAGCGAACAGTGGTATTATTGATACTAGCAGTTATTCTGCCGGTCAAGCGATAGATCATCCAGTCAAGGTATTCAAAGATAGTATCAGCTTGTGTATAGATGTCTGGCTCATTCTCCTTGACCCACAGTACCTTACACGGCATCCATTCGGGCGATACACCAGTCCAGCCATTATACTTGAGTGCCTGGTTACCGGTGGCGGCTATCCTTTTTGCTTGCTCGGTTGCTCTGACGTCCATCCAGATTAAAGACGGTCTCAGAACTCTTTTGCGCTTTGAATCCATAAAGACGACGCTACAACAAGTGGTATCAAGACCCAGCGCAGCTATATCTTCAGCTTTTAGCCCGCTCTTGTTTATTGCTCCCCTTACAGCCCAAACCATGGCCCGCCACCAGTCATCTGGGCTTTGCTCTGCCCAGCCAGGCCTAGGGAAATTAACCGGATACTCACTCACATGAAAAATAACAAGCTGTCCGGTTACATCAAATATCGATGCTCGAACACTCTCAGTACCTGCATCAACCGCCAGAACGAAAGGCCTTTCGAAATTATGCAACCTGCTCCCTCCCATAAATCTCCCGAACCAGCATCATCCTCAACCGCTTTCGTCCAGAATCTTAATACCTCTCAACCTGGACCCCATAGGCGTCATATATTTGTATTATAGTGATTTGAGCACTCCCTGAGGGAATCACCTCCTAGCGGTTAACTAATGCCGTAACAGGTAGGTCTAAACAAAAGATATGTATTCCAACACAATAGTAGGAATATCAGTCTTTCCCCAAACGCATTTCCTTGGCTGTCCTATACATAGATACGATATTTTCGGGTGGCGTATCCCCTTGGATATTATTGGCCGGGGCTAATATGTAGCCCCCACCACTTCCTAATGTGTTAATCGTTTCAGCAACAAACCGCCGAAGAACGGAGATGTCGCCCGGTAGAATTCTCTGGATATCAATGCCGCCGTGAAAACAAATACGATTGCCATAGCGTTTCTTTAGGTTGGCATGGTCCATTCCAGCTGCAAACGGTTGTACAGGATTAATGATATCGATTCCGACGTCTATGAAATCATCAATTAGATCAACAATTGAACCACAACTATGTAACAGCACCTTAGACTGGGGGGCCTTACTTTTGATGAAATCAACTACTCGGGCATCGCTCTTCTTGAATACCAGGCGATATAGCTTTGGGGAAATGAGCGGACCATTCTGGGTACCGTAGTCTTGCGACATTTCTACAATATCCACTTGAGGACCTGTCGATGAAAGAAGGATATCATAGAGAGCAATCTGTACCTCTACTACCTTTGAAACTATATATTCAACTATATCAAGATTGATCAACAGATCAATTAGGAATTGTTCGGTTCCCCTTAAGAAACAACCATAATCTAAGGCGCCTCCGGAAATCACATGTTTTGCTACCAGAGCATAATCCGTGTTCTGGCGTATCCAGTCTGCTCGTTCTTTTACACCCTCATCCCTGACATAACCATAGGCATCAGGCCATGGGTGTCTTATGACCTCATCAAAACTCGCATTTCCAAGTACTGCTCTAGCGATAGTTATGAAACCCTTAACATCCCGGCGCCATGGAATTCCCCATTCATCATAAACTGTCCCATCTGGATCGACTTGGGGGATGAAGTTCTTTGGTGAATGAAGCCACACATGACGGAAATCAATATCTAAGTAATCTAAAATTCGCTCATCGTAGTAATTGGCTGTTCTCCCCCGCCGGTATGGTTTAACAGGTTCTCCCAGTTTCAAAAACTCGATCAATCTAAAGTAAGCTGCATCATTAAGTAATGTCACCGAGCCGCCTAAGTCCATAGGTACTCGGTCAGGTCTTTTATGTTCAAGGGCATATAGAACTCTTTCACGGTGTGATAGGCCTTCCATGATTATCTTCCTCCATTCAATGCGGGGTGAAGACCAGCTCCCTCTATGTCTAAAACACTCTGAGCGGTTTGTTCATCAGTAATAAGTACGTCGATGAAACCACCCCGTAGGCCTCCTAGAATTGTCTCGATTTTATCTGGCCCGCCTGCCACGGCAGTCACGCACTTGATCTTTCGCAGATCCTCGAGATCCAATCCGATAATCCGGTCGTTGAGTTCGCTATCAACTGCGTTCCCATGGATATCAAAGTATCGTCCAAGCGTGTCTCCTACCGCACCGCGAGTCCGTAGAATATCTAACTGAAGTGAGTCAATAAACCCAGACTTCACCAGAGGGGACTCATTTGAAACCGTCCCTAACCCGACTAGAGCTACATCGACCGTACGTGCGAGGGCTAGTGTTCTTTGTACAGCACTCTCTTTTAGTAAAACTGCGCGCGTATCCGATGTGTCGGTAAGGAGTGGCGCCTGTAAATAGATACATTGTCCTCCGAGCGCATCGGCAATGTTCTTTGCGATATCGAAGGCATTAATTCCTATACCACTTTTGGCTAGACCCCCTACCATTTGAACTACTCGGAATTCTGGCCATTGCTTTAGCTCTAAATTTATACCTACCTCATATACCGTTGAACCCCAGGTCGTCCCTAAGCTCATATTTGGTTTTAGCAGTTTATCCAAATAAACGGCACCAGCAAGCCCAAGTGCTTTCCTGAGTCCATCACGTTCTTTGGGAGTAGGAACAACCATTACATCTTTCAAATTGAACACTTCTTTGACCTTACCTTCGATGGCTAGGCAATTGAAAAGTGGGCTCACAAGCCTGATTTGGATTACGCCCTGTCTCCGTGCCTTGGCCAGATAGCGGAGAACTTTGATTCGCGAAAGATTGAGTTGATCACCGATCTCCCGCTGTGTCAACCCCTGGTTATAGTACAACCAAGCGATGCGCATCATAAGCATGTCTTCTGTGAGTAAACTCTTCATTAATGTTACCTCATGGACTTTTGATCTTCTTATGAAACTTTAGTTCGACATCGATCCTAATATTCCTCCTTTCTATCCCGTTTTGTCAATTAAAAATTCCGTAGTCTATAGACTTAAGGAATGCATAAAAATAGCTGCTTAGCCGATCTGATGTCCACCCTGTTCACCGTTCTCTCGTCAGTTCTTCAATTCTAACTTTTGTCGCCTTGATGACTCGAAAGTTATTAGCCCATATTCCGCACGAGGAGGTACGCCTTGTGATCTGTAGGAACTTTGAGGAGGATGAATCCGAGGATGAACCGGTAGAAACCGGTAGAGGCACATGGTCCCCGAGGTCTTTCATGAAGCATTTAGGAGCAATTATAAGCAATATTGTGAACGTTGGATCCTTTGTTACATAATCTCCGGAATTGGGTGCTAACCCACTTCCCCCTTTCAGATAAAAGATTCTTGTTAGAGACAAAGATCGGTGAAAATACCTGATTTTTCATATACTAAATCCATCAAAACCTGCAGGAGTCGGATCTTCACCCGTTATAAGCGAGTATATCGTAATCGAGTCTAAAGTAGTCTCAATCTGGCGTTGAAGACGCACCCACGCCGGCCTACTCAGACACCCGCTTTTCCTCTTGCATCGACTCGCAGCGCTCTTTCCTGGAGGAAGGAGGCACCCGACAGGGGCGATGGGGCCGTCTAAGGCACGAATTACCGCGGCCACCGTTATCTCGGTGGGGCTCTTCGCTAACTTGAATCCACCGTTGAGCCCCCTTTCCGCCTCGACGAACCCGGATTTCCTGAGTTTGTGGAATATGAGGTTAAGGTAATCCTTTGATATGTTCTCTTGTTCCGAGAGGCGAGCCAACGAAACAGGGCTGCCGTCTTTGGACATGAGTGCCAGCGCACACAATGCACGGACGCCATATCTTGCCTTCGTAGAGAGTCTCATTATATGGCCTCCATATAATCGTTAGTAATTTGATTATATTTAGTTGCTTACATTATATCGCCAGCAAGGAATTGGAGTCAATGTGCATCTCTTTGGCCAAGGAGTCCCGACGTCCGCCCCTCTCCCCCTCTCCCCCTGGATTTTCTTCCAATTTCTGCGCGGTTTAAATTCCCCTTGGTGCGCATAGGTGGGGTTTGTCTGATCGCAGGTGCGAGATCACAAATAAAACCTCTTCAGCCTCTAGGGCATCCCTCTCCTCAAAGGGACGGATTCTTCCGTTTGCCCATGAAAGGCCGCGCTCTACCGTAACGCCCTTTGTCCTCGCCCAATCGAGAAAATCATTAACGGTAAAAAGATGTATATTGGGGGTATCATACCACTGGTACGGAAGGACCGGCGTTATCGGCATTCGACCGGTGTGCACAAGGGACTCCACGATGTCGCGGTGACCGAAATTGGGAAAACAGACTATACCGGCCCTTCCAACCCGCAGCATCTCCTCGAGGACGAAAAGCGGCTTATGGACCACTTGGAGGGTCTTCTCGAGAACTACATAGTCAAAAAACCCGTCCGGAAATCCCGCTAGGCCCTCATCGAGATCAGCGTGATATACGGGCACCCCCTTGACAACACATTCCATGACGCGCTCAACATCCTTTTCAACGCCTTGACCCTGCACGCCTTTATCATTAATGAGCCTGGAGAGAAGTTCCCCGTCTCCACACCCCAAATCGAGGACCGACGAGCCAGCGTGGATTATCTCGTAAATCACCTGGTGATCCCATCGGGTGCTGGTGCTCATCTTACCGCCTCCCCTCGAGAAAGCGCTGCACTAATGGTTCCAGCTTTTCAACTTCTAGGAGGAAGGCATCATGCCCGTATGATGAGGAGATGTTGACATAGGTTACTGGTTTTCTGTTACGACATAGGGCAAGGGCCAATTCCTTCATTTGTTCAGGGGTATAAAGCCAATCGGAGGAAAAGGATACCAGGAGGAACTTCGAATCTGCTCTACTGCATGCCTTGTCGAGATCCCCATCCCCCCATGTAGCGGCATCATAGTAATCCATGGCCCGGCTTAGATAGAGGTAACTGTTGGCGTCAAATCTCTCGACAAAAGCCTCTCCTTGGTGCTGGAGGTAGCTTTCCACCTCAAAGTCGATCCCCAGGTGGAACCCGGGTGTGTTGTTGCCGTTCCGGTATCGACGTCCGAACTTCTGGTGCATAGACACCTCCGAGAGGTAAGTTATATGGCCCAGCATGCGGGCTATGGCAAGCCCTCGATCTGGAGCTGGCCCTCCGTAATAGTCACCGCCATTGAAACTGGGATCGCTTATGATGGCATGCCGTCCTACCATATTGAAAGCAAGGCCCTGGTCGCTTAACCGTGCAGAGGACGCGAGGATTATGGCCAGTCTCGCCCTTCCAGGATATACGAGAGTCCATTCCAGAGCCTGCTGGCCACCGAGGGAGCCTCCGGCCACAGCAAACAGGCGCTCTATCCCTAGATAGGTAACCAGCCGCTCTTGAAGCCTGACCCAGTCTCCCACAGTAACGACTGGAAATCGGAGCCCATATGGGCGACCGGTCGCCGGATCTATTGAAGAAGGGCCGGTCGTCCCATAGCAGCTCCCCAGGACATTAGAACATATCACGCAATATTTTCGGGTATCAAAAGCCTTGCCAGGGCCGACCATTGAATCCCACCATCCTGGGCGGGTCTTACGCCACAGGCGGCTGTATTCCTCGGCCTTGGCATCCCAGCCTGCCGCATGAGCGTCTCCCGAAAGCGCATGTAGGATGAGTATCACATTATCACGATTCTCGTTCATCTCCCCGTAGATTTCGCATTCAACATCAACTGGGGCAATCGTCTCCCCACAGTCCAGAGGAAGTGGATTACCCTCATCGGCCAACCGAACCCTGAGGGGCTCGGTCCAGCCCACCGAGCGCGGGGAATCGGGGCCATCATACCGCTTAGGTTTCTTGCCGACAAGGGCGTTTAAGGGATCGCTCATTTGGCATCACCTCCGCTTCCTCTTATCTCTTACCCGTCTCTTACCCGTTATCTCTGACTCGCCGCCAAGGCCTGATCCAGGTCTGCGATAATGTCATCCACGCTCTCAAGACCTATAGAAAGCCGCACAAAATCGTCCGTTACCCCGGTAGAGAGCTGTTCCTCGGGGGTAAGCTGCTGGTGTGTTGTGGATGCCGGGTGGATGATGAGGCTCTTGGCGTCTCCTATATTAGCAAGATGGGAGAGGAGCTTGACCGAATTTATCAGTTTGATCCCCGCCTCACGCCCGCCTTTGATGCCAAACCCGATTATGGCGCCTTGACCTTTGGGGAGGTACCGCTTTGCACGCTCATAATCTGGATGGCTCGGAAGCCCAGGATAATTTACCCAGGAAACAGCAGGATGAGATTCAAGCCACTTGGCTACCTCGAGCGCATTTTGGCAATGTTGCTTCATGCGAAGGGGTAATGTCTCAAGGCCCTGGAGGAACAGGAAGGAATTAAATGGTGAAAGAGAAGGTCCGAGATCCCTGAGGAGCTGAACCCTGGCCTTGAGGATATAGGCTATCCCGGGTACGGCCGCCTTATCATGCAACCCAAAGGCGTCCCAATAGCTTAGCCCGTGATATGACGGATCCGGCTCGGTTATCTCCGGGAACTTCCCGTTATTCCAGTTAAATTTGCCTGAATCAACTATGGCCCCGCCTATCGATGTGCCATGACCCCCTATAAACTTGGTGAGGGAGTGCACAATAACGTCTGCTCCGTGTTCAAACGGGCGAAAGAGGCAGGGTGTAGTTACAGTATTATCTACAAAAAAGGGTATGCCGTGGTTATGCGCTATACGAGCTATCTCCTCAAAATCGTCCACGTTATTCTTGGGGTTGCCAACGGATTCGGTGTAGAGGAGACGCGTGTTCTCGTCAACAGCTCTCTCAAAGTTCCCCGGGTTCGATGAATCCACGAATCTGACCTCGATCCCGAGCCTGGCGAAGGTGTAGTGGAACAGGTTATACGTACCTCCGTAAAGATAGCTTGTAGAAACGATATTTTGGCCCGCCCTCGTTATGTTGAGAACAGCGAGAGTAATGGCAGCCTGGCCGGAAGCGACTGCAAGGGCGCCGGTACCGCCTTCAAGCGCGGCGAGCCGCTTCTCCAAGACGTCCGTTGTAGGGTTCATAATTCGCGAGTAAATGTTGCCGAATTCTTTCAACCCAAATAGGTTAGCGGCGTGTTCTACAGAATTGAAGACATATGAAGTTGTCTGGTAGATCGGTACGGCTCTCGCATTCGTGGCAGGATCGGGCACCTGACCTCCATGAAGTGCTATGGTCTCAAAGGCTATCTTCGTGTCTGTGCTCATTTTCTTTGGGGCCTCCTTTCGATATTTCCAATAGATATTACAGATCAGTCGATCACCTGTATACTCACCTATTAACATATAAGACTCGGCGGCACTAGCCTTACAAAAAGCCCTCTTCAGTTAAGAAGAGGGCTTAAACGAACCACCTCTTCTTATCTCTCCGGCGTTCTTGCCGGCAGGAATTGGCACCTTTTGGATCATGGATCCAAAGGTTGCCGAAGGTTCATCAGGCCTGTCCCTCCCCTTCTCTAGATAAGAAGACCTACTCCATTATCCAGCCTCATTTTTAGTCTCCGGCCGAGCCTATCTAAGCCAAGTCGTAATCCTCAGGTATGACCTGGTGAGATCTATTCGCTTTTCGATGATATACCATGCCTCATCCTCCGTGTCAGGCGTTGAATTGCTTGGACACCCTACCTCGCCACCTAGCCCTTGTCGAGAGTCCCAGCACACATCCGGCCCCCACAAATCATTAGCAATTTACTTATGTTTTATTTGAATGAATTCTACCACCCACAGAAGAATGCTGTCAATGCGGTCAAATCCGATTCTATGTGTAAATTCCCCTCTGGTAGCTGTCGCTTCCCAATCTACTGTGCTAAGCTGCTTCTAAGTGCATATCTTCCTCTCTTTTGACCTCTCCCTGTTTTGAAGGGCCTTGTCTTCATGCTCCATATTCGGTTACATCACGATATCGTCAAGGTATCTATCGGTGCCCCGTCGTCCACTCCTCTTCACCACGACCGGGTATTTCTTACCACATGTGTCGCGGCTAGCTCGGGGAAGGCCACCTGGCGAATGAATCCCTCAATGCACTATAAAGCGATGTATATATGTTGTAACATGATTCGTAAACCTCTACATTGCGGGGGATCGGATCCAGAGGTTCGCCCACTCTTACTACTGCTTGAGAGGCCTCATCTAAGGATCTATACATTCCGATCCCCACGCCCGCAAGCAGCGCAGCGCCAAGGGGAGAAGCATCTACGGTCTCAAGGGGAATCACGGGCGATGCGAAAACCTCGGCGAGAATCTGCCTCCAAAGTCTGCTCTTGATCCCGCCCCCTGCGACGCGAACTTGCGAGATGGAGAACCCCACATCCCGGAAAAGCTGTATTGAATCCCTAAGCCCATAAGCTATTCCCTCCATTATCGATCGAACCATCTCAGGCCGTCCGTGGCGAAGCGTGAGTCCAATAAACCCGCCCCGAGCTCTGGAATCAAGATAAGGGGTCCCCGTTCCGGCAAGATAGGGCATAAATATGAGGCCTTCCGATCCAGGTCTCGCTTGTGAGGCCTCTTTTGATAAAAGGTCATAAGCATCGAGGCCTGCAAATTCTGAAACCAGTTTCTCCCCAACCCCAAGGACATCCCTAAACCATCGCAGGCATATACCCCCAGAAAGCAGTGCCCCCAACACGAAGTACTTATCCGGAACGGCATGGCAGAAATGATATACCTTCCCGAAACCCTCTTCGCTGGGCACATCGGAGACCGCCATTATCTGGCCAGCAGTGCCGATAATTAAAGAGACAACGCCTGTATCAATCGCCCCGCTCCCGATCAGACCACACGCGAGATCTCCAGCGCCGACTACAACAGGGGTCCCGGCGGCAAGCCCCGTCTCAGCGGCAGCCCGATCGCTTACCCTGCCGGCAATGTTTAACGATTCCTTAATATCGGGCATATACTCGTATGGGATTCCCAGGGTATCAAGGATGTCGTGTGACCAGCAACGCTTTTGAATGTCAAACAATAGGCTGCCCGAGGCATCTGAATAATCCGTGGCCACATCGCCGGTGAGGTGCAAACGTACATAATCCTTGGAGAAAAGCACCTTATTAATACGCTCGAAGGTTGAATGCCAATTCTTTTTTATCCATAGGAGCTTAGGAGCTGTATATGCTGAGATCACAGGATTGCCAGTTATTCTCACGATATCCTGCCCCATAGTCTTAAGGATAAAATCCGATTCCTTTTCGCTCCTCGTGTCAAGCCATAAAACACAAGGGCACAGAGGCGCTCCTGACTCATCGATCAATGCAGGACCATGCATGTGACCGGAAAGCCCTATAGCTGCAATCGCGCTAGGGTCCTCCCCCGACTCACTTATTATCCCCCTTATAACTTGCACCAGCGCCCGCCACCAATCTTGGGGATCCTGCTCGGCCCAACCAGGATGAGGGGTAACCATACTGAAAGGTGCAAAATTCGAAGCCTTTATACGCCCGGAACCATCTATAAGCAAACCTTTGGCTCCCTGAGTGCCGAGATCTAACCCTAATAGCATTGACATCGAGGTCCCTTCCTTACAAATGCCTCATGCGTAATCTGTATTTCTTGAGAAGCTTCTCGTTGTGCTCATCCCCACCTGGAATATTCCCACTCATAAATATAGGCGGTGTGATCCCGCGAGCCATAAGCTCCTTGACAGCCAGGTACATAATACCATGAAGAATTGCGGCCCCTGTTATCGTTGAAGTTGGACCCACCTTCCCCGGGAAACCATCAATCTCCATAAGAGCGTCTCCGAAGACTCCACAATTATCTAAAATAACATCCGCTAAGTCAAACAACCGCTTACCGCTCGGATGGCTCGGTTCACTTTCGATTGATTGGGCCAGGGATGTTAAAGCTATTACCGTCAAACCCCTCTTTTTGGCCTCTAAAGCCATTTCCACCGGGACGGCATTTTTCCCTGAGTTTGAAACAATAATGATTGTATCTTCGTTTGATATATCATACTTGTCCATAATGATCTTGGCATAACCTTCTAGGCGCTCAATTCTACTACTTTGAAGTGCACCCGTGTGAAGCATGAGGGATTCTTCTAACATTGCATTCACTGGAACGATTCCCCCGGCACGATAGAAACATTCCTCCGCAAGGATGTGAGAGTGACCAGTACCAAAAATATGAACCATACCACCCGCAATAATCGTTTGAGTTATAAGCTCAGCAGCTCTTATCATGTTTTGTTCCTGGGTACGCGCTACCTTTTCTAATACGGCTGCGATTGATTCAAAATATCGGGTAAGTGAGGACACTCCTAATACCTCCAGTCTCTCCCGTGAGTGTGAAAATTGAAATATTGATGACATTGGGATTAGGCTATTTTAGAGAGCCAGCAGTGAGACCCTTAATAAAGTTGCGGCCCACCATAGCAAAGACTATTATAGGAGGAACAGCGGTTGCGATAGCTCCAGCAGTCAAAAGCCCCCAATCGACATTATATTGAGTTATAAATCGTGCCAACCCTACTGGTAGTGTCTTCTTCAGGTCATCAACTATCAGGATATTAGCAAATAGATACTCCGTCCATGAAGTAAGAAATGTATAAATAGCAACCGTCCCGATGCCCGGAGCAGCTAGCGGAAAGAAAATGCTGAACAAGACCCTCAATCTTCCAGCTCCATCAATGGTGGCCGCTTCCTCTATTTCCTGTGGTATCGTTCGAAAAAAGCTGCGAAGAAGCCAGACACTAAAGGGCGCTGTGAAGGTTACGTTTACTATAACGAGGCTTGCAAGGCTATTGACAAGATGAAAACTGGTCATCATCCTGTACAATGGAACTACGAGCAAAGCCCCGGGAAAGACATAGGAGATAAGGAGGCTCATCAAAATTAGATCCCTTCCGCGATACTTGCACCGGTACACGCTATACGCCGCCAGAGAAGCTAGGACAACGGTAATCATCATAGTACCGAGAGCAACATAAGTGCTATTTAGAAGATAACCAATATAATCAGAAGCAGCGAATAGATCCTGATAATGCGATAAGGTAAAAATCTCGGGGATAAATGTAGGCTTCGCCCTAATTAATTCCTCCGTAGGCTTAACTGACGATATAAAAATCCAGTAAAAAGGGGCGATAATCAGAACAAGGATGATTACGACCAGAGCATATTTAATGATCTCCCGGACAATTCGAGTTATATTAACCCCGTTCGCCATTATTTCTCACCTACCACCAAGCAGCTTCTTCTTTTCCCATTTTATTAATTCTGACATATAACAGAGAAAAGACAACAAGAAAGATAAACATTATCGCCGACGCCGTTGCCGCTTCGCCCATTGCGAAGGCTTTAAATCCTTTTTCGTAAATATAAACAGGAAGGGTTGTCGTCACACCCGATGGACCCCCTTGGGTAAGCATCCATATTATATCGAAAACGTTAATAGACCATAAGGTCCCGATCAGGCCCAAAACCGTCAACGTAGGTTTGAGAAATGGAAAGGTTATATAAAGGAATTTTTGAAGCGCTCCTGCACCATCGATGTCTGCGGCCTCATACTGATCTTCCGGAATAGTTTGGAGGGTTGCTAATATTATTATGGATAGAAATGGGAACCATCGCCACGAATTTATACCTATCAAAGTAACCATTGCGTATTTAATAGACCCAAGAAAATTAATAGGATCCGATACAAGACCAAAATTTTCAAGAATATAGTTTAGAACCCCAAAGGTTCCGCTTAAAACCCATCGCCAAATTATTGCAACCACAACGGTTGGAACTATCCACGATAATATAATCCACATCCTCGCAAATCCCTGACCTTTAAACCTCTGATTGAGAATAAGCGCTGTCATAAAGCCGAGGATAGTCTGGAGCAAAGCATTGCTCAGGGTCCAGACAATGCTTCTACTAAATGCAGACCAAAATCTCGTATCTTGAAAAACTCTCGCGTAATTGCGGATCCCTATAAAATCAGCACTAGCGCCTAAGAATCCCAAATTTGTAAAACTTGTATAAATAGCGCTAATAAGAGGGTAGCCTACCGTAGCAATCACCCAGAGGAGAATCGGAAGGACAAGAAGGTAACCGAAGACTGGATCAGAGGTAAGAGTCTTTATAAAGCCACGTCCCGCCATCTTTCTATTTTGGGGCATAAAAGTCACCTCTTCTCTGCAGCATAAAAACGCGAAATACCTATCTTCGCTATATCCAAAACAGCGCTATATCCAACAAAACAGCTAAACTCAAAAGTGCTCCCGTATGATGGACACGGAGGGAGATACCCCGGGGTCTCTCCCTCCGCAGGCTATAGGGTTATCCCATAGCAGTTATCTAGCACTAGCGTCTATTTATTATTGTCCTACTGCCGCCCTCATCTGGTCGGCTCCCCATTTCACCGCTTTATCAGGGCTCATCTTTTCAACTATCACCTTTTGGACTACTTGAGCTAAAATATTCTGCCCCGATATCTTCCCAATATTGGGATCAACTTTGTCACGTGTGAATCCAAATAGCCTCCCATAGCTGGACTGCTCGATCATCAACTTTACAAGCTTAGGGTATTTAGCAACGATCGCGTTCTTCCAGAAGGCTTTGGAGTCACTTGTTGCTTCAGTAACAGGAAGGAAAAGACCGGGTTCCATTCCCGTAAGCCACTCTCCATTGACCTCCGGCTCAAACAAGTAGCTGAGGAAACGCTTCACGGCTTCTACCTTAGCCTTGTTCTTGGTTAGCAGCATTACCCCATTAGAATAGAATATGCTCCCACGTTGTCCGTCGGCTGGCCACGGCACAGGGGCCCCACCTAAATTCTCCCAGGAAACACCGGATTCCTTCTCGAATGGGCCAAGGAATTGCCCCTTCTCTATGGCCATCGCGAGGGTGCCGTTATTGAATGCCAGCTGAGGCTCTGCCCAGCTCCAGCTGGTGCTATCAGGGGGAGAATATGCGGAGAGTTCTTTATAAAACTCGAACGTCTCCACAGTTCTAGGATTATCGAAAATAACCTTCCCATCCGGTCCGAATATATGCTCAGCTTTGTTAGTTATCATAAAGCTATATATAGCCTGATCTGTATACATATGTTTGCTGGCAGGAAGTCCAATGCCGTAAATCTTGCCCTTAGTTAATTTGGCAGCCGCAGCCTTTAAATCGTTCCATGTTTTCGGCGGGGAATTCGGATCAAGACCCGCCTTCTTAAACAGGTCCTTTCGGTACCACAACATATGAACCATTCCATAAGTTGGGACCGCCCAGTAGTGCCCATCATAGTGATAAGGATCCAAGGTTGCCTGGATAAAATGATACTTCTTGTTGAGTTCTTGGATGATATCATCAACGGGTTGAACAGCCCCGGACTGCTTAATAACTGTCGTGAAATCCGGGATAGTGAAAAGCAGCTCCGGTTGATTGCCGGACTGGATCGCTGCCATGGCTTTGGTGTAGGCCTCCATCCAGTCTATTACCTGTTGCCGGACAAAGATATCGGGATTTTCTTTGTTAAATCTGTCGATGGTTGCCTGGAACTGCTTGACCCTATGTGGGGGCTGCTCCATGTGCCAGATGGTGATCTCAACGGGCTTACTGGCGGCAAACCCTAAAGAGCTGGCGGCCCCCAACAGTAACACGCAAGCGACCACAACGGTAATTAGCCTTGTAAGGCTTTTCATTTTAGGCTTACCTCCCCGAATGTTATCTCCTTTTTAAATTAATTTAGTTGCAATAACCGAATTCACCGCCAAATTACCCTCCACTGATGCCATTCTCACCCCGCCTTCAATCCATATATCCCGTGCGGGAGAGCTTTTCTACGCAAAATACCTTTCCAAGAACTCCTTCGCCTCCACAGCTACCCGATCAAAATCCCCGAGGCCGTGCCCGGCCATGTCACCGACGCCTTCGAGCCCTCCTCTGAACCAACCCTCCCACTCTACACAAATATATCCATCATAGCCTATCGCTCTAAACGCATCAGCATATTCCTTAAAGTTGACCATTCCGCCACCAAACCAGCACATATTCCAACGTCCTATGACACCGGTAATATCCTTGGCGTGGACGTGGTTAATGAGCTTCCCGAATTTGGACAAAGCCTCGCGTATCGGCATATGTGGCTTCATCCCCAGCTCAAGCCCGCCAAAATCTATGGTGACTCTGATGTTATCGAGCCCTATCTGATCAATAATCTCAAGCGTAGCATCCGGTGTATTAATAAGGGTCTCCTGGTGCGGCTCAATGCTAAATGTGAGTCCGCGCTCACCTGCATACTCGGCACACTCCTTCACCATTTCCACAAATATGCGCGTCGCTTCTTTACGGGACATAAGCATATAAGTCGGTGGATTATAATACCCTGCTATGTAGGCAACGACGGTCTTTGCTCGAATCGACGCCGCAAGGTCTATGGCCCTTTTCACGGTTTGAATTCGCGGTTTCCTTTCCCATGCACGTGGACTTAAAACCAGATGGTGGGCGCCGATTGACGGGATTTCAAGACCTTTAGATGCCGCGAAATCCCCGAGCGTTTTGGATACCCTGTCGTACTCATCGGGTGGCAGCTCCAGGAACTTATCATAGAAGAAATCGACGCCCTTATAACCATATTCAGCGACCTTTGCGACGCACCATTCTATGGGCTTGTCCCCCCAAGAGTTAATCGGCACCCCCACTATTCCCATCTCAGCGTATGGATCATTGGGCCAAATCTCGAATGATAGCTTCATAAAGTAAACACCTCGCAAGTTGATAGATTAACAGTCTGATATACATTGGACATAAGTCTTCTTTTACGGCTTTACAACCCTGTTCCCCTGACAGTATGATAAGCCTACATGATAAGCCTACTTCATCTATTCGGGATATCCCATTAAATCTCACCTCGTATCTCAATGTTTTTGAGGCAGCCCTTTCAAGTACCCTCCATAATCTAGACTAGAGATAGAGAAAAATAATAACTCCCATAAGTTATTATCTAGACGGGTTCAGTGTCGGCCTTTCTAACATGACGTGGAATCTATATTTATCACCACGGTAGACTGATTTTGCGAATTCTACCCGCCGTCCATCTTTTAAGTAAGTGACACGCTCGATCAATAGCACGGCATCCCCTTTGGAGATTTGTAAAAGGCGGGCTTCCCGGGCCGTGGCGAGACCTGGCTCCAGGAATTGTTCAGCCCTGTAAAGGGTTAAACCGTATTTTTGTTCGAGCAAATTATAAACTGATTGGCTTTGCAAATCCTCGTCCAATAATCCCGGACACAGGTCGTATGGGAAGTATACAGTCTCAAGCGCTAACGGTTCGTTATTCGCAAGTCGGACACGCTCTATGCAAAGCAGCTTTCCACCTTCAAGCACACCGAGGTTTTTTACCAGCTCTGACGTTGCAGGAACTATTTGCTTGCTAAGCAACCGCGCGCCTGCCATCAAACCGCGTTGGGACATATCCTCGGTGAAGCTCGTCAACCTGAGGAGGTCCTGTTGAAATTTTCGACTCGCGACAAAGGTCCCGCGCCCCTGGTGACGGATCACTAGACCTTCGGATGCTAATGCATTTATGGCCTGTTTCACGGTTATGCGGCTTACCCCGTGTTGCTCGCATAAATCCTGCTCTGCAGGGAGTTGATCCCCGGGTTGCAACTCGCCACTCTCAATTCGCCTTTTCCAAAAATCCTTGATTTGAACGTATAACGGAATTGGATTATCCCTGTTTACATGCTGCAAGAATAACACCGCCCTATAGAAGCTCGACTAACTACACGCCTTGTATCTGTGTACATGCTTTACTGGCGACAGCAATCACGTTGATAGTAATTATATAGTTATACTCTGCATATTGATATATCTATATATTCTATATCAGTAGTAAATCTCCTGCCTTAATACTAACGAGTGTCCAAAAAAATTAATAGCGCCTCCCATAAAGTGCCAGGCTCCATTCTTAGTCAGGCACGCCTGTAAGGGTTAGGCCTCTTACGCGAAAAATGTCGTCGGAAATGCCGGAAGAAATGTCAGTAGTGGGAAGAAATAGCCCTGGCATTGAGTTGGGCCGGGGGTTTAGTAGCATCTCCTAGCTTGTCCTGGGGAAATTGGTAGGCGTCCGTTAAAGGACAAGCTCATCTATCACTCGCTCAAGTTAAGTAGGGGAGGACTATGGGCCCTCCCCACATGGGCTGGATCCATACCACCAATAACTGTTCAAAACCATCACAAACCAGGTGTAAGTCCAATGCTGCCAGACATCACTAAATCGAAAGGATTTCCGAGAGAAATTTCTTGGTTCTCTCATGTCGAGGGTGACTAAAGAATTCCTCTGGTGGGGCTTCCTCTAAAACATAACCCCCATCAACAAATACTATCCGGTCTGCCGCTTCCCGCGCAAATCCCATTTCATGAGTGACTACAATCATTGTTCTACCCTCTTCTGCAAGAGAAACCATAATATCCAATACCCCCTTGATCATCTCCGGGTCAAGGGCAGAGGTTGGCTCATCAAATAATATAAGATGTGGGTCCATTGCTAGAGCTCGTGCTATAGCGACACGCTGTTGTTGGCCACCCGATAAGGCCGCTGGGTAACAATTAGCCTTATCACTGAGACCGACTGTTTGCAAAAGCCCGATAGCCTTTTCGATAGCTTTATCTTTAGGCATTCGTAATACATGAACAGGACCCAAGGTAACGTTCTCAAGCGCCGTAAGATGAGGGAAAAGGTTAAAATGCTGGAATACCATACCTATACGTTGCCGGAGCTTATGTATATCTTGGTCTGAGGCGTAGATAGACATCCCCTCAAAAATAATCTCCCCTGAATCTATTCTCTCGATCCTGTTGATACACCTGAGAAGGGTGCTTTTACCGCCTCCGCTTGCTCCGCATATTACTACCGTTTCCCCCTCCTCCACGGTTAAGTTAATCCCTCGGAGCACTTGCAAATTACCGAATTTCTTAGTAACCTCTTTAAGTTCTAATACTGCCATCCTGATTCACACCTCGCGTAATGTCATACCCTGAGTTCCAGGGATAAATGGCCGATAATTGGTATTTCGTTAATTGAGGTTCCCAAAGCCCTTAGACAATAGCCGACGTTCCGCATAACTAGAATAAAGTCCAAGCGGATAACATACAATAAAGTAAAATATCGCAGTTAAAGCTAAAATCCCCAATGGTTGATAGATTGTCTGCATCATTTGCCGCGCAACCCGGGTTACTTCAGTGACCCCTATAAGTGATATAACCGAGGTATCTTTAACAAGAAGAATCAACTGGCCCGCTAGGGGAGGCAACATCACCCTCAACGCTTGCGGAAGGATAACAAGACGTAATCGCTGGTAGCTATTCATTCCAAGTGCCATGGCCGCTTCCCTTTGGCCCTTTGTAATAGACTGGATAGATCGACGGATAATTTCAGTGATATAACCCCCACTATGAAATACTAGACAAATTATAGCCGTCTGGATATTCGAAAGCTGTATCCCAAACGCTGGCAATACAAAATATACGGTAAAAAGAATCATTGGGAACGGCGTGGCCCGGGCTACATATACGTATGAAAACACCACACGTTCTAAAAACGGGACTTTCTCAGCCCTGATGATACCCCCAATTAATCCTACCAGCAAAGCGAATATTAAGGATATTATACTCAGCAAGACGGTATAGACAAAGCCATGACAGAGGGTCCAGCCTATACTCCTTATTAATTCAATCATTTTATCTATTCACCCACCTTATATTCCCGACAAAATGTTCTCCAACCTCCATGTATCCTCAGATTCTCGAGATAAGCATAGACTTCATTATCAATATCAATATCAATATCAATTTCAATTTCAGGTTTCAAAACCGAAACGTCTTTCAAGTCTTTGAAAGATTATGAGCAAAGTGATAATCAAGACCTCATAAAGGAATAAACTTGGTATAAAAGACTCTAGCGGTAAGAAACTAGTCGCCTGAAGGTTCGCAGATACTTGTGTCAATTCAACTAATGAGACTACGCCTAATATACTCGTATCCTTAATAAGATACGAGAATTGACCCACAAGAGGGGGGATAACATTCCGGGCTGCCTGTGGGATGATGACTAGTCGAACTTGCTGGAGTCGGTTCATCCCAAGACTCATAGCCGCCTCCCATTGTCCACGTTGTATCGATTCAATAGCTCCCCTTACAATCTCTGCTATGTATGCTCCGCTATTTAATGTAAGGGCTATAACGCTAGCCCAAAATGGCGTTAATATAATATGTAAAGAAGGAAGTCCATAGAAAATTATATAGAGCTGAACTAGAAGGGGGGTGGATCGAATGAACGCCACGTAACCCCCTGATAAGCTAGATAAGACCGGAATACGAAGAGCACGTACCGTACCTGCAAGTCCGCCTGTCACAAAAGCAAACCCCATACTGACGAGACTCACATATAATGTCACTTTAAGTCCCTCACCGAAATCCGGTAAGTGAGATATAATGAAATGCCAATTCACGCGATCCTCTCCTCTTACACCTGCAAATATAGCAAAGCATCGGGGCAGAGGTATGGCATCTTTACCCCCTGCCCCCAGTTGCTACACTTTAACGGGAATTACCATGGTCTCGGCTCTGGTTTCCAGCTCTCACCCATCCACTTCTTGTAAATAGCTGCATATCGACCATCTGCCTTTATTACATCGAAGAAAAGGTTCAACCATTGCCACATATGAACATCCTCCGGACGCAGAGTAAAGGCATAAAAGTCTGGCTTGATGATCTCGTTGATGAACCGAAGCCCTGGCTCCTTGCCATACGCCACCCCGATGAGCTGATCGGTCATGACTGCCTCTACGCGTTTAGCTTTAAGTGCCGCAAGGAAATCAGCGTCCGTTGGGAAGGTGACCAAGGTAGCCTTAGGTAAAAACTCCTTTACAACAGCGGCCCCCACGGAACCCGCGTTCGCCCCTATTGCAATACCGGGCTTGTTCAGATCGTACCAGTGTTTGTAGGGAGAATCCCTACGAACTACCGCACAAGTTCCCGTATAAAGCCACGGCTGACTAAATGTAACTTTGATGGCCCGTTGTAACGTGGCCGACATCTGAGCTGTGATGATGTCTACCTTGTCCGTAAGCAGAGCAGGTATTAAGCCTTGCCACTCATAGTCCTGGAATTCAATTTTTACGCCTAGTTCCTCAGCTATGAGCTTAGCCAGATCAACGGTAAAACCTGCAGGCGTACCATTAGGTTCCTTAAATGCCACAATTGGAGAAGTCAGTGAGACACCAACGATTAATTTCCCCCGCGTCATGATTTTATCTAGCAGATCTTGGGCCGTTGCCAGACTGCTTAAGCCTAGTATACAGGTCACAAGCAACATAATAACAACTAGGCGACCACGTGCATGAAGATGTTTTCTCATAGTATCTCCCTCCTAGAAATTTCTCCTAAATAATTTGCTTCCCAAAATCCATATTTGAACTTTATTAGGACTCGAGCTGATCACCCAAGAAAAACAGCCTTATAGGATTTCACCTCCCGTGGGGCATATTTGGCTTCCAAGTTGAAGATAACTGGCGATCTCAGTACTAGATAAGTCTCCACCTTACCGCACCGATCGACCGATCAGGATTCACTTGTGCGGTAGTCTTCTATCCCTTGACTCTTATTAACTGACCAATCCCATTTCTTTAAGAGCAACTCTCAGTTCATCAACTTCATCTTCGATCAGCCGGTCCATCGGGTCACGCGGATAACCTCCTGCCAACCCCACAAGATTCATTGCTTGTTTTGTTAAGGCAATGTAGATCGGTTGCTCGACCGGAGTAGTTGCCGGTGACAATATGGTGGGTAGAGGCCCCCGCCGTTTGCCTATCTTGACCATAAGCTCGTTGAATGGCATCAGTCTATCCACCGACTCTCTGAGCTTTTCAATATCCCCGGCTGCTCCCGCCTTGTAAACACTGAGCGCTAGTTCGGGAGAAAAGTTGGAAATCGTGCTACTGATAAAGCCACGGCACCCCCAAATCCACAGAAAGGAGTAATACAGTTCACTCAATCCAGTGACAATTATCATATCCTCGGGGGATACCTTCTTCAGCATGCTATAGAACTGTCCCATGTCAGTAGTGTTTTCCTTACAGGCCACAATGTTATCGATTTTGGATAGCATCTGCATCAAGTCAGGGTCTACCCAGAGTTTGCTGGTGAACGGGTTATCATAGATCATTATCCCGATATCAATGCTCTCCGCTACACGCTTGTAGTGGCGGTAAAGCCCTTCTCGTGAGGGAATATGATAGTATGGCAGAACTATCATTACCCCATCTGCCCCAATTTCCTGAGCGTACTTGCTCATTTCTATGGTAGGTTCCGTGCCCGCTCTGGCGGAACCCACAATTACGGGTAACTCGTGATTTACCTCTTCCACCACTATCTTAGCAACGGTCTTGCACTCTTCATCACTCATAGCATAGAACTCACTTGTGCTTCCAGTAGTTACTATTACTGCGTCTTCTCCCCTGAATCTCTCCACCAGGAACCGGGCATTTTTGCGCAACCCCTCTTTATCCAGACTCCCATCGGCGCTGAACGGGGTGGGCATTATGTTTATAACGCCCTTGATTTTTGATCTCAACTCTGCTGGTTTCATTACTCTTTCTCATCTCCTCAAATTGTGTTGGATTGCGTCCAGATTTATCTCAGCGTGAGTAGGTCTCAGAATTAAATAGCTATGGCGGTGCTGGAGAAAACCTCCTCCAACGCAGTGTAAGATAGATTATGTGCCTCGGCCACGCCCTTATGAACCACTTTACCATTAATCACATTAAGACCCCGAGCTAAAGCCCCGTCCTCTAAAGCTGCCTGTCTAAATCCTTTATTTGCGATATGTAATATGTATGGTAAGGTGGCATTTGTTAACGCATATGTAGACGTGCGGGCAACAGCCCCTGGAATATTTGAAACAGCATAATGAACAACATTGTATTTCATATATGTGGGTTCGCTATGTGTCGTGACCCGATCAATCGTCTCCACACATCCGCCCTGATCAACAGCTACATCAACTATAACCGAACCAGACTTCATAGTTTTCACTATCTCTTCTGAGACAACCCGTGGGGCCCTTGCCCCAGGAATCAGGACGGCACCAATAAGCAAATCGGCATTGGGGACTACCCTTTCGATGTTATATGAGTTTGATACCATGGTGACAACTTTCCCGAGAAAGATGTCATCTAAAAACCGCAACCTCTGAAGATTTTTGTCTAGAATAGTAACGTGTGCCCCCATTCCCAGCGCTATTCTGGCAGCATTAGTTCCAACCATACCACCTCCGATAATGACTACTTCCGCTGGAGGAACCCCTGGGACCCCGCCCAGCAGGACTCCCCGCCCCCCAAAAGCCCTCTCTAGATGATGCGCCCCAATCTGCACAGACATCCGGCCGGCGATCTCACTCATTGGGGTCAAAAGCGGTAGGAATCCGTCCGGCATCTGGATCGTCTCATAGGCGATACCGACGACATTTTCCCTTAAAAGCTTGATAGTCATATCCTTTGAGGCAGCTAAATGAAGATAGGTGAAAAGAATCTGCTCGGACTGGATATATCCATATTCTGAAGGCAAAGGCTCTTTGACTTTTACAATCATGTCCGCACGTTCATATACATCAGCGCCTGTTGCCAATATCTCCGCTCCTGATGCCCGATACTCTTCATCTGGGATACCACTTCCTTCGCCAGCGGACATTTCTATAAGAACCTTATGCCCATGACGTACCAGTTCCCTCACGCCAGCGGGGGTCACAGCTACGCGATCTTCATTATCTTTAATTTCCTTTGGAATCCCAATAACCATGAGGATATATTGCCCCTTTCTATGTCCTCCCTCGATCATTTTCATCTTCTGAGACATCGTGTTAATGATTATAGAGGTCCATATGTATAGACGAACTATCCATAACGGCTTGCGCCTTATATGAACGAACCTGTTTTAACCATTCCTCTATTGCAAATAAAAGAGGTATAACACGATCCGGCGCTGCCCCCCTCGCCATATGCCCTATTCGAATAGCTTTATTCACGTAAGGCCCTAATCCGTTACTTACCAGGATGTTATATCGAGATCTCAAGAATTCCATTAGATCGATTGCACTTAAATCCGGTGGGAGCTTCACTGCGGTAACCAACCCCGAGGCCGCGCTTTCATCTGCCAGGACTTCCAAACCGAGATGGCGGATCCGCGTCCGTACCATTGCACCAATAGCTCTGTGCCTCTCGAAACGTCGCTCAAGGCCTTCCTCCAAAATCTGCTCAACACTTTTTCTCAGAGCGAGAACGTTATTGACCGCCATTGTTATAAAATACGGTTGGACCATCCGTTGATTATCAGCATATTCCCTCCACTTCAAGAGATTTAGGTACCATCCTCTTACTGGAGACCTACGCTTCTGCATTTTTTCCCAGGCGCGTCGGCCTACTGCAACTAACATGAGGCCCGGGGGGGCGGCTAGACATTTCTGCGAGGCGGACACACATATATCTATACCCCATTCATCCATATTGACCTCGAGACCGCCCAGAGAGGATACTGTATCCACGATTAGAAGCACGTCTTTCTTCTGGCAGATCGCCGCAATTTCTCGAATTGGATTTACGACCCCGGTAGAGGTTTCATGATGAACAATTAAGACTGCTTTAATGCCTGTATCATTTATCAGTTCGGATTCAATTTCATCAGTGGAAATAGGCTTCCCCCATTCGATTTCCTTAAGAGAAACCCTAGCCATGTATGAAGCGGCAATCTCAGCCAGTCTGTATCCGAAAAAGCCGTTTACGGGGATAAGTACTTTATCGCCTTCTTCTAAAAGGCTCCCTATGGCTGCGTCTAATCCTGCATGGCCAGAGCCCACGTATATGAAAAGGTCCTCTTGCGTCCCTACAACTTTCTTGCATAACTCTACGGTTTCATTATATATTTTTGCCCAATCCTCGCCGTAATGGCACCTAACGGGGATACTCATCTGAGATAACACTTCGTAATTCACTTCTACTGGACCAGGTATCATTAACTGATATTCGCCCATAACTTTATCTCCTTGTGATGTTTAGATATTAGTATATAGACAGTGTAAGCTGGTCGCATGTAGTTATGTGTCCGACGATGATCCGTGGCGCTGTAGGTCACAACATAGGCGCTAGCGGGAGTTTCCTAGTTACGTCTACAGAAGGCCGGAAACCCTTGATACACCCGGACCTTTTCATGTTATCTAACATGATGTAACCATCGACCAGGCGATGACATCAGTATGCCATGAGGAAATGCCACGAATTATGCATAATTTGACGCGCAAAAGCTGGTGTACCCCTAGACTAACGACTTCAAAAATGCTCCAAGTCCTGTGATCACTGCCAGGCGCCTCAGATCTACCACTGAGGCGCCTAAGAATAACAAAAGCGCCTACTCCGATAGCCTACCAATGTCAGATAGAACACGTTTCAATAGGGATTTTTCAGCGTCAGTGGCACCGAGTGAAGGGAGTCGTGGTTTACCAACATCTATGCCCGAGGAGATTGTAACGGCGTCTTTCAATAAAGGTATCGGATTTACTCGGTCATTCTGATTTAGAGCCTTAAAGAATGGCATCATTCTAAAATATAGTTCTGATGCCATGGTATTTTCTCCATTCTTGTATGATCGAATCATTTGTCTCATCATATCCCCTATAACATGCGATCCCCCACTAACTACTCCTACAGCTCCTTGTGGTAAGGTCTGGAGGACCATAGTATCATCGCCGCAATATATCGTAAAGTCCGGGGGAGCAACAGTTCGGAAATCCGTCGTCTGTATAGGATTTATTCCAGCTTCCTCCTTGATGGCCTTGATGTTAGGTATTTCCACTAACCTGGCTAATGTTTCGGCTTCAATATTCACCCCGGTGAAGAGCGGAATATTATACAGCATAACGGGAAGCCTAGTGGACTCAGCAACTGCTTTAAAATGCTGGTATAATCCCTCTTGAGTAGCCTTCTGGTAGTAAGGCGAGACTACCATAACGCAGTCGTATCCGAGTTCTTCGGCTCTCTTCGTGAGCTCTATCGTCTCGAGTGTATAGGCGGACCCGGTGCCGGCTATGATTGGCACTCTCCCGTTTACTATCTCCTTCACAGCTTTTAACATCTGAATTCTCTCGTCAAAGGTAAGTGCGTAGAACTCTCCTGTGGTTCCAGTGACGATCAGGGAATCCATGTAGTTCTTATCGATAAGGTAATTAATGAGCCTCTCGGTTGCCTCGAGATTCAACTTCCCACTGGAATCGAATGGTGTAACCAAGGGGAGTAATACTTCGCCCAGAACGTCATTTAATTTGGACATCTTTTATCCTCCTAGATATTTTGTATTGTTTTGGTATTGAGACTTTTACATTATACCATATATGGTCGAGAGTTCCTCCGCTACTGTAATCCTTACTTACCTCCCCTTCCTCGCCCCCTCGATTTCGCTATAGCGACAGCATCTACACGCCATGGGCTCCGAGCTCCGCTGATATATCTTTCGTAGTTGACACTACCAGTCTGGCAAGTTCTGGTATACGCTCCTCAGTAATACGAATGCTTGGACCCGAAACACTCAATGAGGCTACAACTTTACCCGTTCGATCCCAAATTGGTGCAGCAATACAACGCACCCCAACCTCATGTTCCATATTATCTACAGCATAGCCGCGGGAACGAATATCATCTAGCTCTTTAGTTAACACCTCTTTATCAATGATCGTATTAGCTGTAAACTTCTGAAACTGAAGACGATCAATTATCTTATTACGTTCATCAGCCGGTAGAAAAGCCAGTAAGGCTTTACCTACACCGGTACAATAAAGGGGCGCTCGTTTTCCCACAATTATTGTTGACTTTAATCCGCTTTGAGTCTCCACGCTCTCGATTGACATGACCTCAACTTCATTCAAAACACCGATATGTACAGTCTCTCCACATTGATTTGACAATTTATGTAAATAAGATACTGCTATATTACGCAAGTCTAAGGTACTAAATACCAGACTCCCCAGCTCAAAAATTCTCAAGCCAAGACTGTAATGGGCCCCTTCAGTGTCTTTACGAACGAAACCATATTCTTGCATTGTGGCCAACAATCGGTGGACTGTGCTTTTTTGCATTCCTAATTCGCGTGCAATTTCGGTAACTCTCCACTTAGGTTTATCTATTCCAAACAATGTTAATATCTGTAGTGCCTTTGCCACTGATTCAATCCGATGTAATGTCAATAGACCCTGTCTCCCCTATCATCCAATTTGTTATCTTTTGATATGTTGCACATTGTGGAACATCGTTCCTCAGGTTGCTACTTTAATAATTCGACATTGATTCCTTAATTCCTCCTAATAGACTTCAAAAATTCTGTATGAACTTAAATCGAAAAAGCTTTCTGGTTCATAGCGGAATTCCGCGAGGGGATAGATTTCCTCAAACTCAAATATGCATAAGGTGAATCTCCATGTTTTCTTAGGCCTTTATGTTAGTCGACGTCGCCTCGCTCTTACGTACGGCAGTTTTGACCGGAGCTTGTGCCTTCAAGTCCATCATTCCTGCCACTTCGATCGACCATCTTGGATCGCCCATATAGCAGGAAAACCCGATCGGTCATCGAAGTCATATCATGTTCATGCGGCACATGTGTCATAGGGAATTGGGGGGATTTTCGATGAGGGCAGTAGTGCTCAAGGAACCGCGCTCTCTCGTGGTTGAAGACATACCGCGTCCCGTGCTGGCCGGGGACGAGGTTTTAATTGAGGTCAAGGCGTGCGGGATATGCGGCAGCGATCTCCGTTACTTCAACGGGGAAAACCCATGGGCCAAGCAGACCCTCGGCTATGATAAACCGAATCCGCCTGACATGATTTTAGGGCATGAGTTCGCCGGGGTCATTGTAGATGCCGGTAGCCCGGCTCTAAAGCCAAGGATCGGGGAGCGGGTGGCGGCCCTGGCTTTCAAGGCCTGCGGCATTGGACGATATTGATGCCACCGCTGGAGGTCCATGGCCAGAAACAGGGGCCAGGGGGGAGTCACCCCTACCCCTCCGTCGGCGCGACCAGCGCGACCCCCCTGCTCGTCCCGATCCGGGTAGCTCCAGCCGCGATGAACCTCAAGGCATCCTCGCGGGTCCTTATGCCGCCGGATGCCTTTATGCCTATTCTATCGCCGGCAATCCGCTTCATCAGGGCCACATCTTCGAGGGTGGCCCCTCCGGGACCAAAGCCCGTAGACGTCTTCACAAAATCTGCACCCGCCCGGATGGCCATATCCACCACGGCGGCCTTTTCCTCATCCGTAAGGTAAAAGGTCTCGAGGATGACCTTGGTTATGTGGCCCCTGCAGGCCTCGACGACCGCCTTGATCTCCCTCTCTACATAATCCAGGTCTCCGGATTTGAGCCTGCCGATATTTATGACGAAGTCCACCTCGGATGCCCCCTTTGCTATGGCATCCCTGGCCTCGAAGACCTTCGCCTCCGTCGTAGCCTGGCCGAGCGGGAATCCAACAGCGGCCGAGATACCAACCCGGCTCCCTGCAAGCCGCCGGGCGCAGAATTCAACCATCGCCGGGTTCACCGCCACTGCAGCAAAACCATACCGGCGGGCCTCCTCGCAGAGCCGATCGACATCCCCCAGGGTGGCCTGGGGGTTGAGGAGCGTGTGGTCTATCATGCCGGCAAGCTCCTCCGGCGAAAACTCAGATGCCCCGGGCCCGGGCCGCTGTTCCGCTCCAGGTCGCTGTTCCCCGGAGCGCTGCCCCAGCGACCGCTCCTCCGATGGTTGCTCCCCCAACCGTTCTCGCATAAACGCCATCGCCTCTTCCCGGGTCGGGAGCCCGGGGATCGCGCCTATCTTGGAGGCTGTAAGCGCCCCAACGGCGTTTGCAAACACCAGAATGTCATCGAGCCTCCTGGCTATGATCTCATCAAGGGTTTCCCCGGCCTCGAGGAAACGCGTCACCTCGCTCAATATAACCGCCACAAACCCATCTCCGGCCCCGGTGGTATCCCGGACCTCCACCTTGAATGCGGGGAAGTAACCCTCCCTCCGCCCGTCGTTGAAGTAGCATCCCCTCTCGCCGAGCGACGCCACAACCAACCTGGGGCCAAGGCCAAGAAGGAATTCCGCCCCCTCCTTGAGATCCCGCGTGCCCGTTATAAACTCCCACTCCTCCTCGCTGACCTTTGCAATATCAGCGAACTTGAAACCGCCGAGTATCTCGGCCCGGGCGCGTTCAGGGGAGTCCCAGAGCATTATTCTGAGATTCGGGTCGTATGAAACGATGAGGCCGCCCGCCCGCGCGAGCTCCAGGGCCTTGAGGGTTGCCTTCTTGCTCTCCCCGGCTATCAGGCTTATGGAGCCGAAATGGAAGATACGCGCCCCGCGGAAATAGGCCTCATCCATATCATCACTCGACAGCATCATGTCGGCCCCGGGGTTGCGGTAAAACATGCAGTCGCGTGTGCCATCGCTCCGCCTTGCCACGAAAGAAAGGGTCGTCCTGGCAAAGGGGTCGTATGTGACCCGGGAGACATCCACGCCGTGGGTCTTAAGCACGCCTGCAAGGAATCTTCCAAACTGGTCATCCCCCACCCTTCCTATGAATCCGGCGGGGGTGCCGAGCTTTTGCACCCCGACCGCCACGTTGGCCGGGGCGCCGCCCGGCGCCTTTGCAAAACCCGAGGTCTCCTCGAGTGAGGCGTCCTTCTCGAGGGCCACGAAATCAATCAAGAGCTCGCCAAGACAGATCACTTTTACTGCGGACATACCTCTTCGCCGCCCGGGAGAACATTCACGCGGGGCGTGGCCCGCGCGTGGTCCACGCGAGTCGACGCATAGTCCTCCCGTGAGGTGGCGGCACAGACCTCCTTTCGATGAGAAGCAAGTAAACAATAAAAATTAGGGGGAAACACAAGTAGACAAGCCCAAATTCAAAAAGACGAATCTCGATCGAAAAATGGATCGGATCAGGCTGAAACCGTTACTGCGCAGGCTGGCTTCGATACGACCACATTCGCGAATATATCGACAAGCTTCGGGTCAAACTGCCCGCCGGCGCATCTTTTAAGCTCCTCCAGAGCCTCCTGCGGGCTCACCGGGGCCTTGTAAGGCCTCTCGTGGGTCATGACGTCATATGCATCGACAATGGCTATTATGCGTGAGAGAAGCGGTATCTCGTCACCCCTGAGTCCCCGGGGATAACCCATTCCATCCCAGCGCTCGTGGTGGGCCAGGATCCCCTCGGCTATATGGGCCAGCTCACAGGAGGATTGTGCGATACGATAGCCTATCTCTGGATGCTTCTGCATGATCCCCCACTCCTCAGGTGACAAAGGCCCCGGTTTCATGAGAATGCTATCAGGTATTGCCACTTTACCTACATCATGCAGCACAGCTAAGAGAACCAGCTCATCCAGTTTGCTGTCCGTCAGTCCCAGGGCATGACCCACCCGCAAGGCCAGGTCCTGCAGGCGCCAAGCATGTTCCTCCGTTTCATGAGTAGTCTCGGCCAGCGTCCGCTGGAGGGACGATATGATGGAGCTGCGTATGCTCTTGCCCTCCATCAGTTTGCTGCGGTACATCCGGTCCTCGGCTTCCTTGAGGACATCCTGAATATCCTCCGCGACCTCCTCCTGGGTCGCAGCCCCCAGGGCGATGCTTGGCTGTATCGGGACCACGCCGGCCTCGTTGCACGCCTTTCTTATCTTCGCAACAACCTCCGTGGCAGCTTTTGCAGTGGTCCGGGGCAAGATGATGGCAAATTCATCCCCACCCCAGCGGGCAATAACATCCCCCTCCCGGCATGAAGCCTTCAATATCTGAGCTATCTTGATCAAAAGCTGATCCCCTTCCCGGTGGCCAAAGATATCATTCACCAGCTTCAGGCCGTTCACATCCCCCATGATGAGGCTCAAGGGCATCTGCCCCTGTTCATGTGATGACCGGTCCAATTCCTCCTCGAAATATGCCCGGTTATAAAGGCCGGTCAACTTATCGTGGAAGCTCAGATATCTGATCTGCTCCTCTGCCTTCCTGCGCTCGGTGATGTCCTCGAACTGGGCGATGAGGTGAACAGGCACCCCCTGTGAGTCTCGCACCACGGACATGCTGAGCATAACGTCGATGATATTGTCATCCTTGCGCGTGAAGCGCTTCTCCAGCTGGTATCTGGGTATTTCCCCCTGAAGGAGGTTTTCACACAAAGAGAGGTCGGCCTCCAAATCGTCGGGGTGGACGATGTCCTGGAGGGTCAGGTCAAGCAATTCGCCAGGCGAATACCCAACCATCTCACATAGCGCGTGATTCACATGAATAAAGCGACCATTGGTCATCACTATGGCCATGCCGATCGGCGCATTATCAATAGTCAGCCGGAAGCGCTCTTCATACATCTTGCTGAGCATGAGCTTCTCCTGGTTATTCCTGAGCTCCATGAGCATGCGCCCGCGCATTATTACCACTAGGAAGAAACAGGCTGTTAATAGGCTAAGACATACTGCATATATCAAGGAATCAGGTATAATGCTTACCAAGGATGTAATACCAGGGAATCGAAAAAGAAGCATATTTAGGAATGCCAGAGCAGCAACTGCGATCCCGGCAATTAACGCAAATTCAATAGGCGGGTCATAGATGTTCCTCTTAGGTGCTTCATTGTCCATGATTATCAGCACCCCTCAGTTGCTCCGACTCCGGGACCCGAATCAACGTAGTCTTTCTCAGAGTTACAAGCATCGCAGCCACAAAGAGTATGGCATCACCGAGCCAACCAAATCCTATGTGGAGCCAGACGCTGCGCAGGGCATCCTCAAATGACAAGCCTAGCACCTTGAGGACAGGTGATATAATTAACACTTGCCCCAGGTTGATAAGGAAGGAAGAAATAAAGCATGCTATGATGGCTGTCTTAGCCGATACTTTCAGGATTAGGCCCACAGAAACGCAATAGGATAATAATACCAGAGGAACATGATACCCACCGGGCAAGAGGGACCTAAAAATCACCGTGGCTGTGCCGACGATCAACCCTACCGCAATAGCCCGTCTAAGAGAACGCCTTACACCCAGGAACCCCAGGCCAGCTATAACCATAAGCAGACCTTCTGGAACTGCAAAGAGCGCCCATAATAGCACTCCCTCAACCAATTCGCAACACCCCCGTGAAAAGGGGACACCAGGTTGGCTACAATATCCCGGAATAGGAATCCGCCCTACTTCCTCAGGCAGGCGGGAGTCTTGGGTTGATATCCGAATAGGAAGCAAGCACCCGCAGCTGAAGCGAACCCTATAACGGTCAGACCCGTCATTATGGCGCCGAGAATGAGCCTTCTCATCACCTATTCCTCCTTCTCCCAAATGACATTTCTAGAGCGTCAAAAACACCATCAACCCTGGATAGGATACTGTAGCCAACCGGTGTCACGCTTAGCATTTGCCACGTTAAACCCAGACAGCTGGCTATGACTAAAGTCATGCCCCCTCCGGTATAAAAAAAGCTCATGATTACCATGATTGCTGCCCACGCAAGCAAAGTAAGATAGGCCCAGGTCCGGATCCTGGCCCGCTGGCCCGGGGAAATAGGCTTGTTCTCGGTCTCCGCAGGCGCGTAAAGCCGTATGATCACAAATGATAGAACAAACAGGATGATTACCAGGCCAAGCAGCATAGCTCCCTGGCTCGAGCCGGCCATATATGCTCCCATGAGTTTTGCTCCCATAAGCCCCCAGAGCCCCCGTGATATACGTGATATATATGCCATAATTAACGGAATCGAGATAGAGATGATCATACACCTGTAAGGCTTGTGGAGATGAGCTCCCCCTGTGCTCCACCGGAAAACCGCGCCCGTTACAAGAGCCATCACCGCTTCCGGCAGCACCCCGGCCAGGCTCCCTATTACTAATACCCCCAGCGCAGTCCCGGATGTGATCAACATGTTATACAGGGCGTACTCCGCAATCTCCCGCTGGTCCTGGCTCAACGAGAGATTTCTATCAAGATAAAGGACAATATCTCTAATCAGCTTTTCCATAGAGCACCATTTATATATAGACTTATAGGCCCTACAAAACCTGCTGAATGGGGACTCACGATAGACCTCCATGCCGCGATGCGGCACCGCAGAGGATGAAAATGTCTCTAGATTCGGGTATGATGCCTTTTTGAGGAAATTCGACGTAATTCTCTTCATTCCTGCTAAGCCACGGGAAATTATGATGGCAGGGAGCTTTCCCTGGTGCAGGGGGCTTACCCTGGTGGGGAGCTCTCCCCGGGGGGATGCAAGGGAAGACCTCTGTCTTGTCTCTAATCTCGCCCCTCTGCATAACGGTTTTCATAGTCCCTACCCGCTAGGAATATGCTCGGAAACTCTATCGAAGGGTCTACATCCAACAATATACTGGGATAATTACTAAGGATGGCTACAACATATGGAGGTTGTTAGGGTTTCCGAGTATATTCCTAGACATCTACTAATATACTAATTTAATTCGGCGTGATGCAGCCAATTCTTGACAGGGAGTTAAAGCCTCGGACGCAAGTTTGATGCATTTTTTATGGCTATGGCCGGGCCGGATTCCCATGTTGCGGAGCAAGGTAGCTGGATGGGGTGATGAAGCTCCAGCCACATTCCATAAGCTTAAAGAGGTGCTTCCATGAGATACGACCTGTGGCAAGGTTTTTAACGAGATGCCCTGCACTCTTGAGAATATACTCAGGCCGCCGGTAAGCGGAAATGTAGAGCCGGGCAAGCTCCCTATAAAAATCATCGAGTTTCAGGCGCGTGGGCAAGACAGCATGCATGAAATCATAGAACTCAAGGTTGGCCGTTGTGAGCTTCTCTTTCATCCTGGTGTAGAGCTCGGTCCCCGGAAGCGGTGTCAACACCGAAAAGGAGGGGGTATATATTCTCTTGTCCCTTATGTACTGCCGCAACCTGGCAAAATCCTTCTGATCATACTGAGGATCGACGATAAAGGACGCCACCACACCGATATTATGCTTATTCAGAATCTCCAGGGCTCTCTCGTTGTTTGCGACGCTATTCCGCTTCTCTACGGACTTGAGCTCCTCCTCGCTTGCCTTTTCGAAACCGATAAAGACCTTAAATAATCCGGCCTCCTTCCAGAGGGGGATGAGATCCGGGTGCTTCACAATCGTGTCGCTGCGGGCCTGGAATGTAATCTTCTTCTTTATCCGGGCGCCCTTCAGCCCCCTGGCCACCTCCTCAGCCCTCTCCACATCCATCAGGAAGTTATCGTCGGTTACGAGCACATACTCCTCTTTAACCTCCGAAAGCTCCTCCACGACGCGCCCGGCGCTCTTAGCGCGGCACCTCCCCCTGTAGAACCTCCACACGCTGCAGAAGTTGCATCTATAGGGACACCCCCGCGCCGTCTCCAGAGCCGCCGTCGGCTTCTGGAAACCGAGGAAATAGGCATTTCTGTAATCGCGCGTGAGTTCGCGCGCCGGCCTGGGTAGCTTGTCCATGTCGGTAATGCTTGCCCTGTCTCCGGTGGATACCTGGCACCCATCTTTGTTGACCACGAGGCCTTTGACCCCTGTGATATCCTCACCCCGCTCCAGGCACCTCAAGGCCTCGGCCGTCGTGGCCTCGCCCTCACCCACTACGACGAAATCAATGGAGGGGTCAAGGAAATCAAAGGGGTTGAGGGAGGCGTGATGCCCCCCCACAAAAACGCTCACTTGTTTGAGGGTATCCTTTATAGCACGCGCGATGGATATGGTCTGGTAGACATCGATGGTGAATGAGCAGCTTATCCCGCAAGCATCTGGCGAGAACTCCCTGACTACTGGCATAAGCTCTCCCCTGTCGAAGAGATCCAGTATTCTCACTTCATGCTCGGGCTCGAGCGCCCCCGCAATCATCTCGAGCCCCAGGGGCTCAATGACGGACATGCTCTTGAACCCGACTCCAGCTCCCTGTCTCGGCTGGATAAGTAAGACTTTCATAGCTTGTCGATCACCTTCCGAATTAGGAATTTACGCGCACAGATCCATCCACACAGACTCATCTAGCTCATCTAGCGCTGGGCAGCAACTCCCTCCCGCTCCTGCAAGCCCTGCCGCCTCGCCACCCGCTGCTCCCAGATGGGATCGGAAACCTCCTTCCAGCGCCCGGCCCGCTCATCGAGGGCTTTCGCCACATTCTCATCAAACACCCCGTCGGCGCCAGGGTGGGTGGGACGAGCGCCGGTCTTGTTGACGATCTCCCGCAAAGCCCTGGGCTCATCGATTAGAGGACATGGCCGGAGCAGGTTATCGCTCACAGGCTGATGCCGCTGGTAAGACTTGAATAACGGGGACAGGAGGATATCCTTCAGGCTCTTATCCTTTATATTATCCACAGCAAAATGCACAAACGCGCACGGCTCAACGTCGCCTCTTGCCGTTATATGGAAATAGCGCCTGCCGCCCGCTATGCACCCGCCGGTCAGTTCGCCGTCATTCCAGAAATCCGCAACCTGGATGGGCCTGGTCCGCCGGATATATGGGACACGCTCAGCAAGGTATGCCCGCTGTTCGGGGGTGACCATCATCGTGAGGTCAGGATCTCTGCCGATAGGTATGTAATGAAACGACCAGCCATATAGGGCTCCCTTTTGAATCATAAGGTCTATGAATTCATCGCTAAAGGCCTCATAGGCATTCTCGCTCGTGATCGTTATGCTGAATCCGAATATGGCGCCATGGCGCTTCAAGCTATCCATAGCGCTCATAATCCGGTCAAAAGTCCCCGCTCCCCGGCGAGCGTCAGTCCGCTCGCGATCCCCCTCAATGCTTATTGCGGGAGAGATGTTGCCGAGCTCGACCATTCTGGCAGCTATTTTGTCGTCAATCAGCGTGCCATTGGTATAAAGCATAAACGCAACATCCCTGTGTTTCTCAGCGATTTCAAACAAATACGGGTAGAGTAGCGGCTCGCCGCCTGACATCACAATATAATAGATGCCCATCTCCTTGGCTTCGGATATTATACGGTCCAGGAGATCAAAGCTCATGGTATCATGCTTGAAGTACTCCCCTGCCCAGCACCCCTTGCATTTCAAGTTGCATGCGCTGGTCGGGTCGATGAGAATAGTCCATGGCACCTGGACCCCGAGCTCACTGGCCAACTGTCTCTGCCTGGGGATCCCGAAGAGGATCGCATTGACAAAATAGTTCACCAGGAGGCGCCTTATAACATTGGGGTGGGTCTCGGCAAAGACCCGTCCTACGTATTCCTTCAGAGCGGGGTTTAGCTGAATAGCACGCTTGAGTTCTGCAATCTGACGCCTGTGTACCGGGCTTGGGGCGAACTTCCTACCAAGATCAAATAGCCACATCAAATTCCTTTCCGGTGAACGTCCCACGTATTCAACGATATGTTGCAATAGCATCTCGGCAGCGTAACGTTTGACACTGTTAACATTGCCAAGCACAACTCTCACCTCGCTAGAGAAATTCTATGCAACATCATGCGTCACCCGTATTCGTCACCCGTTATATCGATATCCCGCCGTACGAAAGATATGACACGATATCATGACATATGGGAGATTTGAACCTCTCCACGACTAAAATCGCGAGATTTCGGAACCCCGGACTTCGTCACTTTAGCAACGAAACCAGACATTTCCATGCAACTTTAGGCATTTCGATATAGCTTTTCGATGCAGCTATAGTAGTAATCCCCATTTTCCCCCCGCATCATACCAGCTAACACTAACAGCTCATATCCGGCCCCCTCTTTATGCGGATTTTGAAAATCCTGGAGTTCTACGATCCTATTACCATTTTACAACTAACCTGGTAGAAAGACAAGAAACAGGTCCTGGACTCAGGGTCAAAACAGCTCCGAGGCCCCATCCTCCGCTAATGTTACATATATCTTCAGCCTCCCGGCCCTCTCCTCCCCTGCGACACGGGCATACCCTTCCAGCATGGCCGCGCAAAAACCATCCACGGCATCCTCCCCAACCAGGTTTACAGTGCACCCGCCGAACCCCGCGCCCGTCATGCGCGCACCCAGGACGCCCCTCAGCCCGCGCGCGATATCCACCAGGGCATCGAGCTCAGGGCAGCTGACCTCATAGAGGTCGCGCAGGCTTTCATGAGATTCATACATCAGCCTCCCGAAAGCGCCGACATCGCCGGACCTGAGCGCCTCGACGCTCCTCTCGACCCTGGCATTTTCATATACCACATGGGCGCACCTCTTCCTCACCACCGGCGGCAACCCCCCGCCATATCTCTCAAACTCCTCAACGGACACGTCGCGCAGGGCCGCAATGCCCGGCAGGAACCTTTCAAGATGTGCCACACCGGCCTCGCACTCCCGCCTCCTATTATTATACTCCGAATCAACCAGGCCCCGGCGCACGCCGCTGTCGCAGATAACAATCTTCACGCCCCGTGCCGGGATCGGGACCTGTTCCCAGGCGCGCGTGCGGCAATCCAGGAAAAGGGCGTGTCCCTTCCGGGCCAGGCGGGAGGCGAACTGGTCCATGATTCCGCAATTCACCCCGACAAATTCATTCTCCGCCCGCTGGCAGAGCAAGGCCATTTCAATAGCATCCATCGGGAAACCGCTGACCAGCTGGGCAGCATAGCAGCTTGCCACCTCAAAGGCGGCTGAGGAGCTCAAACCGGCACCCTGGGGGACGTCCCCGGCAACGAGGGCATTCATCCCCTTCAACTGGATTCCGCGGTCCTCCAGCATCTTCAGGACCCCACGGAAGTAGTTGCTCCACCTGTTTTCCGAATCATACTCGATCCGGTCCAGGCCGAACTCAACCTGGACATCGTAGTCAAGCGAATAAAGCCTTATGAGCCTGTCAGGCCGGGGCTTGGCGGCAACAACGATCTGGCGGTCTATTGCGACCGGGAGCACATACCCATCATTATAGTCCGTGTGCTCCCCGATGAGGTTTACGCGGCCAGGCGCCCTTGCGATTCGCACGCCGACCGCATCGCCGTAAACGCGCGAGAAAACAGCACGTAAAGATTCGGCTGCGACTGGCATCTTACGGTCTCTCCTCTCCATGCCATCAATACCCATATCATATCAAAGTCCATATCCATCAATACCCATATTAAACAATTGAATATGCATATTAAAGAATACCCATATTAAAATGTAGCTTGTAAATCTCATAAATAATGTGGTTTGCTTCGCCTGAGCTCCTCCGCCTTCTCCTCCGGCAGGGTATCGTTTATGAACGTGCCTGCACCGGACTCGCACCCCGCCAGGTATTTGAGCTTCGTGGCGGTCCTGTAGGGCGGGTAGAATTCCACGTGGAAGTGGTAGTGAGCGTAATCCCCACCGTCGGTCGGCGCCTGGTGCATTATCATCATGTAAGGGAAGGAGAACCCAAATAGATTGTCGTAGGCCATCATTACCGTTTTTAACATCCGTGCAAATGTCCGTCTCTCAGGCTCCTCGAATTCCAGGAGGCTGCTCCTGTGGCGCCTCGGGAATATGTGGACCTCATATGGGTAACGCGCAAAAAACGGAATAAATGCGACAAAATCCTCGTTTCCCTCCACGAGGCGCCTCCCATCCTTCAATTCCTCGCCTATCATGTCGCAGAAAAGACAGCGGCCCGTCTCTTTTATGTGCCTGCCCGACGACTCGAGCTCCTTCGCCGGGCGCGGGGGAATAAATGGGAAGGCATATATCTGACCGTGCGGGTGATGCAGGGTAACCCCGATTACATCCCCCTTGTTTTCAAAAATCATAACGTATTTGACATATTCCAGGCTTCCGAGCTCCCGGTAACGATCGGTCCACACCTCCACCAGGTCGGTGATTTTCTCTATGCTCTGATCCGTCAGGGTGGTGCTATGCTCAGGCGTGTAAAGCACGACCTCGCACACCCCCTGCGCGGGGGCGACTTTGTAAAGCCCGGTGGGCTCAACCGCGGGGATAGGAGGGCTGGGCTTAAACGAAGGGAACCTGTTTTCAAAGACCACTATATCGTAGTCCGATGCCGGGACCTCGGTCGGGATGGCCGGGTCCTTCGTCGGGCAAAGTGGACAAAAGTCTGCCGGCGGCTTATAGGTCCGCTCCTGGCGGTGCGTTGCTGTAACTACCCATTCCTCGAGTATAGGATTCCATCTGAGTTCTGACATAGCTATCTTCGGACCTCTCTGTTCTGTTTTGTTCTCTCTGTTCTATTTATTACAGTCTCTGGTCGCTCACCTGTCGGCTCCCCGGAACCATGATCATGGCCATGGCCATGACCATGAGCGGGATCGGGACCGGGACCAGGGACTCCGGAGACTCCGGGAGTCCAGCGTCGAGCTCCGGGAGACCCGCATCGAGGAAACTCGTAATATATCAGATAACGCCCATCCTCCTTGAGAATCCTTTTCTTCTCCATCCCCTTCATCACCTTCTTCGCACATTCTTCACACCCTCTTCATTTGTCGCACCCGCACCATACCCGCGGTGCTAGAAATGGATATTCCTCGCCCACATCCCAAATTCCTGCATATAACGTAAGATAAGCCTCGCCCTGATGGTGCCACAGCAGGCGCCATAGGGGTCAACCAGGCGCATAGGGGTCAACCATAATTGGATGTATGATCCCCCCAGGCGTATGATCTCCCCACATAAAGGAAATCATAATGCCAAAGACCAAGGAACAGCTGCCCAAAGAACACAGTTGCAAAGAATAGATGTTAACCAGCGGGGGGTAGGTGTGTGAGATGTCACCCAAGAAGGACAATGACGAGCTTCGTACAAAAAAATCCCTTGATAAGCTGAAGTGGGAGACCACCGAGCAGCTCGGCCTGAGCGACGACCTCAAAGACCCGGATGAGCTGAGCGTCCGCGAGGCGGGGAAGATTGGTGGCAAAATGGTTCGCAAACTGGTAAAAACAGGTGAGGAGGCGCTGGCCCGGGAGAGCGCCCGAAAAACTGAGAAAAATTTAAAATCTGAATAGACCTCCATGCCGCCCAGGCGGCGCCACTATGATGACCATGATGTATGATGAATAAAAACCTCCCGGACGGATGTCTCCATAGAACGGGAGTGAGGATAAAGGCGGCACGAGAATAGGGCGAGACCGGGACTCACAGGCCAGATCCATGGTAGAGCCGATTTTCGGGTTAACTGTCTTTCGGGTCAACTGTCTGATAATCTCGCAGCAGCAACATAGCCTGTATCCCGGCCTTCAGAGTGACCGCCCTCGAGGGATGAGAAAACCATCCCCGTAAAGATCAATATGGCCGAGATCACTATCCTCCAGGTGAACTCGTCCTCGCCAACGCCAACCGCAATAGCCGCTGCGAGCACCGGCTCGGCCGAGAGACAGATTGCGGTCTCGGTGGAGCTTACTCGTTGCTGCGCTCGGGTCTGAAAAAGGAAGGCTAGCGCTCCGGCGGGAATACCGCAATAGAGTATGGCAGCCATCAGGGAAGGTGATGATATAATCGCCTCTATATGAGGCCCTATTCTCCCGTGCCCCTCCACGATCAAAGAAATTAGCCCCGAAACGCAGGCAATCACCGCAAACTCGATTCCAGTGAGCACCGCTGCGCTCTTGCCACTGGCCAGCCTCTCGGTGGCTACTATGTGAAGGGCAAAGAATATCGCACACACCAGCGTCAGGCCGTCGCCCCAGGACATGGTGGGCATTCCCTTCCAGGTCACCAGAAACAGGCCCGCCGTAGCGCTTGCCACGCCGAGCCCTGTCAAGCGGCCCGGCAGTTTTCTGGCCGTCGCCGATATTAGAATCGCAACGAATACAACGTTCATCCCGGTTATGAGGCCGGAAGATGAAGCGCTCGTGTGTTCCAAGCCAAGAGTCTGAAAGATGAACCCCGCCCCGAGAAGTATGCCGAGGATTATCCCGCTTGCGAGGTGGCCCTTCCACAGCCGCCGTATCTCTCCCCACCTCAGTAGCAGGAGGAAGGCAAAGGATACCACGAATCTCGCGCTCACGAAGGCAAACGGGTCAAATGTCGACACCGCGCCCTTTACGATAACGAAGGTCCCGCCCCAAAAGAAGGCTGTAAGCAGGAGCAGGAATATTGCAGTGACTCTTCTCATTGATTCCCCTCAACGTCTCCGTCTCCGACCATGGAGGTTCGCATCAACAGTTTAGAGGATCTTGCTTAGAAATGACTTCGTCCGCTCATTCTTCGGATTCGAGAATATCTCCGCGGGGCGGCCCTCTTCCACGATGACGCCATCATCCATGAAGATCACCCGGTCACCGACTTCCCTGGCAAAGCCCATCTCGTGCGTGACCACGATCATCGTCATGCCCTCTGTGGCCAGGTTCTTCATAACATCGAGAACCTCCTGGATCATTTCGGGATCGAGGGCGGAAGTCGGCTCGTCAAACAGCATGACCTTGGGCTCCATAGCCAGGGCCCTTGCGATGGCGACGCGCTGCTGCTGCCCGCCGGATAGCTGCTCGGGGTAGGCATGCGCCTTGGAGGTAAGGCCCACCCGCTCGAGGAGGGCCATGGCCTTATCATAAGCCTCCTCTCTCGGCAGCTTGCGCACGTGAATAGGGGCCATCGCGATGTTATCTATGACCTTCCTGTGAGGGAAAAGGTGAAAATGTTGGAATACCATTCCTATGTCCCGTCGCACCTCGTTGACATTGATCAAGTGGTCGGTTATCTCCCGGCCACCTATGAATATCTGCCCGGCGCTCGGCCTCTCGAGGAGGTTTATACACCTCAGGAGGGTGGATTTACCTGAACCGCTCGGCCCGATCACGCATACAACCTCACCCTGGTCTACGCTGGCTGAAATGCCCCGGAGCACGTGAAGATGGCCGAATCTCTTGTGGATATTCTCAAGCCTGATCACCGGTTCTCAATCTCCTCTCCAAATAGGCAACCAGCCGGGTGAAGGGGAGGGTCATGAACAGGAACACCAATCCCACAGTAAACCATGTGTCCTCGGGCCTGTAAGATCTGGTGACAATGATCTGGCCCTTTCTCACGAGCTCCTCCATCCCGATTATGGACACCAGTGACGAGTCTTTAAGCATGGCGATGAACTCGTTTCCGAGAGGCGGTATGATCCTCTTCATGGCCTGCGGCAATATCACGAGGCGCATCGCCTGTCCATAGGTCATGCCGAGGGAGCGAGCCGCCTCCATCTGGCCCTTATCTATGGACTGGATCCCCGCCCTAACTATCTCCGCAACATAGGCGCCGCTGTTGATACTGAGGGCGACTATCGCAGAAAGAAACGGGTCCAGCGGCACAGGCTCGGCTCGATGCAGCAGGCGCCCGAGGACGGGCGGCAGGCCGAAATGTATCATGAATATCTGGACGAGGAGTGGGGTACCGCGGAAGAAATCGACGTAGGCACCACAGATCGTCCTCAAAATCCGGTTATGAATTACCCGGCCTATGCCCACAAGTGTTCCAATTATGATTCCATCGCCCACGGCTATTACAGTGAGCAGCAAGGTCATGGCTGCCCCTGCCAGCAGGGCCGGTATGATTCCCCAGATAAAGATGTGAGAACGAATGGCAGGGTAGAATGTTATAGATCTATCATCCCCGGGAGCCAGGCTTACTGAGCGTATCTCAGGCCTGTAATCCCTCATCCTGACCTCGATCCTATAATCGCCAGGACGTACGCTCTCAAATGTGTGAGGGGTTTTAAATCCTGTATTTTCCCCGTTGATCCAGACCTCTGCCCCTTCAGGTGTAGATACCACTGAGAGGCGGGCAGAACCCTTCCCGGCCGCGCTGCTCAACGACGAACCCGGGAATAGACTAGGGAGTAGACCAAAGAGTAGAGTAAAGAGTAGACCGAGGCATAAGACTGCAACAATCCGCAACAGGATTGAGCGAATTCTCATCATGCGACCCTGACCTGCAGTCACACAGGGGGGCATATGTAGCGTAGCCATGCGCAGCGTAGCCATGCACCCAGCGCGGCTACGCTGCATATCCACCCCCTATGCCGGACTTCCAATTGATTTTTCATTTACCCTTGCCGAAGTAACTATCATAAAGTGCATCGAGCTTTCCGTTCTTCTTAAGCGTGGCCAGGGCTTTGTTGATCATCTCCAGGAGCTTGTCATTGCCCTTCCTGACACCTATCCCGTAATACTCAGCGGTGAAGGGCTCATCGCTGACAAGCTTCAAATCCGGGTTCCTCTGGGCAGCGCGCCGGGCAACGAAGTCATCCATGACCGCGGCATCCGCTCCACCATTCTTGAGCTCCAGGATAGCCTCGGGGTTTGTTCCAAACCGCTTCACCCTGGTCGCCTTGATCTTTGAGACCTCCAGGTCAGCGGTGGTCCCATTTTGGACAGCTACGGCCTTCCCGGCCAGGTCCTTCTCGCTCTTGATGGTGGTATTTGATTTTCTCACCAAGATGAGCTGGCCGGCCCTGAAGTAAGGATCGGAGAAATTGATCATGGCCTGCCTTTCTTTAGTGATGGTCATTGCGGATATCAGGCAATCATAATTCCCGTTCTGCAGGCCGGGGATTATACCATCCCACGATACCGCCTGGAACTGGATCTCCATGTCCAGCTCCTCGCCTATCATTTTCATTAGATCGATATCAAAACCGTAGAAATTCCCCTTGTCATCCTTGTTTTCAAAAGGCTCATAGGTCGGGTCGGTCCCCACCTTGAGGACTGGTTTTGCATAGCCTGTCCCGGCCACCAGCAACACCAACAACGCCACGGCCACCAGTTTAAAGACTCTCATCCCCATTTCCATTGCCCCCTTCGCATGCTAGTCCAGGAAGTAAATATAAACACCTCCATTATATAGTAGAATTCCTTCAAACGCAACGAATTTATTACGTTCTTGGCGCTTTTGTCAGGGCATTTCATCCCCTGGGCATTATGGAGCGGGCAGGCATGTCCTTTGGGTATAAATATTCCTCGATTCTTCAGCGATTTCAAGTTGCCCGGCGCCCTTAATCATCCTGATGCACCCGATGGCATGGCGCAGGGTAGCGGCATCGCGCAGGTTATGTGAGGGCAAGGGCCTGGTAAAAATCCCTGGATAAAAATAAATCCCTGAGTGAACGCTCAGGAATTGAATTACAAATGACATCTTCCAATATCTCTGAAGATATCCTGGCGGAGAGGGGGGGATTCGAACCCCCGCACGGGTGTTAACCGTCTAACGGTTTAGCAAACCGTCCCCTTCAGCCAGCTTGGGTACCTCTCCGCTGCGGAACTGATTAACCATTGCTATGCCTGAATTATAGCATTCTCTTGACGCCGTGTCAATCTATCTATTTGCAAGCTACGCAAGGCTATTTGCAAAGCTATTCAGGGGACGGTCTGGAGGACCGTATATATCGTCACATCAGATTCCCGGGATAATAATTATTATTTTATTCCCACCCGCTCTTCTGCATTCAGGTCGCGTCTAGCAGGCGAGGGAGAAGGGACGGCAGGCCAGGGGGTCTGCCACCTGCCTGCCTCTCCTGCCTGCCTGTCAATACCTATTTATTCCCGGCCGCAAGCCGGGCCCTGGTTTCGAGCTCGGCCCGAATCTCTGCCGCAGTGCGGCCCCCGGCTATACCTTCAAGAGCGACCTGCTCTGCAGTCGCAACATCTACCCCCGAGAGGACGGCGCCCTGCACCCCCGCTGCTATCTTTGCAGCATCCTCCGCGGAATAGTCCGCCCGCATCGCTGCCCTTATACACGCCTCAATGTTAGCCTGCGTTCTGGCCCGGGCATTTACAGGAGTGAGAGATTCATGGGCTCCATATATCGCCCTCAATTCCTCTCGAAGCTGCGCTTCCAGCCTGGTCCGCACCTGCGCAGATATTTCTTTCATAGCGCGAATCCTCGTACAGAACGCTTCCACTTGCTTATTAATATCTGTATCTGTCGCCAAGGATTGAACATTGATTTCCATTGAAGCTCCTGCGCCCGTCCCTACCCCTGACTCGTTATTTATTGAAACGCCCTCATTACCCTCACTATTGATGGCCTCTTTATTTATCGCTGCTTCATTTGTCGCTGCTTCGTTCTCCTTATTTTCCTCAACCTCCGTCCCTGGGTTATCCTCATCAACTTCAACCTTCACATCCACTTCCGCCTTTGCCGAAGCCTCCCCAGCGGTGGTTGCTCCAGACCCCCCGCTTCCCGTCACTATCCCTCCACTGGACTCTCCGCTGATCTTGGCTCCTCCGCTACCTCCACCTCCAATTTTAACCCCGAAGCCACCTGCATATGCTGCTTGTCCGCACAGCACCGTTAGACCCAGCAAAGTCAATGCTGTTAACACCACCAAGGTTTTGAACCAGTTGATGCTCCCTTCAGTCCATTCTACCTTCATTGACCTCCGACCTCCTCAATATAATTTTCGGCGCCCCGCCTTTTTCGACTTTGGGACCTTTACCTTGGTTGCCTTAACTCTTTATTTCATTATAGGTCTCAAAGGGAGCTGAGTTTGTGGGCCCGGTCACAGAAGATTTGTGTTTTTCATCACAGGATCGGAAGGGGCGGAGGGTAAAGGGGCGCAGGATCATAAAAGGCCTGGGGGCATAGGAGGTTAAAGAATCAGAAAGAGATCAAGCAACGAAGACCCTTCTCGCTTGAGATGAGGATGTTCCTTCCTTGGATCCGGATTAAACCATCTTCTTCAAATTCCGATAAGATACGGCTTGCTGTTTCCCTAGTAACTCCGGAGAGATTGGCAAGTTCCTGATGCGTAAGCCTGATATCAATCGTGTACCCATCGGGCCCGAGCTTCGCATGTTTCTGAAAGAGGTCGAGAAGGATGGACGCCACCCTGCCCCTTGCATCCCCGAAAGCGAGATATTCAATTTGCTGGTCCGCCTCGCGAAGACGCGCTGTCAGGACTCGGATGATCTTCAGGGCGATCTGCGGGTTTGACGTAAGGAGCTTAAGGAAATCCTCCCTAGGTAGAATGAGAAGCTTTGAATCTTCGAGCGCCTGCGCAGCGGCAGAACGGGGAAGCCCGTCGAGAAGGGACATTTCGCCGAAGCAACCCCCTCTGGAGATTATCGCCAAAGTTTTCTCCTTCCCATCAATGGAGAGTCTATATACCTTGACAGCACCTTCCTTTATTATGAACATCGCCTCGCCCGGATCCCCTTCAAAAAATATGGGGCTCCCCTTCCTATAAACTCGTTCCTGGATTATCGCGGCGGCCCGGGCCACTTCCTCGTAAGGTAGGTTTAAAAAAAGGGAAATCTGGCTCAGGAATTTGGCATTGTCCATCGTATCCATCTTATCCACCTTTTGTGGATTCGCCGGCTTCTTCATGGAGTTTCTGCTCCCATCTTTGACATCAAATCCTTATCCCCAACCTTATTTATTTGGCCATTTACCTTATTTGCTTGTTCTTTAATCCCTTCTTTACTCTGACTCTGTTCCACTCCTTTACCAGCTTCAAGGCCCGCGTTCCCATCCTGAGGATTCCCATTTTCGTTGGGCTTACCGCCCGGAAACAGAACAGGCCATTCAATCTCGCCTTCGATTGTGGCACACTCATCTTCGATCTCCTCCAACCATTTCTCAGGGCCCTGCCACTGTTTTCTCTCCTCAGGAGACATGAGGCCGGGCAACTCGGGTGGCATTCCTGGACGGACTATAGTTGCCTGCCCAGGCTTGAGAAAAATAGATTTACCTTGAGCGGCTACCTCGACTAACCCTTCCCGCACGGAGACACCCGTTATCCCTGAAGGCGATACGCAAACTGAAAACAGCGTCCCCCTCACTCCAACTGTGGCCGCATCAGTAACTACTTCGAATTCAATGGCTGGGCTGAGGGTAGGCGCGAATGGTCGAAGAATTTTTATATATATCCTCCCAAGAAGCAGTCTCATCCTGAGAGTGACCTGCGATTTGTAGGATTCGTGCGATTCGAAGGCAACTTGCGATGCCGTGAAGGAGGTTGCTGCAAAGAGAAACTCCGTCTCGGGCTCAAGCCTGATCCAGCCTCTCGGTGCCGACCCGCACAACAGTTTGATCACAGCCCACGAATTTTTCCCTGTGCGCACCCTGTCACCCTGTCTCAGCGAAAATCCACTTCCGACCATGTGCCAGAGCTTCTCCTGCGAAAAGGATACTTCCACTATTCCTTTTGCCTCCGTTATAATGGCGGATGTAACTGGCGAAGAAACTATGGGCTGGCGTGAGGCTTCGGTCAAGCTAGGGTGCCCTGAGGCCGGGCTGGCATTATGTAACGATAAGAGAATAAGGGTGCTGGAGACGAGTACCAAACAAAGCGCTGACAATGAAACACGATATTGCATTTTCCCTCACCTTTATATCCTTTTTCCCCTTCTTCTTTTTTCTCTTCCTCTTTTTCTTCTCCTTCTTTTTCCCTTTTTCCCTCTTCTTTCTTTTCTTCCACATATAGGGATCTTCCTAAAGCTGGTCTCGAGCCATCTCTACCTGTGATTCTCCATACCTCCAGGGGCTTGGTCCGGCCCCTCAACGCTATATGCCCGAGACTCTCCCATGTTATGAACATGTAGCCGGGATCTCCTCTTCCCGCGTGGCTCTCATGGCCCTTTATCATAGAATATGTCGCTCCGTCCACAAGGATTTGTCGGGGCCCTGCCAGCTCTTCAAGCCGGCTTGCCAGGTTCACCACGCTCCCGATAGCCGTGTAGTCCATGCGCCTTCCGGTCCCTATGTTCCCCACCACGGCCTCGCCGGTAGCCATGCCGATCCCGACCTGGAGACCATACCCGAGCCTTTCCACGTTATCCAGGATCGCGAGCGCGGCCTTCACTGCCCGGAAGGCATGGTCTTTCATCACTACCGGCGCGCCGAAGACTGCCATCACCCCATCGCCTGTGAACTTATCCAGGGCCCCGCCCTCACGCAGCACGGCCTCCCCCATCGCGCTGAGGTATCGATTTAGGATGCCTACGATCTCTTCGGGGTCTCTATCTTCGGCAAACGCCGTAAAGCCTCTTATATCGGCGAAAAGAATGGTTACCGCCCTGCGCGACCCGCCAAGCGCATATCCTCCCGGGGTGGCCAGGATCTCCCGGACAGCTTCCGGGGTTACGTATCTTTCAAAAGTCCTCCTCACCTCATTGCGCTTCCTCTCCTCCGCGGCCAGCGCCTGGATCAGGTTTACAACATAGGAGGCCAGCATGGCCGCAATGGGCGCCGCCATATCGAACCAGAGGCCGTACCGCGCAAAGGCGAGGAATCCAGAGATGACTGCAAGCGCAATTAAAATGAAGAGCCTGGCGAGCAAGGTGGAGCCGGCGGCTGCCAGGCCCCCCACCACGATTATCATCACCGTAACGAATGGATTCACCCTTCTAATAAAATCCCCGGACAGGATAGTCTCGAGAGCCAGGGCGTTTATGCGGAGCCCCGGAGTCACCTCACCACGGGTCGAGAGGGGTGTTGGATAGAAATCCCGCAGGCCCTGCGCCTCTACACCTATGATGACGGCCTTCCCATCAAACTCCCTTGCCGGCACCTGGCCCGCGAGCACCTGGTAATAAGGGAAGGTCCGGTAGCCCCCCGCCTTGTAGCCATAATTCTTGTAGCCATAGTTTATGAGCATGTTGCTGGTCGGGTCCAGCGGCACCCGGATGCGACGGCCCCGGATCCGGACCCGGGCCCGGGGGCGATGGTCCCAGTTCGATTCCAATTCATCAAAGCCGGGAGGCTGGTCCAATCGCGAGCCGCCATCCGGCTCAAGGTCCCGCATCTCAAGGTAGCGCCCCGGGATAAGCCTCATCGAATCGCCGCTAATACCCAGGTAAATCCTGGCCAGCTCCAGAGGGAAGCAAAAATAAAGACCCTGCTGTCCCCTCACCGCGACCGGCAACCTCCGGAGCACCCCATCCCCATCCGGGAGCGCAACTATATGTCCTACCGCGGCAGCAGCCTCGTGGAGCGGGCTTACAGGGAAGATCCCACCCTCACCCTGGAAGAGCCTCGACCCGGGGATGATAAACTTGGTCGAGAAGGACCCTGCATATACAACATTGCCTGCGGCGCCGCTCGCGCTGGCAAGCATCTCATCCCCCTTTACATTCTTCGAATCCGGCTCGGAAAAGATTATGTCAAAACCTATAACCCTTGCGCCCGCCCGAGAAAGAACATTGACGAGCTTCGCGTGGGTCGAACGAGGCCATGGCCACTGGCCCAGCCTCTCAAGGGATGCGTTATCGATCGTTATCAGCACTACGGGGGAATCCTTTTCCTTTGCCTGGAGGGAATCTCCTTCTCTATCTGGGGCCATTCTGGTGAACGGAAAAATATAGGGGAAGGAAAGGGCTCGCGAGAGGCGAACCCTCGCGTCATACGACATGAGCTCCAGCGGCTCAAACAAACCCCCAAGGAAGAGGAGGATTATGAACAGGGAGGATATGAGCCCTGTTTTCAGTCTCGAAGCATTCATACTGTATCATACTTCAGCCCGGCTTCAGCCCTGCGCGGTCAGTGCTCTATGCCGGCTATCCCGGTTAGCGCTCTATACGCTCCAGCCCTCCCATGTAGGGCCGCAGGGCCTCCGGGATCACGATGCTCCCATCCTTCTCCTGGTAGTTCTCGAGAATGGCTGCAAGCGTCCTCCCCACAGCAAGCCCCGAGCCGTTCAGGGTGTGGACGTATTCCGGCCTTGCTCCAGGCTCAGGCCGGTACTTTATATCCGCCCGCCTCGCCTGAAACGCCTCGAAATTGCTGCACGACGAGATCTCCACATACCTGCCGTAGCTGGGCATCCACACCTCCGGATCGTACTTCTTGGCTGCCGCGAACCCCACGTCCCCGGTGCACATCATAACGACCCGATACGGCAGCCCGAGGCGTCTCAGCACGTCCTCCGCATCCGCCACGAGCTTCTCGAGCTCCTCGTAAGACGTCTCGGGCCTGACGAACTTCACCAGCTCTACCTTGTCAAACTCGTGCTGCCTGATGAGGCCCCGCGTATCCCTGCCCGCGGCTCCAGCCTCCGCCCTGAAGCACGCAGTGTAGGCAACATGGTAGATCGGGAGCTGGCCGGCATCCAGGATCTCGCCCCTGTAGAGGTTTGTGACGGGCACCTCCGCGGTGGGTACAAGGTAGAAATCTGTGCCCTCGCAGTGGAACATGTCCGCAGCGAATTTCGGGAGCTGGCCCGTGCCAACCATGCTGTCCCTGTTGACGAGGAAGGGCGGATAGACCTCTGTGTAGCCGTGCTCCCGGGTATGAAGGTCTATCATGAAGCTGATCAGTGCCCTCACGAGCCTCGCACCTGCCCCCTTGAAGACCGTGAACCTCGACCCTGTTATCTTTCGCGCCCGCTCGAAATCGAGGATATCCAGGCCGGTCCCGATATCCCAGTGGGCCCTGGGCTCGAAATCGAACTCCCGTGGCTTACCCCAGCGCCTCACCTCGATATTCTCGGTCTCATCCTTACCCACCGGCACGCTCTCGTGCGGGATATTGGGGATTGCCAGCAAGAGCTCTATGATCCTGTCGTCCAGGGCTCTAACCCTTTCATCCATGGCCTTGATCTTATCTGAAACCTCCCGCATCTCGACGATCAGCGCGGAGGCGTCCCGCCCATTCCTTTTCATCTGCGCGATCTCCTCGGAGACCTCGTTTCGCCGGCGCTTTAGCTGCTCGACCTCATAGAGTGTCCCCCGGCGCTCCTCGTCGACTTGCAACAGCTCATCGAGGGGGGCATCCTCTCCCCTCTTGCGCAGTGCATCCCTTACTATATCAGGGTTTGACCTTATAAGCTTGATATCCAGCATCTATAGATCAGCTCCCTCACATGATCTTGCTACGCCGCAGCATCATGATATGTGCCACGGCGTAACGTCACGATATGATGTCAAGGCATGACGCCACGATATAAATTAAGATCATGAGTCATGAGACCCAACTTAGGGGAATCCCGCCTAAAAAATAAACCCCTCGCCCCGGTACGCCGCATGCAATGATATGCAATATTGCGGAGCACCAGGGACGAGAGGCGATAAAGTCTCCCGCGTTGCCACCCCAGTTTGACCCGGGTATATCGATCATGATCGCATAATCAATTCCGGGCCCACTCAATTCATCCTCATTAACGAGCCTGCCGCCCGTCACGGCTTACTCGAACCGGACCTGTCATATCTGATCCAGCATCTGATCCAACCTTCTGACTGATCCAGCCTTTCACCGTGCCGCTCCAGGGTGGATTCGGCTGCGTCCCTCCGCCGGTTCCCACCAACCCCGGCTCTCTGCCCGAGGGACCTCATCTATGTAAACTTGCCTTAAACTTATGCGAACCTACTTTTCCCCTTCATCGCGTTTATGCGCTACGTTGGTTATGCGCCACACCTGCTATGCGCTACGTTGCCACGCGCTGCACTCGCTATGCGTTGCGTTTGCGGCAGAGGCATTTGCGTGCTTTGCGCGTATACTGGTCATTCTATTGTCGCAGGTCAACCTACTTCACGGATTAACCACACAACGATTTGATTCACAACGATTTGATTATAGCAAAGGGTCCCGAGCATTGCAAGCACTTTAAATGCAGTCTGGAAGTCTGGGATGCCAGACCCCCATGCCGCATAGGCGGCACCACCAGAGGATGAAAACGGCTTTAGCTGGGGTAATATTTATTCTCTGGGTAGTGACCCCTGAATGCCTAAAAAACTAGGGGCATAAAAATGGCGGAGAGAGTGGGATTCGAACCCACGGGGGGCTCAGCACCCCCAACGGTTTTCAAGACCGCCGCATTCGACCGCTCTGCCATCTCTCCGCCCACTATTATACCATCACAAACGATGGATTCCAAGAGGCATTTTGCAGGTTTGCAGGTACAGGGTGCATCTCGTAGGACGCATCCTGTACTTGCAGGGCGCATCCTGCAGAGGCCATTTCATAAAGACCATACCATCTCCTAAAGCGGGGAGACGCGAGACGCCCTATTCACGAGGCATCATACCCGCCCCGCCCACCTCACACCTCTTTTGAAGCATCTCCCACCTGCGGTCCACGTCGGCCTGGATCTCCTCTATGATCTTCTCATTTCCGGGCTTGAATAGGTGGCGGAACCTACCCTGGGGCCTCAGCCACTCCGTAATGGGCTTTTTCTCCTTTGGCTTCACGGTTATCTTCCACACCCCGTTTTCTACCTCGTAGAGCGGCCAGAAGCAGGTATCCACCGCCTTCCTGCATATCTCGATGCTATCAGCGGAATCGATCTGCCATCCGAGCCGGCACGGGGCCAGGATATTCACAAAGGCCGGCCCCTCTACAGCAAAAGCCTTCCTAACCTTGGTTATGAGATCGTTCCAGTGGCTGATCGTGGTCTGAGCCACATATGGAATATCGTGGGCCGCCATCACAGCTGTAAGATCCTTGCGATACTGACTCTTGCCTCCCGTAGCCACCCTCCCGGCAGGGCTCGTAGTGGTCGCCGCCCCCCTGGGCGTGGCGCTAGACCGCTGGATCCCTGTGTTCATATATGCTTGATTGTCATAACAAATATATACCATATCGTGGCCGCGCTCCATAGCTCCAGATAACGCCTGAAAACCAATATCATAGGTGCCGCCGTCTCCCCCAAAGGCTACAAACTGAATATCCCTCTGGATCCTGCCCTGACGCTTCAGAGACCTGTAAGCCGCCTCAATGCCGCTCACCGTCGCAGCAACATTCTCGAAGGCGCTATGGATAAACGGGACATTCCAGGCCGAATACGGGTAGATGGTCGTGGTCACCTCCAGGCAGCCTGTGGCGCATCCTACTACCACGGGCGTGTCCACAGCCTTTAAAACCTGCCTCACGGCCACCGGCGCCCCGCACCCAGCACAGGCCCTGTGCCCGCCGGTGAGCAGCTCATCCTTGCGAGATAACTCCCTCAAATTGGCCATGGTATAATAACACCCCCTGTCTCCTTTATTCCCTTACCCCCAGGTAGCTGACACACTGGCCGGCCTCCCCGGTGGTCGCTATTGCCTGGAGCCTCTCATAAACCTTGCGAATTTGCTCCAGGTCAATATCCCTCCCGCCGAGCCCGTAGATGTAATTTACTATAACCGGCCTCTGCGTAGTATCGCGCGCGCCAGTATCGCGGGCGTCACGGTCATGCGTAGAACCACGCACAGGGCCATGCACAGAGTCATCATATACAGAGTCATCATATATGGGGGCATACATGGAGGCCTTGATGTCTATAAACACTGGCCCGCCCATGGTGGAGAAGGTATCAGAACGGTCGAGCACCGCGATGGCCTTCACGCCCGAAAGGACCCGGACGATTTCATCCCCGGGGAAAGGCCTGTAGAGCCGGATTTTGAGCACCCCCGCCCTGACGCCCTCTCGCCGCAGCTCATCGACTACCGCCTTCGCGGTCCCCGCGGTCGAGCCGAGCGCCACCACTGCCACCTCCGCATCGTCGAGCCTGTAGGCCTCAAACAACCCATAGCTCCGCCCCGAGAGCTTCCCATATTCCTCGCCGACCCTCCTGACCACTTCAGCTACGGGGACCTCAGCCGCGGCCTCCTGCCGCTTGTGTTCGAAATACCAGTCAGCGAAGTCCAGGGCTCCCACGGTTATCGGGTGGTCGACGTCCAGCAGCGAGTAAGCCGGTTCATACCCTCCTATGAACCCCCGGACCTCTTCATCCTTGAGCAGCTTGACGCTCTCCATGCCGTGGCTCACGATAAAGCCATCCATGCACACCATCGCGGGCAACAAGACATCCCTGGACTCCGCGATTCTGACAGCCTGGATCACGTTATCGTAAGCCTCCTGCGCATTCTCGGAGAATATCTGGATCCACCCGGAATCCCTGGCGCCCATCGTATCGCTATGATCGCAGTGAATATTGATGGGCGCGCTCAGAGCCCTGTTTACAACGGGCATAACTATGGGAAGCCTCAGGCCCGCCGCGATGTAAAGCATCTCCCACATCAGCGCAAAGCCCTGGGACGAGGTCGCCGTCATCGCGCGCGCACCCGCCGCCGCGGCGCCGATGGTTGCGCTCATCGCGCTGTGCTCGCTCTCGACGGTCACAAACTCGGTCTTCACGAGCCCATCAGCAACGAACGTCGAGAATATCTGCACGATTTCCGTCTGGGGCGTAATGGGGTAAGCGGCCACGACGTCGGGGTTGACCTGCCTCATGGCCTCGGCCACAGCCTCATTGCCCGTCATGGCAATGAACTTCACCGCTTCTCGCCCTGCCAATTCCCGCTCTGCTAGCTCTGCTACCACTTCACGCTCCCCCTTTCGCAGCCGGCTTTACCACAATCGGCTTTATCGCTGTCGGCTTCACCCCGGTTAGCCTCCCCGCCGGTTTCCTCATTCCCTTTCCCTCCATCTTCGGCCTCAGCCTCGCTCTCCAGCACCATGTTGATCGCCCTGACCTTAGACGGGCACTCGTGTGCGCATATGCCACACCCCTTGCAATGCTCCAGGTCTATGCCGGCCACTTTCCCATCCTTCACCTGGATAGCCGAATCAGGGCAGTAAATCCAGCATAAAAAGCAATTAATACACTTCTCGGGGTCCCAGACCGGGCGGTGGGTCCTCCATTCCCCGGTCTTATACCCCCTTGCCGTCCCGGGCTCGATGATGAGGCCCGCTATGGGCACATCCCTCCAGCCCTTTTCATCCATATTAACTCCATCATGCCATCTGTTTCCATTATTTCCGTTTCCACCCTTTACGTTTCCATTGTTTCCCTCGTTAACTTTATTCACTTCATCATCCACATCAACCCGGTTGTTTACTCCATTTCCCCTATTCGCCCGATTCACTCACCCCTCACCTCCTGGTAGGCCCGCTCGATGGCTTTGATATTGCCCTCCACGACGCCGGGCTTTGATCCAAACTTCTTCTCGAGCTTGCGCCTTGTATCCGCGACGAAGTCCTCGAGCTTCATGAGCCCGGTCGCACGGATCAGGGCCCCGATCATCGGGGTGTTGGGTATAGCCCGGCCAAGGCAATCCAGGGAAATCTGCATCGCATCCACCGTGAATACCTTCCCCGAGCGCACCCCCAGCTTCTTTCGCATTTCGGAGGGGTCCAGGGGGGTGTTTATGACGTAGACCGCATCCTCCGGCGCCCCAGCTGTAACGCTCCCCGTGCGTATCAAGGTGGGATCCAGCACCACAATTATCCCCGGGGAAGCGACATGACAGTGGACCGTGATGGGCTCGTCGCTGATCCGGTTAAAGGCCAGGACGGGGGCGCCCATCCTCTCGGGGCCGTATTCAGGGAAGGCCTGGATGTACTTGCCGGCAGCAGATGCCGCCTCACCGAGGAGAAGAGCGGCCGTCTTGGCGCCCTGACCGCCCCTCCCATGCCAGCGTATTTCCAAAACTTTTCCCATGCCCATGCCTGTGCCCATGCCCACAAACCCTCCTCACCGAAATTGGGTCCTGAGAATAACAAAAACCGTGAGCGTTAATAGAGCCTGACCAGTAAGCCCTGAGCCCGATAACGCAAGCACGGTCGCGAGATCGCGAGGTTGAACCATAACCATATCTATTCTACCACGAAACATATGCCAAACATGCATTTAAAAATATGCATAGTGACAAATTTCTTGGCGGTTTGCGCGTGGAGATGCCAAGATTCTTGGCAACTACTCAGTAACCCTGCCAATATTCTAGGCAGTTTACCCTGATCTAAGGTGAAAGTGCCAAGAATCTTGGCAGGTTACACGTAGAGGTGCCAGAATTTTTGGCAGTTTTGTCGAGTTTATAGGCTAATCTGCCTAATCTCTTGGCAGAGCGGCGGTGGGCCTGCCAAATTCCTTGGCAAGGGGGTGAGGAAGCTATAAGGAACTATAGAGTGGGAAGCTCTCACACAGAGCCTGAACCTTCTGCCTGGCTTCACCCATCGTCTCAGCGCTATCGGGGTTATCAAGCACCGACGAGATTATGCTGGCTATCTCCCTCATCTCTCTCTCCTTCATTCCCCGGGTTGTGACCGCCGGCGTCCCTATTCTTATGCCGCTCGTGGTAAACGGCTTCTCCGGATCGAATGGAATGGTATTTTTATTGACAGTTATACCCACATCATCCAGGAGCTTTTCGGCCCTCTTGCCGGTCAAGCCCTTCTCGATCAGGCTCACCAGCATCAAGTGGTTATCGGTGCCGCCCGATATAATCCTGAAACCCCGGGCCATCAACTCGCCTGCAAGGGCCCTGGCGTTTCTAACTACCTGGCCCTGGTAGGCCCGAAACTCCGGCGTCATGGCCTCCCGCAGGGCGACGGCCTTCGCCGCTATAACGTGCATGAGCGGGCCACCCTGGATGCCCGGGAAGACCGCCTGGTCGACCACCCTGGCGAAGCGCTCCTGGCAGAGAATCAACCCGCCGCGCGGGCCCCTTAATGTTTTATGCGTCGTGGTCGTCACAAATTCAGAGTAAGGCACGGGGCTCGGGTGGAGCCCTGCGGCCACAAGGCCCGCAATGTGAGCCATGTCAGTCATGACGTAGGCGCCGACTTCATCAGCAATCTCGCGTATCCTGGCGAAGTCGATGATCCTCGGGTAGGCGCTCGCCCCAGCCACGATCATTCTGGGCCTGTGTTCCTGCGCGAGGTTGCGGAGCTCATCATAATCAATGGTCTCGGTCTCCCGGGACACGCCATATGGAATGAATCTGAAATACCTCCCCGAAATATTGAGGTGCTGGCCGTGCGTCAGGTGCCCCCCGTGTGTAAGATTCAGACCGAGAACTGTATCGCCGACATTCAAGACCGCAAAATACACAGCGGTATTTGCCTGGGCTCCCGAATGCGGCTGCACGTTGGCGTGCTCGGCCCCGAACAGCTTCTTCGCCCGCTCGATCGCAAGGGTCTCGACAACATCAACAAACTCGCACCCCCCGTAATACCTCCGCCCCGGGTAGCCCTCTGCATATTTATTTGTCAGGGGTGACCCCTGAGCCTCCATAACAGCTCTGCTCACGAAATTTTCCGATGCGATCAATTCGATCTTGGAACGCTGGCGCCCTGTTTCATCCTCAATTGCCTTGGCGACCTCAGGATCGACCTTCCAGACTTCCTCTAACAATGGAATCACTCCTCTATGATTAAGCGACAGAAGATACCAACGAACACGGTCCGGCACCGCCCGGGCACCCCGGGAAGTTCCCGGGGAGTTGAATTTACGACAAACCAGGAAGCTAACCACTAATAGATCATTATCACTCATCAACATTGGATATTTTACTACATTGCCCCCCCAAACTCAAGATAATGAAATGAGATACAGGATAGCTAGATCGGCCGCATAATGCACACCATATAGTAAAGCAATAAGCAACTCAACCCCAATAATTAGGTAACAGGCAGGAGGGCGGGATAATGAACGGAACTTTTCTCAACTGGTTCTGGATACTGCTCCTGGTGTGGACCTTCCTCACGCCGGTCTACCGCCAGAAAAAGATCGAGCTTGCGCGCTATAAACTCATAAACCACTTCGAGCGCAAGAGGCGTTCCCGCGTCATCGCTATGATACATAGAATGGAGCTACTGAGCCTTTTCGGCCTGCCTCTATCGCGGCACATAGACATAGAAGACTCGGAACATATCCTCAGGGCGATACGCCTAACGCCTGATGACATGCCTATCGACATAATACTGCACACCCCCGGGGGCCTCGTGCTCGCCGCCGAACAGATAGCCCAGGCCATCAGGCGGCATAAAGCCAGGGTCACGGTGTTTATACCGCATTACGCGATGTCAGGCGGCACCATGCTCGCCCTCGCCGCCGACGAGATCGTCATGGACGAAAACGCCGTGCTGGGCCCGGTCGACCCGCAGCTCGGCAACTACCCGGCGGTATCCATCTTACGGGCCATCGAGCAAAAGGACAAAAACGAAGTCGACGATACAACCCTGATCCTCGGGGATATCGCAGCGAAGGCCATGGTCCAGGTGTATGAATTCGTGTTCGAGTTGCTCAAGGAGAAGCTGGATGGCGAACAGGCCGAGAAGGTGGCAAAGGCGCTCACCGAGGGGCGGTGGACCCACGATTACCCCATAACCCCGGATAAGCTCCAGGCCCTCGGCCTCCAGGTAAAGGTGGGCCTGCCGAGGGAGGTATACGAGCTGATGGAGCTCTACCCGCAGCCCGGGCAGCGAAGGCCATCTGTACAATACATACCCGTCCCCTACGAGCGGAGGGACGGGCCCGAGAGAAGGCCGCCGCCACGCTGATGCTGCCGGCGGCCAAGCTGCCGTATGTTGGCGCTGCTCTGTTAGGCATGAAAAAAAGCCGATAGAAATGAAAATGGTGGAGATGACGGGATTCGAACCCGTGGCCTCCTACATGCGAAGCAGGCGCTCTCCCAGCTGAGCTACACCCCCACAAAAGATCAGTGCTATGTCCTTTTTTGGCGTTTCCCGCATTCCTATATTGATTGTTGCTACGGTAACCGCTCCCTGCATCATATTAGCATAGAAAGAGGCACGAGTCAATAGCACCAAAGAAGCCGGCCACTAAGCTTATGGTATATTACGTTTTATTATGGAAAACCAGCATGGGTATGACTCATCCCGAAGCCATTGTGCTATGAGAAATTCCTCCAGAAACGAATCTCCGCTCCGATAGTCGTCTCCGGTCCGTGGCCGGGGTAGACGCGAGCTTCCTCAGGGAGCTTGAAAAGTCGTCCCTCGATAGACTGGATGAGCGCCTCCTCATCGCCGCCCGGGAAATCAGTGCGGCCCATCCCCGCCCGGAAAAGCGTATCGCCTGTGAAAACCTGTCCCGGACCTGGGACCGCATCCGAATGCGGGACCGAGACCAGGCAGATGCCGCCGGGGGTGTGCCCTGGCGTATGTATAACCCGTAGCCGCTCATCCCCAAATTGCACAACGTCCCCGTCGCGCAGCAGGATATCGGCCGGTGGGCCCGAAAACCCCGCCCTTCCGGGCCACATAAACCCCGCCAGATTCACGTCCGGCGAGAGCAGTGCCGGCGCATCATTCTCATGGATCGCGATCCTGGCGCCCGTCGCCCGCTTCAGGGCGCCGTTCGCACCGATATGGTCCGCGTGACCATGCGTGTTGACTATATATAAGCAGCTCAACCCCAGACCCCCGACCTCGGCCATGACACGCTCGGGCTCGGCGCCGGGGTCTATAATGATAGCTTCATGCGTCCTCTCGCAGGCCACGATGTAACAATTGGTCTCGAGCTCCCCGACAGCCAGGCACCTTACGAGCATACTCCCATCGCCCTCCGCGCCATCTTCCTGCCCTGCGGTCCACAGGTCTATAATCGAATGCCTATAATCAGTCTATAATCTATAATCCCCCTAAATCCCCCTACGACCTATGACCCTCCATTATCCTGCTATCCAGCCAAAATGGATCATTCCCGGCCTAACGCGGCCGCATAGTCGGGAATAGGATCACATCCCTTATGGAGCTCGAATCAGTCAGGAGCATGATAAGCCTGTCCACTCCTATGCCGAGCCCACCCGTGGGAGGCATGCCGTATTCGAGGGCCGTGAGGAAATCTTCGTCCATCATATGAGCCTCCTCATCCCCGGCCTCACGCTGGGCGAGCTGTTGCAAGAATCTCCCCTTCTGGTCGAGCGGGTCGTTGAGCTCTGAGAAGGCATTTGCAATCTCGCGGCCGCCGATTATCAGCTCAAAGCGATAGGTAAGCCTCGGGTCTTCCTTTTTCTTCTTGGCGAGAGGGGAAACCTCTATCGGGTAATCAATCACAAATGTCGGCTGGATGAGCGCTGGCTCAACCCGTTCCTCATAGATGGCAAAAAGGCAATTCCCCCATTTCGCATCGCCTGCAACCTCGATGCCGAGCCTGCGCGCAGCGTCCCGGGCCTCTGCATCGTCGCGGATTTCATTGAAATCCACCCCTATGGCCTCCTTGACCGCGTCTATCATGGTGACCCTGGGCCATGGAGGGGTGAGATCGATCACGCAGCCCGCACCCGCATCCCCTGTCGCGGGGCCAAAGCCAGAGCCAGAGCCAGGAAGATCAGTGATAGGGGTAATAGCAGCCTCGCTGCCGGTGGCGCCAGCGGCGTCGGTGGCGCTAAAATTATTGCAGGGAACCTTGCTCGTCCCCAGAGTGGCTATGCTCACGTGGTTGATCATATCCTCGCACAGTTTCATCATATCGGTGTAATCCGCGTAGGCCTGGTAGAGCTCGAGCATGGTAAATTCCGGATTGTGGCGCGTCGATATGCCCTCGTTTCGAAACACCCTCCCGATCTCATAAACCTTCTCGAGGCCGCCGACTATGAGCCGCTTCAGGTATAGCTCTATCGCGATCCTCAGGTAGAGGTCGATGTCAAGGGCATTGTGGTGGGTTATAAACGGCCGGGCCGCAGCACCCCCGGCTATTGGGTGCATGGCGGATGTCTCGACCTCGAGGAACCCCCGGCCATCCAGGAACTCCCTGATCGCCCGGATTATCCTGGTCCGCTGGATGAAGACCCGTCTGACCCCCGGATTGACTATCAGGTCGAGGTAGCGCTGCCTGTAGCGGAGATCGACATCCTTGAGGCCGTGCCACTTCTCGGGGAGCGGGCGAAGCGATTTTGTGAGGAGCTTGAATTCCTCGACATTGATGGTGATCTCCCCCCGCCTGGTCTTGAAGACCTTGCCGCGCACGCCGATGATGTCGCCGATGTCGAGGTCCGAGAAAAGCCGGTATGAGTCCTCGCCCAGCACATCAATCTTGGCATAAACCTGTATCCGGCCGGAGACGTCAAGTAGATCCGCAAAAGTGGCCTTGCCATGCCCCCGCATGGCCACGAGCCTCCCCGCGATGACAACCTCACCAGCCTCGCCGCCTTCCCGGCCATCCCGGCTCTGCAGACTTTGCAAGCTCTCGAAATTCTCCAGCACATCCGCGATTAAATGGGTTCGCTCGAACCTCCCCCCAAAAGGGTCTATCCCCGACTCCCTCAATTTGGCGAGTTTCCCCTTGCGAACCCGCATGAGTTCATTCAATTGCTCATTCGATTCCTCGCCCAATTGCTCGTCCAATTGCTCCGAACCCTCGCCGGCCAGACCCTCCTGGGCCAGACCCTCCCCTAAATCACCTTTGACATCCACCTGGCTTATCCACCTCGCACACCGGCCCTCAATATACAGGCCCACCACACAGGCTCACCATGCCCTATAAGCTCATCATACCTGGTAACCCCATTCCACCTATATCTACCCCGGGCCGTATTCACGCAGTCATGTCATTATGCGGTCATGTTATATGTTATGATATACAATTAATCCCCGCTGAAACTAGTCCCTGTTGACGTCCAGCACCTCGAATCTCAACGTCCCCACGGGCACATTCACCTCAACAATGGCGCCCTTCTTCTGCCCGAGAATAGCCTTCCCCACCGGCGACTCGTTGGATATCCTCAGGCGCGCAGGATCAGCCTCAGCAGAGCCTACGATCATATACTCAACCACGTCCCCCTCCTGGAGGTCCTTTAGTTTGACCCTCGAACCAAGCGCCACGGAATCCGTCGCGCCATCCTCGTCATCAATGACGCGCGCATTCCTGAGCAGCTTCTCGAGCTGGATTATCCTACCCTCTACGAAAGCCTGCTCATTCTTGGCGTCCTCATATTCGGAGTTCTCCGAAATGTCGCCGAACTCCTTCGCTTCCTTGATCCTCGCCGCAACCTCCCGGCGCTTTGTCGTCTTCAGATATTCAAGCTCCTTCTCCAGCTTCCGCAAACCCTCAGGAGTCAAGAGAATTTCCTTATCCCCCATAATGAACCTCGCTCCTTCGTCGTAGTTCCGCTATCCGCTATCACACCCGCCACACCAGCCCAGACATGTGGCAAGCCCGCCCATGAGGGCAGGCTGAACATTATGATATCCAGGTTTTGTCTATTTAATCATGCCATTATTATGTCAAAGGAGCTGGACCTTGTCAAGACTTATCGGCTTGCCTATTATTCCCTTAATATACTTCGCAAACCATATGCTGCTGATAACACGGCCACCTTCTCTATTTTGCATAGCCGCATTTCGCATGGCCGTCTTGCATCCCGCCGCGCATCATCGTGCCGCGTATCATCCCACCGCGCACCCCTCGCGAAATAGTCTGGCCATTCACCTTTGCCCCTGTAACCACGAAACCATGCTTCTCCGCTAGCCCGGTGACCTCCTCCACCCACCTCGCGAAGGCGATGTCGCCCTGCGGCGGCAAGTTATCAGCCTCCTCGACCCCCTCGAGGGCAAGTATCATGGGCTCGACCACGTAAGGGCTCCCCGTCTCGATCGGGAGCTCTATGGGGGGATCCATGCGAAAGTCGCCGGGGATTTGCAGTACGGCATCATCCATCACGTGCACACCTCCATATCCACACCTGGCGCCGCCATCGTTAATGGCACCGCCGCCGTTGAGCGGGGACGCTGCGGCATCAGCAGCGGCGCGCGACACATCCCTGCCCGGGAATATGCGAAATATGAGCGCACCCCGCCGGATCCTGAGTTCGCGCATAACCCCGGCCAACTGCTCTGAGGCGATGTCCGACGCGACAATCAAAATATCTGCGCGCTCGATCACGTCCCGAAATCCAGGATCCCCCGGCAGAGCAACCCTGGCCGCCAGCCCCGTCTCATGCAAAAGCCTCGCCGCAATGGCCCTGAGCCTCTCCGCGCTTTCCACCTGGAAATCTACGAGCGCGAGGTAGCGCACCCCCTTCGCCAGCAACCTTGAGCACGCAATGCCCGTCGCCGTCGCCGCACCGAGCACCACTATCCGGGCATCTACAGGGTCCACCTCGGCCGCCTCGTGGGCCGCGATCACAAGCCCCTTGAGCCCGCTGCCGATGGCCAGTCCGCGCCCTGTAGTAACGCGAACGCCGGACCCGTAATCTACCTGGATCCGGCGCCGCGCGAATATCGCATCCACCATGCCGACCCCAACCACTTTTGCCCCCACCCTCCGGGCCGCATTCAAGCCCTGCATAACCTTGCGACGTAAGAACTCGCCCGAATAGGTATCCATCTGGCGCAGGGTCAGGGGGCATGACACGATCCACCCCTCGGTTTCCCCGCCCGCCCTGGACCGCACGCCTGTGATTCGCGATGCGGGAAACGGCGGCACGAAACGCATGAGGCCCTCGACCGCCCGGGCATGCAGGCGCTTGAGGGCGGGAGGCTCGAGGACCACGCCCCGGACTCGGACCTCGTGAGGATGGGCAATGAACGCGAAGGTCTCCATCTGGCATCTATCCCGTCTATCTCAACCCCGTCTATCTCAACAAACAGACTATTTCCTCAGCAAATAGGCTATTTGCTCACCACACAAACTAATTATAGACTATTCTCTACGGACTATTTAGAGACTCCTATTATTTCCTATTACCTATTATTCATATTTTATTTAGAGATTTTTAGAGATTCCCGCCCTAAAAACAACCCTATATAAGGTTGTCTTCATCCTCTGTTGGTGCTTGTTGGCGCTGCCGCGGGCGGCGGCACGGGGGCCTACTCAATTCAAGTACTCAATCCTTGGGATGAACCCCACCTGCCCCATGAGTTCCAACACCTTCTCAACCCCAAGCTCCTCCGCCTTCTTCCCAGTAACGGCGGTGAGGACCGCCTCGAGCACGTTGGTCCCATATGACCTGCCGTCGAGCTCTGGCGTGCTGGTGACAAGCATCTTAACCCTTCTCTTCCTGAAAGCCTCAACATCATCCGCCGTCACCGTATTGGTTATGATGATCTTTCCCTCGAGCTTCTCGGGCATGTGGCGCTTTATGAAGTGGCAGTCTCCGCCGATTATATCTGCCCATTCATAAGCCTCTCTATATTTAGGCTTGATGACATCCTGCTCCTTCCCTGTCGGGTAGAGGTACTTTATTGGGATCCATGATATCACAGGCATCAATATCGTCGCGGCCAGATCCAGCGCGCGGAGGGACCTCAACCAGAAGGGTATCCCGAGCGCAAAGGCCAGATCGCCATAACGCATATTGCACCCGGACTCGGCAAGGGCTTCGGCCATTCCGAACCGGTCAATTGCGCAAACGACCAGGGCATTCCTGCCCCGGAGTTGAACCCCCTTCTCATCACGAATATATTCGACAGCTCTTCGTTCTATAATACCCTTCAGCCAACTCCCATCGACTATTGGCGTGTTTTCGGCGGCCCGGGCTATTTTTATGGAATCCCGCAGGAGATACCTCTTGTGTCCTGCAACAAAATAAAGATCAGTCCCGCCCATCCCAAATGCATCGACCTTGCCATCCAGGCTCTTGATTATATCTATGGCCCTGGCGATGTCCCCGTTTGTGCCGATGCGTTCAATGTGAACCTCCTCGCCCAGCACATTGACGGTCGCGGTATGATCCCTTTTGGATGAGCCAATGCTCACGCTGACAACCCGTTTCATCTTTCCCTGACCCACTCCCCCTGTACCGTCTTGCTCCCTTACACCACTCATAACTCATATGGGACTCATATCATGATTCGGCCTCCTGCGACATTTTGCAGCCTTCTATGGCCTTCTGTATGGCCTTCTGCGGACTAGCCTGGCCGTCTAGTCGCTTTAGCCGCGGAGCTCGCGGATGATGCCCCTGATCTGACCGGGATCCACATATTTGTCCTCTTTCATTGGAGACGTCCCGAGGATTATTGGTATTACCCGGTCTCCGAGTATTGACTCAGCGAGACCGACCCTGAGATCAGAGCCGAGGAAGATAACGGAATCGTAATGTTTCAACTTCATTATCAGGGCCATTACCTCGTTAAACAAATCAATGCCGCTCCGGTTTTTTACAAACGCCCACCTCTCCTCATCCGTTAGTATGAGGACGTAATCCACGCCCTCCTCCCTCGCCAGGGCCTCGAGCTCCGCCTTGTTTAATATGGGGAACCCCACAAGGGCAATCCTCCCCCCCTTCCTCACCTCGCCTAGGGTCTCGAGGCGGGAGATGAAGGTACGGTCGATGCCGAGCTTATCGGCGACCTCCTGCTGGGAGCCACCCCGACAGCGCATCTCGAGGATTCTATCAATGACCTTGTATATACGTTCTTTATCGATGAGCTTTTCACCGATCCGGACGAAATCCACCAACGCACCTCCCCTGCATGGCCCTGCATGTCAGCCCTCTAAATGCCAGCCCTTTAAATGCCTCTAAATGTTAGACCCGCATGCCGCAGTTTAGACCCGCATACCGTGGTGCGCGGCGCTACAGGCAATGAAAATATCGCCTGGGAATGAATAACTGGACAATTTTCAGGCTGAGCTAGCCACGCGCGCCGATAATGTTCACATTTCTGTGCACGACTACATTTTATCAAATCCCGCCGTAAAAGGCAAGAAAATCCTCCAGCAGCTTTATCATATCTCCCGCGCTCGTGGCAATATTTATGGCGTCCCTGACCCTCGCGGCACCACGAAGGCCCTTGAGGTACCAAGCGATATGTTTTCGCATCTGGAGGGCTGCCACTCGTTCACCCTTGAGGTCGACCTGCATTCCGAGGTGGCGGATAGCCATCCTTATGCGCTCCCCGGCACCAGGTTCGGGCAGTTCCTCGCCTGTCCTCAGGAAGTGCAACGACCTCTGGAATATCCAGGGGTTGCCAAGCGCCCCGCGCCCGATCATCACCCCATCGCAACCTGTTTCCTCGAGCATCCTCCTTACGTCTCCGGGCCCCTTTACGTCCCCGTTACCGATGACTGGTATGGTCACCGCGTTCTTTACGCTGGCGATGATATCCCAGTCGGCGAGCCCGGAATACAACTGATCCCGCGTCCGGCCATGCACTGCCACGGCGGATGCCCCGGCCCCCTCCACCGCCTTCGCAACCTCCACGGCATTCACAGTATGCCTGTCCCACCCTTTGCGCATTTTAACACTAACTGGAATGCCGCCAGCCGCCCGGACCACGGCCTCAACTATAGCCGCAGCCAGCCCGGGCTTTCTCATTAGGGCCACCCCCTCGCCGTTTTTCACGATCTTGGGGGTTGGACAGCCCATATTGATATCTATAATATCCGGCTCGAGCTCGCGCACTATTGATGCCGCCTCAGCCATGACCCCGGGCTCGCTCCCAAAAAGCTGCACAGCGACGGGACGCTCCTGATTGGAGAGGCTGAGCATCTCCAGCGTCCGCCTGTTGCCGAATACAAGGGCCTTATCGCTTATCATCTCGGTATATACAAGCGCGCAGCCCATCTCTCTGGCAATGAGCCGCGTAGGCAGGTCGGTGACGCCGGCCATTGGGGCCAGCACCAGCGGGTTTTGGATTTGGACCCCTGCTATACTGAATTCCGAGAATGCTTTTCCATCATTCATCATTCATCAATCCATCGATCGCCTCTCACCTGCCGCGCCTCACCCATTGCGCTCGCTGTTGTCATCGCATCCATCACGCCCGTCACGCTCATTGCGCTCATTGCGCTCATAGAGTATCCTCAGCCCATCCAGTGTGAGGTTTTTGTCCACCTTATCTATCTCCCGGGATTCGCTGGCTATGAGCTCCGCAAACCCCCCTGTGGCGACCACAAACGGGGCCGCCTGCATCTCCTGCTTGAAGCGCCGGATCATCCCGTCAACCTGCCCTACAAACCCGTATATTATCCCCGACTGCATGCTGACCACGGTATTCCTGCCGATGGCATTCCGGGGCTTCACCAGCTCGACGCGGGGGAGCTTTGCCGCCCTCTGAAACAGGGCCTCGCTCGATATGCCTATGCCGGGCGCTATGGCGCCTCCAAGGTACTCGCCCCTCGCCGAAATCGCGCAGAACGTTGTCGCAGTTCCGAAATCGACAACTATAAGGGGCCCACCATAAGCCTCATAAGCGGCGACAGCATTTACTATCCTGTCCGCGCCGACCTCCTTCGGATTCTCATACCTTATCACGATCCCCGTCTTAATCCCGGGCCCGACAATGAGGGGCACGATGCCAAAATACTTCCTGCACATCCCCTCAAGAGCCGAGATCACGGGCGGCACGACGCACGAGATGGCTATCCCGGTTATATCCAAAAATTTGAGGCCGCTGTAGCGGAAGAGATTATCGACCAGCATCCCGTATTCATCTGCCGTCTTGTACCTGTCGGTTGAGATCCGCCAGCTAACTGTAAGCTCCTTGCCCTGGTACACGCCCAGGACAATGTTCGTATTTCCAATGTCGATGGCGAGAATCAAGGGCACTCACCTCCAACTCCTTAAAAATGTCTTGACCTTAACCTAACCGCAGACAGCCCAAAACCAGGGATCTTGCTTAAAACCTAACCACGGCCAAAAATCTTGCTTGCCGCCTGCCACAGGATCAACGCGCCCATTCCCATGAATAACACCCCGGCGGCCGCCTGAAGGTATGCCGTTGGGATGTACCTGGATACAAACTGGCCCGCCGCCGCGCCCACAAGGGTCACGGTGACCAGTGCCAGGGAGGCGCCCAGAAAGATGGGTATAGGCGCCTTGTATTGCGCCACGAGGGTAAAAACCGCCAGCTGCGTTTTGTCCCCCATTTCAGCCAGGAGCAACATGCCGAACGTCAAGAAGAGAAGCTTCCAGTTCAAATGCGAATCACCTCTCGTATTAGAGGGCCTTGATCGCCCTTTTGGACCTACACCAGGCAGTCTACACCAGACAGTGGGCATTAATTTATTATAACCTTAAAGTTAAGCTGGAGAAACCTAAGCCGGGGAACCGGGGAATCCGAAAACGAAGAAGGCTTCGCCGGAACCCACCTTAATTCCTGCTTCAGCATCCCTACTTTAGCGCCCCGGTTTTGGTTTTCGCGTCCATGGGCTAGACGTGCATAAGCCGGGCGCATAGGTATCTGCGCAGGAAAAGACATAAGAAGCGACATAAATATTGGGCGACCCAAATATTATCGAATGGCTGGAGGAGTTCCCGGGCTGGCACAGAACTCAATCTTATGGAGAATCATCAGTAGAATGTGAGCGCCTAGGGGATTCTCGATAGCGGTCCTCGATAGCGGTCATAGAGGACCATGCAGTAGAGTATAGTAAGCTAAGCAAGCGGGATGGCAAGCGAGGGGAACGAAACCATGCATAGATTGGGTTATGCTGTAAACAGAAAACGCGCGCGGGCGATCTTAGTCATATTTGCCCTTATCCTCTGTGCACACCTTTATCTTGGGCCCGGGTGCAAATTCGAGCCGGCAAACACCGAAGCCGTATTCGCTGGTAACTCGCCCAGCTTATCCGCATCTGGCGCCTCACCGGGACTACCCGTCCTCAGCGTCCATTTCATCGATGTGGGACAGGGCGATTCGATCCTCGTAAAGGTGCGCGATGGCAAGACGATGCTGGTTGACGGCGGTGATACCGACGCCGGGGCGAGGGTCGTAAACTACCTCAAGAAACAAAAGGTAAGGCAGATAGACGTAATGGTGGCCACCCACCCCCACCTGGACCACATCGGGGGTTTGATCCAGGTCCTTACGGAGTTCCCCGTTAAAGGAGTCTACGACTCGGGAATGGTCCACACGACCCGGACCTTTGAGCGTTACCTGACCCTCATCGATAAGAAAAACATCCCATTTAAGCTCGCCAGGCGCGGCCAGGTCATCGATCTCGGCTCGAGCGTGCGCGCCCGTATATTGTCGCCGGCCGAGCCCCTTCCGGAAGACGCAAATAATTGCTCGGTCGTGATGAGGATTGAATATGGGAATATCGCCCTGCTCCTCGTGGGCGACGCAGAGGCTGCTGCTGAGGGGGAGATGATCAGCTCCCACCAGCCGCTTTCGGCTCAGGTCCTCAAGGTCGGCCACCACGGGAGCAGGACCTCATCAGCAACCATTTTCCTCGACGAGGTCAAACCGGAAGTCGCGATAATAAGCTGCGGGGCCGGCAATCCATACGGGCACCCGCACCCCGGGACCATCGCCGCGCTGGGTGCAAGGGGTGTGAAAATCTACCGGACCGATGTAAACGGGACCATAGTAGTGGAAACTGATGGCAAGGCCTATAGGGTAATACCCGAGCGCGCAAACGACAACGCGAATGGCAATGTAAACAGCAATGCTAAATCGGGCAACGGCAACACGGGCAAATCCCCGGTGACCGGAGATCCGGGAGCTTTTCCGGGGACTGGGGCTCCAGCGCCGCCGGCATCCCCGCCGTCATTATCAACGGAGCCCGGGGCCGGGGCATCGCCTGGGCCGGGGGCACAACCGCCGGCGCCGGCGCTAGTGGCCCGCTATGTCGCAAGTGCAAAATCGACAAAATTCCACTATCCCAGCTGTAAATACGCAAAGGCCATAAAGCCCGAGAATCTCGTAACCTTCCGTTCGCGGGAGGAGGCCATCGCCGCGGGCTATACACCGTGCGGCTTCTGCAAGCCGTAGAGTGTAATACCTGCAAGCCGTAAAGCTGTAATAAAGGATATACTATAAATATGCATGATAAGTTAAATATGCATGATAAATATACATGCGTAATATGCCCACGCCTCTAGAGGGGCGCGGGTGGTGGGCCTTTGTCGCGCCTTTGTTCCGCGCCATAGCATCCCTGGTGTTGGCTAAATGCCCACGTTTGCCGGGCAATACAGGGGCAGGGGTGCAGGCGTGTAGGGTTGGAGGCATACACCGAAATGAAAGAGGCAAGCCAACAGCAGGATCAAAAGGAAAGGCGAGAGGTGCACGAGATACAGCAATGGCAGGTAAACCGGTGGCGCACGCTTGCATCGGTCCTGGCTGCGACGGTGCTCGGGCCGATAGATGCGAGCGTGGTCAACATAGCCCTCCCAACCCTTGCGGCCACCTTCAAAGCGGACATGGCCACCATCGGCTGGGTTTCCATGGCCTATCTCCTGATGATAAGCAGCCTGCTCCTGTTATTCGGCCGCCTGGGCGATATGATCGGCTACAAGCGCGTGCTCCTCACCGGCATCGGGGTGTTCACATCGGCATCGCTCTTTTGCGGCGCGGCCGGAAACGTATACATGCTGATAGGGTTCAGGGCCCTGCAAGCCGTGGGCGCCGGGATGTTTATGGCGGTCGCGCCCGCTATAATAACTGCTGCGTTCCCTGCGGCCGAGAGGGGCAGGGCCCTCGGCCTCAACGCCATGACCGTTGCAGTAGGCCTGGCCTTTGGCCCATCGCTCGGGGGGTTTCTCGTCAACCATGTCGGCTGGAGGTCCATTTTTTATATAAACCTCCCGATCGGCATCGCAAGCCTCATCCTGTGCAACGCGTTTGTCCCGTCACCACCTGGTCGAACCCCCGGCCGCGCCCAGAGCGCCCAGAGGTTTGACGTGCCCGGCGCCGCGCTGGCCTTCGTAGGCCTGATAAGCCTCCTCCTCTTTGTCAGTAGGAGCCAGATATGGGGATGGACCTCAACGGCGGCCGCGATCACGGGCGTCACCGCCTGCGTGTCGGCTGTGGCCTTCATCTGGGTGGAGAGCCGCGTGGCGGAGCCAATGCTGCACCTCTCCCTCTTCCAGAGCCGCACGTTCTTCTTTGCGAACCTGGCCAGCCTCATGAACTACATGGCCCAGTATATAGTCGTCTTCCTCACGCCGTTTTTCCTCCAGGAGCAGCTCCTGCTGAACCCCGGCCAGGCCGGTCTCCTGATGTCGGCATCGCCCCTTGTAGTCCTGTGGGTGGCTCCCCTGAGCGGGGCCATCTCGGACCGTTTCGGGACAAGCTGGCCCGCCTTCGTGGGCGCGTCCGTGTCAGCCCTCAGCCTCGCCCTATTATCGGCTATGGGTACCACCAACCACCCGGCACGCCCGCTCGATATCGCCTGGCGGCTCGCCATCTTCGGCCTCGGGACGGGCATCTTCCAGTCGCCAAATAACAGCGCCGTGATGGGGGCGGCCCCGCGGCAACGCCTTGGCATCGCATCCGGCGTCCTGGCCATGACTCGAAATGTGGGCATGGTCCTCGGTGTGGCGACAGCGAGCGCTGTCTTTTCAAACAGGCGGGAGATATACTTCGCACGACTGAGCCGCCTGGGCCACGCCCTCCACGAGGCGAAGGCCGCCGCCTTTGTGGCCGGCCTTCGCGACGCCTATGCCGTGGGGGCAATCCTGCTCATGCTTGCAGCAGTCGCAAGCGTAGTGAGGGGGAGGATAGATAACCACAAATAGAAATGGGACGGGCCGGTCAGCCCATGGGAATCATGGGAACCGTGGGAACCATGGAATCGGTCAGTCCATCGAAACCCAGACACAGCCCTTCTTTGAGCTCTCGATGCACCTATTGATGAACCTCACCCCGGCGACTCCGGCCTCAACATCCGGGAAGTCGAGGTCCCCAGCGCTCAATGGCTGCCCCGCCTTCCTCTTGAGCAGAGCGCCCGCGAAGGCGGAATAGATGTTTGCGAAGGCTTCGTAGAAGCCCTCCGGATGCCCAACGGGGACCCGCGAGAACCTGGCCGCCTGGGGATACAAATAGCCAGCTCCCCTGGAGAGAATCTGCGCCGGCTGCCCGAGATAGGCCACCCTCAGGTAATTTGGGTTCTCTTGCTCCCACTCGATCGACCCTTTCGTGCCAACGATGCGAATCTTCAAGCCGTTTTCATGCCCTATAGCCACCTGGGAACACCAGTAGATGCCGCTCGCTCCATTATCGTATTTCACCAAAATCTCGGCGTTATCATCGAGCTCTCTGCCCTCGCCGAAGATATCCAGGTTCGCGCAGATGGATTTGATCTTCAGCCCGGTTATATAGGAGACTGTATTCTCGATATGGCTTCCGATATCTCCCACGCAGGCGGAACCACCGGACTGCCGGGGGTCCAGGCGCCAGACTGCCTGCTTCTGCCCGTCCTTTTCGATGGGCGCGGCGAGCCACTCTTGGAGGTACTCGCCCATGACCACCCTGATCTCCCCTATGTCGCCGCGGCGAACCATCTCCCGGGCCTGCTTTACCATGGGGTAGCCGGAGTATGTATAGGTTACGCCGAAGAGGAGGTCCTTTCCCCTGGCGATCCGGGCCAGGTCCTCGGCCTCCTCGACCGTGAACGTCAGCGGTTTATCGCAAACCACGTGAATCCCGCTGGTCAGAAAGGCCTTTGCAGCCGGATAATGGGCGTGATTCGGGGCCACGATGGAGACGAAATCGATCCCGTCCTCACGGGCGGCCTCCCCCTGAGCCATCTCCTCGAAATCCCTGTAAAGGCGGTCCGGGCTGATTCCGAGGGCCCGCCCGGTCGCCAGGGTATTCTCGTAATTTCTTGAAAACACGCCGGCCACCAGCTGCGCCTTCCCATCAAAGCTCGCCGCCTTCCTGTGGACGTCACCTATAAACGCGCCGGGGCCGCCCCCAACCATCCCGTAACGGAGAGTCCCCTCGTTCGACTGCATTTCTCTTCCTTTGACCATGATTTCATTCCTCCTGCAATTCAACGATCGCTACAGGCAATCACCATAATAGTCTGAAAACTACTCACCTACACAACCCGTCACCCGCCCTTTCCAATCCTAAACAACCCTAAAGCCCAGGGCCCATCCCAAATACTCCTCATATTCCTTTCCTTGATATATTCCTTATATACTTAATACTTAATACTTATGCTGCTATTACTTATGCTGCTATATTTATACTGTGCCCACCAGCAAATCCCTGCCATCCACCCAAAAAAGTCGCCCTTAACCCAGCGTAGCGCCCACCAGGCGCGCAAAGAACCCCTTGCGCCGCGAATAGGGCTTCGGGCTCTGCAGCGGCACATCCTCGCCGGCTATCACCTTCGCCGGGATATCCTCGACCATAGCCTCCGCCTGCTCCCGGCCCACCAGCCTCCTGGCCTCATTAAGGGCGGCGGCAAGGCGAAACGGCCTGTGCCTGCTTGAATGGGCATCGCTCGCAATGATCTGAACCATCCTGTGGGTGACGAGGACCTGCGCGGTCTCCAGCACCCGTCGCCCGAATTCCCCTATGAGGCTCCCCGCGTTTACCTGGGCCAGCGCGCCCCTCTCCACCAGCCTGTAAAGATTGTTTGGATCCCTGATAACATCCTCATTACGTTCAGGATGAGCTATGACGGGGGTAACCCCGTTGACAGCCAGCTCAAAAACCATCCGCTCCGCAGCCGCCGGTATGCCACCGAGGGGGAACTCAATCAAGGCGTATTTCCCTGCATTGCAAACGGAAGGCACCCTGCCTGATTTAATCGCCCCAACCAGGCCATCCTCAAAGAACACCTCTCCACCGGGCAACACCCTTATTTCGAGCCTGGAGCGGCTAAGCCTCTCCTGGAACTCTTGAACGCGCTCAGCCACTACCTCGCAGGAGTTTTCATACCTCCCCGCTATAACATGCGGCGTGGCTACAATGGTGGTGATGCCGTCCGCCGCAGCCTGCCGCGCCATCGCCAGGCTCTCGTCCCACTCTTTAGGCCCATCATCAAGCCCGGGCAGGATATGTGCATGGATATCAATCATACCAACCATGATCCAAACCCCCGTATAATCTAACCGCTCTTCCACAACATATCAGTTCGCCTGCAGGGCTTATGGGTTATTCTCCATAATAGTAGTAGTAATAATAATTGTAGCGGCCCTCGGGCTTTATTCCATTGACAACGACCCCGAGGACCCGGGCGTTGGCATTTTGGAGCAACGTCTTTGCCCTCATAACTCCCTCGCGGGCCGCCTGGCCGAGCCTCAGGACGAGCAAGACCCCATCCACCTTGGTGCCAAGCACCGCAGCATCGGTAACGGCCATCATGGGAGGGGTATCAAAGATCAAGAAATCAGCCTCCGCGTCAAGCGCCTCAACAACGCGGGTCATAGCTCCCGAACCGAGAAGCTCCGATGGGTTTGGAGGCAGGGCCCCGCTCGGCAGGAGCTTGAGACCCTCGACCCCCGTATCATGGAGCACCTCCAGGCCGGAGTTGCCCAGCAGGAGGTTTGTGAGACCTGTCCGGTTTGGGAGGTTGAACATCTTGTGCAGCTTTGGCCGCCTGAGGTCGGCATCGACGAGGATGGTGGATTTGCCTGCCTGGGCCACGGCGATTGCCAGGTTTGCAGCCACGGTGCTCTTACCCTCTCCTGGGGCAGTGCTGGTCACCGCAAGCGATCTCAAAGGGCTGTCAAGGCGCACAAACTGGAGGTTGGTTCTCAATGTTCGAAAAGCCTCCGAGACGGGCGACTTAGGGTCGCGCTCCATTATTAAGACGCGTGTATGGCCATCCATAACTTATCACCCCCATGCTTTCCATTTACGTCCCGTTACAGCCCGGGCTGGGCGCCCTCGTGGCCCAAATGCCCGCGCTTGCGGCGCCGGACGCGGTCCATGTGGGGTATAGTCCCAAGGACGGGCAACCCGAGGTATTTCTCAATCTCCTCAGGCGTCTTGAATGAATTGTCGATGTATTCCATTACGAATGCAAATCCGCAGCCGACAAACAGGGCGAGAAACGCCGCTATAGCTACATTTAGAAGCTTTCGTGGCTTAATCGGGCGCTCCGGGACTATGGCCGAGTCGATCTGCTGGATGTTTGCGAGCTTCATTGACTCCGTGATGCGCATCTCCTCATGCTTTGTGAGCAGCATGACATATATCTCCTCGGCAACGCGCTGGTCTCTCATGAGGCGTGCAAGGTCTATCTCAGTCTGCGGAAGCCGCTCGAGAGCCGCCTCCTTCCCCTTGATCAGCCTCCCTATGGCATCCCTTTTTGCCTCAGCCCCTATGATCTGAGCCTCAGCAGTGATCGCCCGGCCCATGAGATCCTGGTGGATAGGGTTGAGGGCCACCGTTTCGGCGCTCACGATCCGCGTCACCTCAGCGGACAGGCTCTTTTTCACCTCTTCGATCTCGGCCTTCAAGGCTATCACGGCCGGGTGCTTCCCAGTGTATTTCTCCTGCGCAGCCGCGAGGGATGACTCAAGCTCTGCGAGCCTGGCCTTGTACTCCTGCACCAGGGGGTTGAGGGATATGGTCTGCGAAGCCACGAGCTTCGGATCCTGCCTCTCAAGCTCCTTCCTCAATTGAGCAAGCGACGCCCTGGCCTCCTCTATATCCGTCTCAGCCTCGGCCTCGAGCTTCTGAAGGGAAGCTATCTCCTCGATCCTCGCCTTTGCCTCCTCCCCCGGCTCGATGACCACATGCGTTTTCTTGTATTCAAGCAACGCATCCTCAGCGCGTCCCAGGTTCTCCTTGGCCGTCTTGAGCTGCTGGCCGATGAACTCCCTCGCGCTCCGGGTCGTCGCCTGGTTTGAGCGCTGGTTCTCCTCGATAAACACATCCACAAGCGTGTTTGCAATCCTCGCAGCTTCGCCCGGATCGTCCGATTGCACGCTTATCCTGATGGCATCCGTCCCCTGGACCGGCTGGACGCTAACCGCGCTCTTGAGCCTTGCAAATGCCTCCGAGCCGACCGGCGCGTCCAGCCCGAGGCGCCTGACCACGTGCTCCATAAGGGTCCGGCTCTTGAGTATCTCCACATAGTTCTGCGCGGTTACCCCGGTTTGTCCGCCGAAGGCCTGCAAAAACGGCATATTTGCGGCCTCGGGGTTGTCCTTCACCAGGATCGTTGTGCTCGTCTCATAGATCGGCGTCATCCTGCCGCTTATAATGTAGCTGGCAGCAACCGCAGCCACCACGAGGATGAAGATGGACCACTTCCACCTCCACAGCGCACGCGCATATTCAAGCAGGTCTACTTCCTCGACGTTTGGATCTACCCCAACTCCCATTAGCTCCCATTCACCCCAATTTCTCCGCATGAAAACCCCACAGGTCAGGGCAAGATAAGGTCTTTCAGGAGTTTGAGACCTGACAAGAAGTTGAAAACCTTTGACCAGTCGGGCTTCTTCGTCTCCGGGACGTAGACGATGTCACCGCCGTTTATCACCGGGTTCTCCTTTACGTTGCCCTTGAACAGCAGGTCATCCATGCCTATGTTAACCTGCCGGGAGCTTGCGACCTTGCCCCCGCTGAATACACACACGGACTCCAGTGCAGCCCGGTCCGTCGGCCCGCCCGCAAGCGCTATCGCGTCCATGAGGAGAGCCCCCTTTCGCACCGTATAGATGCCCGGCTGCTTGACCTCGCCCACGACCAAGACTCGCCTCTCTGCCTCGGGCACCGAGATGATGTCGCCCTCCTTGAGCCTGTAGTCAGCGTCCCTTGCCCTTCCTTCGAGGATATCATCCACATTGACCACAAGCACGCGTGAACCCCCGTGCCCCTCTTCAACCATCCGCGTGAGCGAGACGCGCGAAGCATCCCCATCCTGTTTTATGCCGCCAGCCCTGGCTATGGCCTCTGTGAGCCTGCTGTTGGCCTTGAGGCGGTAAGACCCCGGGCTCGTGACCTGACCGAGCACCTGGACCTCGATGGCCCTGGGTATATAGATCACATCACCCTGGGATACCTGGCAATTCTCCGATTGCGGGTCGCCCGCGGCTATCCTGTCCAGATCGATATTCAAGACCGTCTTCTCGCCGCCCCGCCTCGTTGTAAGCGTCACACTGGTGGTATCGCCGTCGACCGCCGGGCCACCGGCCGCTGCAATGGCATCGAGCACCCGCATTTCGCCACGAATGGGATAGGTGCCGGGCCTCGCGACCTCGCCAAGGACCGTAACCTCCCGGATGCGCTCCGGCACAAAGATCGTATCCCCGTCAGCGAGCGGGGGGTTCGCGCCGCCGTCATCATCGCCGGTCAAAGCCCTCGCGATATTAACCACCCTCGCTGCCGGCCCCTTACCAGAGGACCCGTCGCCGGGAGGCTCGCCGGAGGTGCCCGCTTCCGGGGCGTGACCGGGACGCGTTAACATAACATTCTCAGGATCGCCGTCTTGTTTAAGGCCCCCGGCCCTGGCGATGGCATCCATAACCCGGCTCCTCGCCCTCAAGAGATAGACACCCGGGGCCTGCACCTGTCCTAGGACGCGTACCTGGATCGCTTTGGGGACGTAGACCACATCGCCCCTCTTAATTATGATGTTTCCCGAGCTATCCGCACCCCGCGAAAGCGCGTCCAGGTCGACTTTAAGGATTTGAGCCTGTGCGCCAGCGTCGCCAGCGTTGCCAGGACCGGTCATTCGCGTTACAGTCACGCTCGACGTATCGCCCTGGACGGTCGCCCCGCCGGCAGCAGCCATTACGTCAAGGAGGCGCGTCCCGGCGTAAACCCTGTAAACTCCGGGCTTTGCGACCTCGCCAAGGACGGACACCTCATTGGGAGCCTCGGGGATAAAGATCACATCCCCGTCGGAAAGCCGCTGGTTTTCGGCCGGGTCCCCCGAAAGCACCCCTTCCCAGCTGAGCAACTTCCCGGGGCGCCCCGGCTGCGTTAGCATTATGGCGGAGGTGCCTGCGTCAGGTTTGAGTCCTCCCGCTTCTCCAATTGCGTCTACGACCTTTGCATCCCTTCGCATAAAGTAGGTTCCCGGCGCCTGGACCTGGCCTAGCACCTGGACCTTTAATGCCTTAGGAACGGTGATAACATCGCCAGGGGCGAGCGCGGGGCTCCGGTCCGGGCCACCTTCCGGTCCATGCACCCCCTGCTCCGCTCCATGCACCCCCTGCTCCGGTCCCTGCCCATCCTGCGCTCTCTCCCTCCCCAGGAGCCTTTCCACATTTACGGTTATAACCTCATTTGACGCCTTCCGCATCAGGGCGACAGTCGTAGGATCCCCTTCCTTGCCGATCCCGCCCGCCTCTGCCAGTGCATCAAGTAGGCTGCTGCCCTTTTTCACCTGATAGACGCCGGGCTTCTGGACCTCCCCCAAAACCGAAACCCCGAAGAACGCCGGTGGGATGAATAGTATATCGCCATCCTCCAGTGTTACGTCCACCAGCGCCGGATTGGCCATAGCCGCCTGACCGGCCACGGTCGCCTCGCCTGCTTCCCCCGCACCGGCGGCGTTGACCAAAGCGTCGATATCGATTACGGTCCGGGTGCTCACCCCACCTCTCGTGCGCGTCAACGTCACATTCGTCCCGTCGCCGGTGGCCTTCACCCCGCCCGCCTTCGCGATGGCATCCGTCACGCTGCTCCTGGCACGCATGAGATAGGCGCCCGGGGTATAAACCTCGCCCAGGACCTGGACCCGGATAGCCTTAGGAACGCACACCACATCGTCGTCAACGAGCCGGAACCCACCACCCCTGCCCGTTTCGCTGGGGGTTTCACCAGAGGCAAGATCGAGATTCTCGATAAAAACGGCCTCGCCGCCCTGGGTCTTTCGCGTGATCCGCACGTTAGCGGTATCGCCCTCGGGGGTTGGACCGCCTGCCATAGCAATGATATCCACAAGCCGGGTCTTGCCCGCGCGGATCGGGTATACGCCCGGCTTTGCAACCTCTCCAATCACAGATACCTCCTGGATAAGCTCGGGGACGAACAAGATATCACCATCGGCCAGCTCGGGATTTCGCCTTTCATCGCCGCTCCCGAGCACCTCATCCAGGCTGAGCTGGGTAACGGAACCCTTATGCGTGAGCTGTATGCGCCCTGCATCCCCCTGGAGGGTGACGCCCCCTGCCCTGGCCAGGACATCGGAAACCCTGCTGCGCGCCTGAAGCCGGTAAACTCCCGGCGCCCCAACCTGGCCCAGGACCTGGACTCGTATCGCCCTGGGAACATAGATGGTATCTCCGTTCCTGAGAAGGTAATTCTCCCCGGGGCTCCGGCCCACGCCCTGGCCTGCAGCTTTATCCTGTTCACCCTGACCTGCATTCTGACTCACGTCATTCTGACTCTCGCTCTGGCCCATGTTCTGGCCTACATCCTGGCCAGGTTGACCTGCATCATACTGACCCGAAAGCCTGTCCAGATCGGCCTTGAAAGTTACAGTCATCTCGCCCTCACGGCGCACCAGCGTAATGCAGGTCGTATCCCCCTCAGGCGTCGGCCCTCCTGCCGCGGCGATTGCATCAAGCAGGCGGCTCCCGTCGTGAATAGGATACACCCCCGGGCGGTTCACCTCCCCGAGAACCGAGATCTCCCGCACCGCCGCGGGTACAAAGATGACGTCGCCATCCTCGAGGGGAATATTTGAGGCGAGATCACCGCCGGTCATGAGCTTCTCCAAATCCAGCTTAATTAGATTAATTGATGAAGGCCTGCGTTCATTTTGGGGCCGAGTCAGGGTCGCGCTGGAAGGGTCTCCATCAGGCTTCACCCCGCCAGCCCTCGCAACTGCATCCAGGAGGCGTGCTCCCCGGGGCAGGAGATAAGGCCCCGGGGCATATACCCAGCCCATAACCTGGACCTGTATGGTTTTAGGCACGAAAACGGTATCGCCATCCTGCAAGGGAAAACCACGCCCATCCATATCCTGCAGGGCCTTTGCCATATCTATCTTAGCGGACATCGCGCCCGAAGGCCGCATGCCTGATACCGTTATATTCATGTCATCGCCGCGCTCGGTCAGGCCCCCGGCCATGGCGATCGCGTCAGCCACCGTCTGGCCCTGCCTCAAGCCGTATACGCCAGGCACCTTCACCTCCCCCAGCACCCTAACGCTTATAACCCTTGGCTGCTTCAATATCACAGTCACGCTGGGGCGTTTGACGTATTCGGCGATCCCGGATGACATGTCGTCGCGCAACTGAGCTATGGTGCAACCGCTCGCTTGGATATCGCCTATGAGGGGGAAGGATACCTTGCCGTCCTGCCTGACGGTCACGACCGCGGCCAGGTCTTCATATCCCCAGACTGATATCTCGAGCACGTCCCCGGGGCCAAGCACGTAGTCATCGGAACCACCCGGCCCACCCCCACCGCCTGGATCGCCCGCGGCAGCCGCCGGTGCCCCCATATTAACTATGACGATGGAGGCGAACAATAAAAAAAGCCAGAGTCCTGGACGGAGCCAGCCCAGCAAACCGCCGCGCGAGCCCCTACAATGTATTCTACAGGGCATAATCCACCTGTTCTGCCAATGGAATCTCTCCATGCCTTTCACCCCAGCGATGAGAAGGAGCCCGTCCGTCCGCTGTTAGCGCGCCTGGAACCTAGGCCCAGGAATATCTCATAATACTGATACACATCCTGACTACACATACTGACCCACGGGATTCTACGACTAGCTATATGAATTTCTACATATCAAGACATATTCCTCTATGCGAAGAGAAATTTAACTATAAGCTAAGAATCTAACTAAAACCCTTGTTGACCTTATCCCCCAGCGGCCTGCCTGGACGACAGGTTTTGGCTAAATATTTTATTGCATAAGACAGATAATTTTATTTAGATTTAAGAAGGAGAATAATATGTCATATAGAATGAGTTATTATCAAGGTACAGGGTGGGGACTCCCTATGAAAAGCAGCCGGAGACTACGCCGCTGGTGGTATAAACAGCTTGCCATGAACTATGGAAGAGTCATGGCCTACCTTCTCACCATTATAATGGTATTCTCGCTAGTAGGATTGATGTACGTGCTGGCCCGCTTCATGGCGTAAAACTCAATCGCCGATTTCCCATTTACCTAAATAGGTAAGGGAATCCGCCTGCGCCCTCTGTGCTTGTTCCCCGCAATGTGCTTGTTCCCCGCAATGCACTTGTCCCCTGCAATTTACATAAGAAACATGCAGGAATCTCTCAACTAACGTCGAAAAATTGATTGACCAGGACATTATTATGCCCTGCCGAGGCCTCCACCAAAGCCTGATCATTAAAGCCTGATTATTAATGGTATTAAAGATGGCCTAGCGCTGTAATAGTTGGGGATATTTTCTGGGGGATATTTTTAAAGAGGTGAAACACATATGGATATCAGAGAAGAGCGTGCAGCTATGGATGAGAGGCGGCTTGCAGCCCTTGAGACCCTGTCATCGGTGGTGAGGTGGCTCAAGGAGACGAAACCGTCCGAGATATTTTACATTGAGGGCGAAGGCAAGGGGAAAACTCCGGCTCCCACCATGAGCGACGAGCATCTCAGGGTCATATGGCAACGGTGGGTCGCCAAGGCGAGCGATGTGATGGAGAGAAGCGCTATGATCCCGGACCTGCTCCTCTCCGACCTTGAGAGGCTCTTTAAAGGGACGAGTAAGGATGCCCAGGAGACAAGAACACCTTAACGCTGCCAAAATCCTGCTCGGGTATGCAGACCCGCTCGTCCACAAGCTAATGGACCAGTCGATCGAGAGGCTCGGCCCGAGGCATAGGTATGTTACGCATAACGTAGAATACATCCGGGCGATCCGGCAGCTCTTCGGGGAAAAGGCCGTGTTCGAGGCTACGCTGCATCTCTTGCAGGATTGGGGAATCATAGACGAAAGCGATTATGCTTTCGCACTGGTCAAACATCCCCGGCGGAGAAGGTCAACGGAGCCTCATGGATATCATGGATAAATAGAGTCTTATATGCGCTTTGGGGTAGAGCCTCGTCTATACCCCTGGGTGGTCAGCGGCCTGACCTCCCTTGGCTACTCGCTCCGGGATTGCCATTCCCCCGGGGGGTGCCGCTCGTCCCCGCCCTAAAATCGCCATTCGCCCAGTTCGTCCCGGCATCAGTCAACTGCCTTATCCAGCTCACAAGGGCATCCCCCGCGCCCTCGCCCGCGCCTGCGGTCGCGATCTGGCGGCAGGTTTCGAAGAATTCCTCGAGGGTCCCGTCGAAGGCCGGATTGCCCTTGGCGATGAATATCCGCTTATGCCGGGTAGCTACCGTGCCCTCCGCGGCCGTGAGAAGCTCCTCAAAAAGCTTCTCGCCAGGCCGCACCCCGACAAACTCGATCTTGATATCACGGTCCGGCTCAAACCCGGAGAGCCTGATGAGATCCCTCGCCATATCCAAAATCCTCACGGGTTGCCCCATGTCAAGCACAAATATCTCCCCGCCCTCCCCCATTGCAGCCGCCTGTATCACGAGTTGCACGGCTTCGGGGATGGTCATGAAATATCGCATCATATCGGGGTGCGTCACGGTGACGGGCCCTCCGAGAGCTATCTGCTTCTTGAAAAGCGGGACCACGCTACCCCGGCTCCCCAGGACATTACCAAACCTCACCGCCACAAATTTAGTCTTGCTTGTCCTGTTGAGCATCTGGATCACGATCTCGGCGGCGCGCTTCGTGCAACCCATTACGCTCGTTGGGTTTACCGCTTTATCAGTTGAAATCAACACAAATCTCTTGGCACCGTATCTATCAGCGGCCGAGGCTACATTCCAGGTCCCGAAGATGTTATTCGTCATAGCTTCGTCGGGATTCGCCTCCATCAAGGGGACATGTTTGTGAGCGGCCGCGTGAAATACCACATCCGGCCTGAACCGGCTAAAAACCTTGTCTATCTTATCCTGATCCCTTATATCGGCGATAACCGGGGCTATTCTGACATCAGGCCGTGTGGCCCTGAATTCCATCTCTATCTCGTATATGCTATTCTCGCCATGCCCCAAAAGAATGAGCTCCGCTGGGTTGAACCTTGCGATCTGCCTGGACAGCTCAGATCCTATAGAGCCACCAGCCCCTGTCACCAGCACCCGCTCGCCACACAGGTAACCGGCAATGCTCTTGAGATCCACCCTGATTTCATCCCGGCGCAGGAGGTCCTCGATCTGCACATCACGTATGGCCCTGACACTTACCTTGCCGTTGATGAGCTCGTACATCCCCGGCAGTGTTTTGAGGTTAACCCCCTGGCCTTTACATATTTCGACAATCTCCTTAACCACGCTGCCGGGGGCCGAGGGCATGGCTATTATAACCTCCCTGACGTTATGGCTCCTAATGATCCGGGGCAGGTCCCGGTGGGTGCCGAGAACGGGGAGGTCTGCTATCCTGTAACCCTGTTTAGAAGGGTCATCATCGATGAACCCCACGGCCTCGTACGGCAACTCCCTGTGGGAGCGCAACTCCCTCGCCACGATATTTCCGGCCTGGCCCGCCCCTATTATCAAAGTCCGTAGCCTGTGTGGCCCGCGCAGCCCCCGGAGCCAAATTTTGCTTCCACCATTGGAGCCATTGGTGGATCCACCGGTACCACCAGTAAGGCCCTTAGGGGCGAATTCGTGGCGAAAACGTATTAGGAACCTGATTCCCCCCACAAGGATGATGTTCAAGAGCCATATCAGGAGGGTAATGCTTCGAGGGAACCCCGTCTTCTGCAGGCTATGGAGGAAAAGCCAGTCCCCCAATGACGCGATAGTCCCTGCCTTGACAATGATCCATATCTCCCGGACGCTCGCGTATTGCCAGAGCCGGTTGTAGAGGCCGAAGATATAGTAACTTCCTATGCGAATCGGGATCAAAAAGGGAAGGGTGCGCGCGAACGTCCCAAAGAATTTCACCGGGATGACAAAGTCAAACCGGATCAGGAAGGCCAGTATGCTCGCGATTAGGATGCATATAAGGTCGCAGAATATAAGAAAGGCTGTCTTAAGGTTCCGGCTCATGACTATCCACCCCGAGCCCCCGCCCCCGCTTAATCACTTGATCATTGCGTTGCTGCCGCGATGTCATTATGTTGCTACCGCGATGTTGCTACCGCATTGCAGCTATGTCGGGCGCTCCCTTTATTATTCATCTTAAATCATTCAACCACTTAAATCATTTAGCCACCTAAAATTATTCGTCCACCCGTTTATCATTCCGAGTATCAATTATCGATCCGAACCTCTTCCCATTACGAGCCTCTTCCACTATTCGACATAAGTGGAATAATACCTCCTAAGATTTGAGAGGTTTCCACTTCTCCAGAACAGTTTCCACCTATCCAGAACAGAAATAGGGCAAAAGACCTGGTGCTGAGGCTGATGCTGAATGAACCCGGCAATCAGCCGGCAGCCTCCAACGTGTCATGCGGCAAAATCAGATTTTCAACTCATTCAGGATATGGTAAGATTTAAATACGAAACATGTGGGGATGCTGGCATGAGCACGTAGTTCAGGATGTAGTTCAGGGATGACAACACCCCACAAGGGAGGGTGCTGAGCGTGAGAATGAGAATAGGCTACCCGGGATGTCTGAGGAGGCTGGTTGCATTTGCCTGTGCCCTAGCAAATATAATATCTGTACCAGGAAAAAGCTCGAAAAGCCGGATGTGGATAGCTTTTCTCAATTCCTCGACAGGGTCCACCGAGCAGTAAAGGAATTTCCAAAAAAGATCGGTCCAGGCTATTTTTTATAATTATGATATGATAGGAGCGATTCTACATGGATACATATTCTATAGCCCTAATGAGGCGTAGCGTGCGTAGATATCTCGAAGAAGGCATACCTGATGATGACCTTGCCAAAATCTTAGAAGCCGGCCGGACAGCACCCTCAGCGGCCAACCGCCAGCCGTGGCGATTCGTGGTCGTCAGGGACCCAGAGATAAGACAAAGGGTGGCCCTTGCATGCAACGGGCAAACCTGGATGGCGGATGCCGCAGTTATACTTGCAGGAATAGGCGTGCCGAGCGAAAGTCAGAAGTGGTACGCTGTCGATGTGACTATCGCCATGCAAACCATGATCCTTGTGGCAAGCTCGCTCGGGTATGGAACTTGCTGGATCGGGGCTTTCGATGAGGATAAAGTGAAGGAGGTCCTCGGGATTCCTAGAGAAATGAGGGTTATCGCCCTCACACCCATAGGCAAGCCCGCTGAGACACCCCAAGCCCGCCCTCGCAAAGATAAGAGCAATGTCTTCTTCCTGGACGGCTTCGGGAAAGGCTTTACGTTTTAGCCATTATCCCGGGGATCCTAGGGCTCCGTTCGATGCAGCGCACTCTATACCTGGATAGAAGATGCAGCAGATGCGGGGAATACCTCAAAACGTATCTAACGAAAGCGTGAATCAAGCCAGATTATTGCAAGAATCCTCGAGTAGGCGCTCTATGCTCTGAATAAACTGCTGCATGACTACAAGTGCATCATCAATGAAACCACGCATCCCCCACCGCCCTCTCCAGCACCTCGGCCACATAGTCCATCTCCTCCGCCGTAAGATGGTTATGGAATGGGATGGCGATGCTGGTGCGCCCGGCGAGCTCGGTGATGGGGAAGTCTCCCTCTTTGAAGCCAAACTTGGCGCGGTAGAATGGCTGCAGGTGGATGGGGGTGAAGTACGGGCGGCAGCCGATCCCTGCCTCCTGGAATCGCTTCATGACATGGTCCCGCACGGCGGACTGGCGCTCAGGGATGGGCTCGCTCACGCCGACCCGAATCACATACACGAACCAGCTCATCCGCGTCACCTCGGGTGCCACGTACGGCAGGCGCACCCCCAGGATCCCGGCGAGCCGTTCCGCATACATCTCAGCCACGCGCTGCCGCTTCGCGACGATCTCATCAATGCGCGACATCTGTGCAACCCCGAGGGCAGCCGAAAGCTCGTCCATGCGGTAGTTGTAGCCCAGCCGCTCATGGGCCAGCCACACACCCGCCTCTCCCCTGCCCTGATTGCGCATGCTATGGCAGAGCCGCGCCACCTCATCGTCGTCGGTAACGATCATCCCGCCCTCGCCAGTCGTGATCTGTTTATTCGGGTAGAACGCAAACACCGCAGCATCAGAAAAGGCACCACTTCCAGCCTTAACACCCCTATATTCCGAACCTATAGCCTCGCAGGCATCCTCAATAACCACGAGCCCATGACACCTGGCGATCTCCCGGATCACGTCGAGGTGCGCAGGTTGGCCAAAGGCATCAACAGGCAGAATGGCCTTTGTCCGTGGGGTGATGGCGGCCTCTATGAGGCTGGGATCTATGTTGCCAGTATCGGGCTCGATATCCACAAAGACAGGTCTCGCCCGCTCATACAGTATGCAGTTGCTGGATGCGATGAAGCTGAACGGCGTAGTGATGACCTCATCGCCCTCCCCTATTCCGAACGCCCTCACCAGAAGGTGCAGGCCGCTGGTGCCGCTGTTCACGGCGATTGCATGCTTGCGCCCAACATAGTCCGCAACAGCTCGTTCAAACTCCACCATCTTCGGGCCGAGAGCCAGGATTGGGGAATGAATGACTTCATTGACGATGGTGATTTCCTTTTCGGTGATATCCGGTCGCGAAAGGTGAACTTGCACAAAAGGCGCCTCCTACCCGGTTAAGCCTATAATAGCCGCTGCCTCGCGGTTTTTCTGCTCTAAGGTAAGCCAAACGCTAGTGCGGGGTTTTCACGGACAGCACGATGCGCTTACGGTTCGGGTCACTCGGATTTTACCGCTCCTTTTGGCCAGATAGCCAAAATCTCCGCATATTATTTCCGCATATAATGAACCTTGACCTCTGCCACATCCCGCATCTCAGGATCGCCTGTCAGAAGTATGGCGCCCTTCTTTTGGGCGGTGACGATGGCGAATGCGTCAGCATATGATATACGATTTCTGATCTTTATACGTGCGGCATCAAAGACTGTCTCACCATCGGCTGGAACGATCTCTAAAGGCATGGCTTGAACCTGTCGTATAGTTTCGAAAGCGGTCCGCTCCCCGAGCTTTCTCCCCAGAATGTAGAACACCTCTCCAAGGTTTATGATATTGAGAAACACCTCTGGAGGCCCACCGGCCGGCTGAAATATGGATTCCAGGGACTCACCAGCTGAGGCCTCTCCCGTGCACCACATTAAAAGGTCTCTCACTATGCTGCCTGAAGGCTCACCTTGGAGCCATGCCAGGATGTCCCAGGAATCAAGGGTCACTCTAGATGGAGTCAAGGTTTTCGAACCCCCTTTGCGTTGGTCGACCTTCCGGAGGCCCTTCGCGGTGCCCCGATTTCGGAATCTCTCTGAACCTCGATCCGATGTTCAACTTCCAGATCGGCAATAAAGTCTTGACCCTTAAAGCGGCCATATAGGGCATCGACAGTTGCCGCACGCACGGGAGTAAGCAAGATCCCGCCTTCCTCCAGAGTAACTTTGAGTCTGGTTCCAACCCTAAGACCCGCTGCATCCCTAACCGCTTTTGGTATGACGACCTGCCCCTTTGATGATACATATGTGCCTTCCACTTTGGCCACCTCCCGGTTTTCTTACTCCATGGTAAGCCAAACAGGGCAAATAGTCAAGGGCAGCAATTTGGCGTATAGGAGGGTTTTCGGCACGTGAATTTCCGTAGATTTGCAGCAAATCATTATTAGCGGCCTTTTTATCCACGCGGGCATTGGGGCTGAAGTTAGCAGCATCGGACCCCCTGATGCTGCAGGCTGCAACACATCCCGCCAGAACATGCTGCGTAGTGCAGCATGCTTTTTAAAGATATGCTGCAAGATGCAGCACGTCCAGCCTCTTGTAACAATCTCTTGTAACAATGTGGCAACCTATATCATGAGTTAAGTTTAGTCTTAGTAGCCCCGCATGCTTGACACCCCTATTGTATAGGGTATAATGCAAGAGAAAAGTTATAGAATATATCAATAGAATGTTTAATACTTCCGGAATTGTTAAGAAAGAAGGAAGTCCGTGAGCAAGGCCTTGGCGAACACGAAAACCGGCTTGCAGCAAGCCGTAGATTGCAAAGCTCAAAAGCTGGTGAAGGCTGGAACAAAAAAAATTACTGTTGCGCCGTTGCCGCAATATAGTCCTACTGAAATTAAGGCCATACGCAATTCGTTGGAGCTGACACAATTGGTCTTCTCCAACATTCTCGGCGTATCCATCAAGACGGTCGAGGCTTGGGAATCGGGCAAAAACACCCCGCAGGGACCGGCATTGCGCATGATGGATATGCTCAAAAAGAATCCCGAACTGGTGCAACGGTATATTGCAATAATATAAAGAGGGAAGAGAGCAGCATGGTTGCAACTTTTGCGGAAGCTGCGACAGTCGTCCGCAACGCTATTATAAATAAATACCCGCAGATCAGCCGCGCATTCATATTTGGTTCCTTTGCCGAAGGTGCGCAAACCACCGGAAGTGATTTGGACGTGCTGGTGGAATTGAATGCTTCTATGGGGCTTCAATTCATATCCATGATACAGGACATCAAGCAGGCGGCAGGCACAGCGGTGGATGTCATTACTATCAACCAAGCCCGTGACTTGGAAAAAAAGTTCGGCTACGATATTTTGAGAAAAGCGAGACCGGTCTATGAAAGAGCAGAAAACTAAGATTATCCTCATGCATATCCTTCATGTATTGGATGCTGAGATCATTTGGGGATATCGCCAACAACGACCTGAAGAAATTCAAAGAAGTCATCCTCCATGAATTGCGAGTAATTAATCGAAGCCAGGACATCAGCAGATAAACGCGAAACCACCTAAAACCGCTCAACAGGGCGGCTTTTTTCATACCCAAATCAGGGTGTGGTTTTGCCATTTTTGTCCCCCATAACAAGAGTTCTTCAGTTAAAATGGATTCCTATCCAGCCCGTGCCAGCTGGAACTAGCGGAGGGCTTTAGCAGAGGGCTTTGCGATCCTGCGATCAGAAGATCCGTCAGATTCGCGGCCATCATGCGGACTGGACAGCTGGACAGCGACCAATGATGCCGACGCCCTCCTCTCAAAATCCTTTCCAGTTTATCGGTAGCCATAACGAAATCTTTCGCCCATGCAATAATCTTCAAGTCTGCCTCGCCCACATCCTCCGCGTGGAAAGAGATGTTGACTTGCTCTTCCTCGCCCGCTTCTCCCAGGAAGTAGTCAATCGTATATCCATACAACGCTGCTAGCCTGGCTAATAGGGTGCCGGCGACGTAATCGATCTCCTCGGCGGTGAGGTGGTTGTGAAGCGGTTATGGGCTCTCCCCTATACCGTACTTCACAAGAAGAGCCTTCGCCTCCTTCTCCCCCTTCTCGGTGAACCATACAGATTTTGCGCTCCGGCTCCCGTAGATCAGACCTTCCTCCGTAAGCTGGTTCAGGACCTCAAAGGGGTAGCCCTCCAGCTCCTGCGGGCGTCAAATGGAGGATCATCCTCCTGCCAGGAGGTAAGGTAGAGAAGCATCAAGGTAAAGTCTCTGATGGTCTTTTCTCCGAAGGTCTTTACTATGTTGAATGCCTCCCCGGAAACTCCGCGGCGCTATTTGAAAGGTAACACATCCAGAAGATGAGAGAACCGCGGAGACCTACTCTCTGGTATGCTTATTTTAGTGCAAAACAGCGCCGAAGGTGGCAGAGCCTCGTGGCAAGGGCAAGTATACCACAAAAACGTTTGGACGCTGAATCAAGGATTCTATATTCTCAAAAACCCGAGGATTAAACGTGCAACTATTGTCTAGGGAAAACCTGCGCTCGGCCACTTTCACGGCCGACTTCACGAATGGTTGCTTACGCTGACATATCGTCTTTGAGCTGGGTCCCAGGTGCCGAATATCTCTCGCTCATTAACAATGGCCTCGAAGACCGGCTCAAGAAATATGTAAACGATATCCAGTACCTCCACAAGACTAATCCTAATTCCAAGCCTACTACTCGCGAAGCGTGACCACCTTGTCTGAACATCTATCATGCTTGCCAGTTGCCTCACCTTTCGTAAGCTGTCTCCATCGAACGGGGTTCCACGATGCTGAAGCGTCTGGAAGAGAGCCTCCTGAAGGGTTCTAGCATCGAAGCTATACGTACTCGCAAGATAATACAGGTCGTAGAAATCCTTCATCCTGCTGTTTAGTTCCATTCGAGATATGATCGCATCTAGCTTCTCCGCTACAGTGGACTCCAGCGAGTACGTCAGGATGACCGGCTCCTCAAATCCATCCAACTGGGTTGGGATGGCCCTTTCCAATGGCATCGGTACAATCATATCCCCAATTCCCATATCGATATGAAAAGGCGTCCTCGTATTCTTGATGCAACCGATAAGACTCACCCTGACTCCATTGTACTCCCTGAACTCTGTAATGGATTCAATGCCTTTGATTTCAAAGATAACGTAGTCATTCCCTGTACTAGTCCCGATTATCTCGCGCACCACCCTCTCGATTATTACCGGGTCGGCGGGCATCCTTCTGGCCAAGAAGTCCACATCCATGGTTGGCCTACTTGTAAAACCGCTCAATGAGTACAGAAGCAAGCCTCCCTTGAGGATCAGATTGCTATGATGCCTTGACCGCTGCAGCCTCCTCAGAAACTCTTCCTGACAGAATAGCTGCAGTATTAGTTGAACGGTCCTACCAGAGGTTCTGGACTTGCTCCTCAACCTGTCGATCACCGACTGGGCGATGTCTGGCATCAAAGCCACACTCCCATCAGGTCATGGACTTTCCTTTGGATTCGGAACCTTCTCGCATATTCCATGAGCCTCGATATGTTCTTCCGCCCATCCTTGACGTAAGCCTGAATTGCCTTGCCTACAGTCTCTGCATCCATCTTGGCTGAATGGCGGATCACATCGCAGATCGTCCTCTCTCTGTCATAGATACGCACCTTTATCCCATTCATCTCAGCATGAGCAAGGCCGATTGCAAGGCACTGAGGTTCAATGAAATGAGCTTTGATCGGCGGATACTCAAGTTTGACCTTCTTCCTATTGATCCGCTTATCAACCGCAATATGCCATATACCGGGGGTCCGATCGGTATACTGGTAGTAGTAAAGCGCATTATCCATACAAAGAATGGCATCTGGAAGAAGCCGGAATATAATCTCGAGGTCATCCTTTCGCCCGTCCTCAACCCACTCGTACACACCACGTTTGATACGGGCAATGCGTTCTGTTCCGATCAGATCTGCAATATAGCTACTATGAATACCTTCTTTCAGTATCTCACCCGTAGTAGCTATATTGCCCCGGGATTTGAATATCTGCTTTACCGTCTTATACTTATCCATACTCATCGCCTTGTCATAAGTATCTGCGGAACGCGTCGTGACGCAGATAGTTCTAACATACTTATACCATATCGGAACCCCAGGATCAACTCACCTGGCTGAGATGCTGAGATGAATATACGTGAAAACAGCACCTGGCATTGACGATCGAGATCGAACGCACGTTGATGACCGGACGCACCATGTAGTGTGCCACACCACGTCCCCGGGCCTGCCATCCCGCGAGAGACGCTTCCCAACACTTCCGCAACGCCTGATCCCCGAATTCGATAGCAGTTGGATACTCAAAGAGGCTGAAATGCACATGGATGTAGCTGCGATGACACCGACCGCCCTAAACAAGCCTCCCCGGGCGGCCAACCGCCTATGCCTCCCCAACGACCTCTCCTATGCCATATTTCTCGAGAAGAGCCTTCGCCTCCTTCTCCCCCTTCTCGGTGAACCATACAGATTTTGCGCTCCGGCTCCCGTAGATCAGACCTTCCTCCGTAAGCTGGTCCGGGGTCTCGAAGGGATAGCCCTTCCAGCTCCTGTCCCTATACGTTCTTAATAATGGCCGCCGGGATGCCGGCCACCACGACTCTTGACGGCACATTCCTAATGACTACAGCGCCGGCTCCAACAATAGACCATTCGCCAATAGACTTCTGCGGGATGACTGATGCACCCACCCCGAGATGGCTCCCCTCTTCAACCGTAACATTCCCGGAAAGGTGGGCCTCTGGGAAAATGTGGGCAAAGTCTCCGATGGTGCAATCATGGTCAACAGAACAGCAAGTGTTCAGGATAACGTGTTCCATCACCCTCGCCCCTGCATTTACGACGGACCCAGGCATCACGACCGTGCCGGGCCCCAATGTAGAACCCCGTCAAAGTTCCTGTCCGCTAATTCCCTGATGAGCAGGTGGGAGGTAGTTGAGTGGATCGGATGGTGTCTATCATGCATGATCTATCATGCATGACCCACGGAACGGGTTGGTACAGAATCGTGATATATTTCAGCCTTCACCCTGAAAGCGTGATGTACATCAGTGGATGCTTCCTATGCGTGACCCAGGGAAATGCTGCTGGGGGCATTTACGTACATCAGTGGTGCTTTCCCTGTTTAGCACAGGGAAAGGCGGCATATGAGGCTGGGAGGCTGCGATCCTGGGGGGTGGGTTTCTCAGACGTAACCCTGCCATCTGCGGCTCTTCCAGTTGACACGAGTAATGTCCAATAGTACACTTAAATCCTGAAGGGTCCCATTTTGGCTCTCATGCCACTGGCAAAGCCCGTCCTGATTCGGATGTGGACTTACTGGTCGTTGAGAGAACACCATTCTCCCCAGGAAGAGACCGCCGCAAGGAGATGACCCGATTGTGGCGGGCGCTTATCAGGTTCCCGATCGCCAAAGACATTTTGGTTTATAGTCCCGAGGAGGTGGAACGCTGGCGCAATGCGCGCAATCACATCATCGCGCGGGCGCTGCGGGAGGGGAAATTCCTTTATGGCAGATTATGAGTCCGGGTCGTCCACGTCCTTGCAGAGGGCACGGCTAGACTGACCCGACCAGGTCGGCGGGAACCGCTCCCGACACCCACCATGACTTCTGCTCGCGGAAAACATCGAGGTTATTCCTCCAGAGGTCCATGGAAATACACCTCCTGCACACGCCACCGGGATCATGCCGAATCCCGGGAACACGCGGCACCGGCACTGGAATCTGTGCTCTGATGAACAGTATTGACATTGAAGTGATAAAAATGCCTGCAATTATCATATTGAAAGATAGAAAATTGTCAAGCCCTGCACCGGCAGTCCGGGAGTGCTGCGGGGGTACGCCGGGGAAGTTGCTAAACTCACCTATACCACAGGACCCGGCGAAGCTCCCCACTCATTATCTCAACGCGGCCTCCCGAATCATCTGGCGAAGACGATTTTTCAGGGCTCTTGCATCAGTGGACAGTTCATCATCTGCCGCCATTCCGTACTCCTTCCATAGCCAAATGATATCGGAATAGAGTTCTTGCACGGCCTCGTCCCGTGTAGCTCCTGAGCTGACCAGGTTTAATTCAGGTATTTCGAATGTTACCTGCTGGTCTTCGAATACGGGAGTCACCTCGACTGGCTCTGCCAGCGCAATGGTCCCTTCGGGAGTCTCAACCACCTCAAGCCAAAATGGTCGAAGATCAAGCGGGCGGATATCAGTTACGTCAATGATTTTCTCAGGAAAGCCATTCATGTCAAGCTCAACCCTGCCCGTGACATGAACTACATCCCTCAAGCTCCCCACGACGATACCCACCAAACGAAGGATCTTTCTCCTCCACGTTGTGTCAGGAAACAACTCAACTCCGACACCGCCTGACTGTCGGCGGCAGACAATATTCGCAAGAACTCCAGATATTTATCCATGACCGCCGTCCGCCTATCAGTCTCCAGCGGCAAACGCATGTGCCTGGGCCTTGCTAGTGCAATATCGGCAGTATAGACGCTGTTGTGTTCCGCAACCCTGATCAACCGGTATTCGTTCAGAATCTCACTCGGTACATGTACCTTTCTCCGCCCATTATATCGTAACTCCGCCATCGCGATGTAGTAGACGGTTTCCTGCACACCCCTAAAAACATCCGCAAGCAGAGAGAGGGGTACCCCATCTCTTACTTCTTCGCCTTCTATGCTTATTCGCAACCCATGCTCAACCATGGCTACCACCTAACCAAAGCATAAAATCATCCTCTTAGGCGTGACTATGATTGTCAAGAGAACTCGATATTCACACCATATTATTTTATTCTCCCCCGCCGTTTCAAAACCATCTACCGGCAGCATGTGGTTGCTCTTGCTACAATTTCATTCGCCATGGATCGAGATAATCCTGTCAACCTCAGCCTCCAATTGGATAAGATATTGCGGCGCCGGGGACACGACTAGCCCAGGAACAGCCACAGCGACGGCCGCAGCCGGCGTCACTGGCTTAGTGGACTGATGTCCTTCCCGAGCTTAGCAGCCTCGGCGCGTAAGGACTCCCAAGCGATATACACGGCTCCATAGCAAATCGCGTCCGTTGCCGCGGTAAAAAGAAGCATGTGTTGCGTCCCTCCACCATAGCGCACAAATGAACCATGACTAGTTGCTAACATATGAAAAACTAGTCCCAGCCTTTAAATACGGTAACATGGACACAGACCTCCGTATCACGAGGAAGGATCCGGACAATCCACGCGTGCGTGATCGCGTTCATCCTTCGCAACAGCTACCTCGGTTCGCGCGTCTTCATCCGCGGCCTGATCGGCCGGCTGCGAGGGAAGTTGAGTTGAAGACTCCGAGTGGTCCTTTGGCACTAGCAGTGGATCGGGCAACCATCGAAAACCGGGGGACGGGGTCTTGAACCGTTCCTCATTTTTGGCTGCTTTCCCGCCTTCAATAACCTGCTGCCACACGGAGCACTGGAAATTGCCTCCCTTCTCCAGCCCAGATTCTTGCTGTCTAACTAGGGTGTAGAAGCCGATCTAATTTGACGTTAGAATGAGGGAAAAATCCAACTGAAGATGGCAGCGATCCGGAACTCGGGAGTACGGTACCCGGGATTTTTTGTTTTATGGAGGGGTCGGAGGAAGAAGGATGGTAGTTTATGACGCAGAATATGGAGCATTAAGTGTTAGGAAGCGTTGGATAGAGGGGTGGATATGAAGAGGCGAGAAGGCCCACAACCTCCTCGCCAAACCCCAAAAAACACCCATGCCTATCGTAATAGCACTGGCTAAATCTATCAAGGACTACCTCGACGCATATTCGACGAAAAGACCGGATATCAAGGTAGATTGCTCTAACTGTGACGTTGTGATGAAGGCATGGTGAATCCGGCAGCGGAAAGACAACGAGTGTACGGGCATTTATCTCAAAGCTGAACCCCCAACTCTTCAAGGTGGTATACATGCCGCTATCCTTAGTTACGGCTGTAGACTTTTACCGGCACCTTGCGGTGGCGCTAGGGCTGATTCCCCGGTTTCGGAAGGTTGACCTATTTCATGATATCCAGGGACATATCGCCCATTTAGCCTATCAGAAGAACACGGTACCCCTCATCATAATTGATGAGGCTCAGGCGCTCCATACTTCTGTCTTGGGGGACCTGAGGGTGCTTTTTAACTTTCAGCTAGACTCGAAGAACCTTGCCATGGTTCTCCTGGTTGGGCAACCCTATTTTGTGGCCCAGCTCAATTTGCATGTACATGAGGCATTGCGTAACCGCATAGTGGTTCACTATGAGTTTAAAGGCCTGGATAAGTCTGAGGTAAAGGATTACATTACCTCCCTCCTAAAGGAGCATCAATGCGGGTTTTGAACTTCGTGGGCTGGACCCCCACGAACAGCCCGAAGATAGAGGAGTTGGTGGTTTCGCCGGGAGCCAGAGCCGCTGACACACGGAAAGACCTTGTCAAGATGGTTGTGCAGTGACTAAGCAACGTGTCCCGATGATAGCTGGACACTTTCTCCAACGTCAGCTATGACTTACCCATACTACCCTACCCTTCAGCAAGCCCCGGAGCCGTCGGGATTCAACCCCTCCGCCCTGAGCTCCTCCAGCGCCTTCTTACACTCCTCATCGGTGTAGTGTTGCTGGGCCTTGTGCAGTTTTACGGCGCTCACTGCGTCACTCTCCGCCATGCCCGCGCACATAAGGTAATGTAGTGCCGCTATTAGCTCGAGTTCACGAGCGCTCTTGCTGTTCATTCGCATCAAGAACTCAGGATCGACGCCGATCTCTGCATCCACGCCTGACCGGCAAGACCCTTTCACAAGCGTTTTCCCACCATGTGAGAGGGAATATTCATAAGAGATGTAGCCAGAGGGACCACTAGTAGCATGCTCGACAAGGAGATCTAGCGCTTTCATCTCCTCGAGCTCCGCTGCCAGCGTTTCGGAATACGGTCCGAAAAAAGGAATTAGAAAGAATTAGAAGGTGTCCGGCAGGGAATTGCACAATAACTGAATCTGCAGGAGATGCCACACACATCGTGGGTCTTACGTTAGGCGATCACCAATCTGCTGCCTCTGCGTAGCAATTTCATGATTTGGCTAATTCCGTTCTTGGTGATACTCAGTGCAGCACTCAATCGTGCGATGTCGTGACATGGACAGACGAGGGTGTGGAGGGTATCTGGAGGTATAGCACAGGTATGGCACGAGTGATATAATAGATGACACGAGTGATATAATAGTGCGATGAGAAGGGTGGCTGTCCGGAAGCCGTTCAGCATTTGTTCAATCGCGCTGCTTAATCGCGCTGCTTGCTGCTTAGAATGAAACCGAGCGGAGAGGGGACATGGGAGTGGCGTTTTTAGAGCTAAAAGGGGTAAAGAAAGACTATCGTCAGGGCAGGTTGACGGTGCCGGCGCTCCGCGGGATCGACCTGGAGATCGAAAGGGGAGAGTTCACCGCCATTGCCGGGCCGTCGGGTTCGGGCAAGACGACGCTCTTGAACCTCATCGGCTGCCTGGACATACCGACGGAGGGCGTCATCCGCCTCGACGGGAGCGAACTGTCCAGGTTATCCAAAGCCCAGCTTGCCGATATCCGGCGACGGAGGATAGGATTTGTGTTTCAGTCGTATAACCTCATCCCCGTCCTGACCGCGTATGAGAACGTCGAATTCTCCCTGGCTCTGCTCGGTGAGGGCTCGACTGCTGATGAGGACTCGACTGCTGTGAAAGGCCGGGTCATGTGCATCCTTGCCGACGTGGGGCTCAGCGGGCTCGAAAACCGCAGGCCGGGCGATCTTTCCGGCGGTCAGCAGCAGCGCGTGGCCATCGCCCGGGCCCTGGTAAAGGGGCCGGACCTGGTCCTTGCCGACGAGCCCACGGCCAACCTCGACTCGGAGACAGGCAAGGCCATAATCGAGCTGATGCTTGAGATGAACCAGAAGAAGGGGACCACGTTCATCTTCAGCACCCATGACCAGATGGTGATGAATTATGCCCGTCGGCTGGTGACCGTCCGCGACGGCCGGATCGCCGAAGACAAGAGGAGGTAACAGGCCATGCGTTACCTGCTCAAGCTGGCAGCGAGGAACCTGTGGCGGCAGAAGCGCCGTACGTTCCTGACGTTCCTTGCGATTGCCGTGGGCCTTGCGGCGCTCATCGAGGTCGACTGCATCATGGCCGGCGTCGACCGCGATTCCATAGATAATCTCATCAGCCTGGAGACCGGAGACGTGCGCATTCAAGCTCAGGGTTATTCCGCCGAGCGGGAGAGTCTTCCCATCGATCGCACCCTGGATCCTGATGCGGTGCTCGCCGCGCTGCAGAGCGCGGAGGGGATACAGGCGGCGACGCCGAGGCTCGTATTCGGTGCCCGTCTCAACACCGGCTGGGAGGAGATCCCCGTGATGGGTGTGGGGATCGACCCCGATCGCGACGGGCAAGTGTTCACGTTGGCCGAGTACGTCGAGGGCCGGTGGCCGGCGCGGGGCGCAGCCGAGGCGCTCCTGGGGTACGACCTCGCGCGCGTGCTCGAGCTTGCGCCGGGCGACAGCTTCACACTCGTTACGCGCACCCGTGACGAGGCGTTTCAGGCCATCGACCTCACCGTGGCCGGCCTCATCAGGAGCCCTCACCCGCAGGTGAACAGCAGCCAGGTTTACCTGCCGCTCGACGTTGCAAGTCAAGCTCTCGCGCTGGGCAGCGCGGCGACGGAGGTCGTTCTGAAAACACAGGATGGCGTGCGGGTCGAGGATGTGTCCAAAAGTGTGCGCGCTGCCTTGGAGGACACCGGCATATCCGGCGAGGTGCTCACCTGGCGGGAGGCCGCCAGGGACTTTCTCGCGATAAGCCAGAGCAAACAGGGGTTCAGCGCCTTGCTCATTTTCATGATACTCATCATCGCCGTGGTGGGCGTGGTCAACACCATCCTCCTCGGGGCCATGGAGCGCGTCCGCGAGATCGGGATGATGAAGGCGATGGGCATGACGGCGAGGGAGATCGTGCTCCTGTTCATGCTTGAGGCCACAGGCATAGGCGTGCTGGGTTCGATCACGGGGTGCCTGATCGGCATAGCCGGCAACGCTTACCTGGTGAACCACGGCATTAACGTCCTCAAGGGATATCAAGACCTCGACATCGGCTACCCGATCGCCGGGGTCATCCGCGGTGCCTGGAACTGGCCCACGATTGGAGGGGCTTTCTTGCTGGGCATCGTGGTGAGCTGGGCGGCAAGCTACGTGCCTGCCAGGAGAATCGCAGCCCAGGACCCGATCGTCTCGTTGCGCCAGGGTTAGCATTGGGGGTGAAGATCGTGAGCCTAATGCGTATAGCGTTCCGTAACCTCGGAAGAGCCCGGGCGCGCACCGCGCTCAGCCTGGTTGCGATCGCGGTGGGCGTTTTCGCGGTGATACTCACGAAAGGAACCATCGACGGCATCTTCGACATGATGATAGGCAACTCCATCAGATTCACCTCGGGTCATGTGAGGATCGTCGCCAGGGAATACCCACTGAAGGAGCGGCTTCTCTCGCTGAACTATCCGGTGGACGGGTTTCAGGGCGAAGGCTATGAGTCGGTCGTGAATGCATTCAAAGAAATCCCTCTGGTGTCGCAGGTGGTGCCACGCCTCCGTTTCGGCACCATGGTGGTGGGTAGGGGCGAGGAACTCGAGGGCCTCATGGGCATGGGCGTGGAACCGCAAGCGGAAGACAGGCTCATCGGGTTATCCCGCTACCTTGTCAAGGGACGGCTGCTGCGCTCCGGGAAGCGCGAAGCCATCATGGGCCAAAGGACCCTCGACAGGCTCGGCCTCGAGGTGGGCGACAGGTTCACCCTCATTTTCAATACCGCGCTCGGTTCCCTCAAGGGCTACACCTTTGTGGTGGTTGGCTCGGTCAAGAGCGGCCTGCCGTACCTCGACGATGGCCTGGTGTTTGTGCCGCTCGACGTCGCCCAGGCTATGCTCGACATGGGGCCCGCCGTGACCGAGGTGCTCGTGATGGCGAAGGACGAGGCCAGAGTACCCGATCTGTTGCGCGACGTCGAGGGGGTGCTGAAGGCAAGGGGCGCCGACGCCCGCTACGTAGCTAAACCCTGGTACGAGCACAGCGAGATGATGAGGATGTCGCAGGTGGCAAAGACGGCATACAACTTCGTCTACTTCTTCATCCTATTCCTTGCGGGCTTCGTGGTGATCAACACCATGCTGATGATCGTCAACGAGCGACGCAGGGAGATAGGCATGCTGGGGGCCCTGGGCCTGCGGCCGGGGCAGATCCGGCGGCTCTTCTTGCTCGAGGGTGGCGTAATGGGTGTCATGGGAAGCGCCATCGGGGCATCACTGGGCGCGATAGCTCTCAAGACGTTGGCCCGCGTTGGGATACCCATCCCCGGGATGTCCTCCCTCGACAAGGTGTTCATGATATCTTCGACGTTCTATCCAAGGTTCAGTTCGGACGTCATTGCCTTCGCGTTTGTCGCAGGGATAGCGGTGACGCTGGTCGCGGTCTCCTGGCCCAGCGCCCGGGCTGCCAGGATCGAGCCGGCGCAGGCGCTCAGGACCTGATAGAGTCGAGAACGACATGGATTCAATGGATTCACAGGGAGGAAGCGAACATGAGGATCGGGACGGGGATCAGGATGAAGATCGGGCCTCTGATGGCGATGGCCCTCCTGGTGGCACTCTCTCTCGCTCTTACCGGGTTTACGGGGGCGGATGCGGCGGCGGACCTGACCGCGAAAGAGATCGTCGCCAGGATGGATGCAAATGCATACATGGCCAGCGCCCACCTGGTGGCGAAGCTCGTCATCCGGGCCGGCAGCCGCGAGATCACGAAGGAAATGGAAGGATGGGTGGTCGGGAATCAGAAGGCCATGGTGACCTTCCTCAACCCTGGCGATCGCGGGACGAAGTACCTCAAGCTCGGCGACGAGCTGTGGATGTTTTTCCCCGACGCCGAGGACCTCGTGAAGATCTCAGGCCACATGCTCAAACAGGGCATGATGGGGAGCGACTTCTCGTACCAGGACGCCCTCGAGAGCGAGAAGAAGGGCGAACTTTACGAGTTCAAGCTGGCCGGGGTGGAGACATACGAGGGAGCCAGGTGTTACGTGCTCGAGGCCACGGCGCTTCCCGGCAAGCAGGTCTCCTACCCGAAGCGGAAGATCTGGGTTGACAGCGAGAAGTTCGTGGCGAGGAGAGAGGAACTCTACGCGGCAAGCGGCAAACTCCTCAAGGTCTCGCGGATCGAGGAGGTCAAGGAGAAGGGCGGGCGTACCTACGCGAGCAGGGTGGTCATGGAAGACAAGCTGAAGCGGGGCTCGTCCACGACCCTCATAGTCGAGCAAGTCGATTTCGACGTGAAGATACCAGGCGACCTGTTCTCGCTGAGGAACTTGATGCGCTGATCTCGAGGCGGTGGACGATACTATGAAAACGACGAAACGGTATGCTGTGCACAAGTCAACCGGGCGGGGGGGCTTGCCCCTGCACAGGGGTCTACGTCGTCCTGTGGTCGCGGTCTGTCTTTGCCTTGCCGCCGCGTTTGTGCTTTCGCGCGGCACGGCGGCCGCGCAGTCCGCGATGGATGCGACCACGCTACCTGAATTCCAGGTGGGCGGAGAATGGCAAACAGGTGTATACGCTGTCCAGACTCAGGGTTCGTGGTCGAGCTCGATGGAGTCCATGCTCAGATTGAAGTTGCGGCTCGGGGACTATCCCTGGAAGCTTTACGTAGATGTGGGGACGACGCTCGGCCGCGCGCCCGGAGCCGGCGGCGACTGGACCGTGACGACCGAGTTGGAGCGGGCATACCTCAAGGTCTTCCTGCCGTGGGCCGACCTCAGCCTCGGGAAACAACAGATTAGCTGGGGCGTGGGATACGCCTGGTCGCCCACGGACGTCTTCAACCCGCCGGACGCGCTGGACCCCGGGGGCTTGCGCCAGGGCATGGACGCGGCCGTCATCAAGGTCCCGGCCGGGCCCTTGGCTTACTGGAGCCTCGTCGCGGCCCGGAACGACCGCAGCTCCATCCAGCAGGGCAGCGGCGCCGCGTGGCAGTACGGGGCGAGGTATCACGCAAACTGTGGCGGCACCGACTGGTCTCTCGCGGCTGTGAGAGATACGCGCACGACCATGGTAGGGACGGACGCCAAGGGTGATCTGGTGGCCGGGGACCTCGCGCTCGGATGGCATGCCGAGATCGCTCACCATGCGCCGCACGACGGGTCGGGCCCGTGGGTGGAATGCGTGCTCGGCGCCGACCACAGCTGGGGCGGCGGAAAGATCGTCTGGGCCGGAGAGTACTTCTACAACTCACGCGGTGCTGCAACGCAGGATTCCTACGATTACGTATCGTGGCTCGCAGGCGACCGCACTTACCTGGCTCGCCACTATGCGTTCACCCAGCTAACATACCAGCACGACGAGTTCACATCCGTCTTGGGCTCGGTGCTCGCAAACCTCGTCGATCGCAGCGCCGTCCTGACCGCAGGGACGAGCATGCTTCTCGGCGACCGGTGGAAACTTTTGTTGTCAGCGAGTGCCCTTGTGGGGGGACCGGGCGGCGAGTTTGCGGGTGGAGCCGTCCCCGGTACGTCCACCAGAAGGCCCGACATGGTGTTGAAAGCCCAGGTCGCGTATAGCTTCTAGTCGCAAGTTCCCGGCCCTGAAAGAGGCTTACAGATAAGCCACCCGATGGGACCCGTACCTTTTTGTGCAGGAATATCGGCCGCACCTGAACCCGGGATTTCATATACCTCATGGGCCGCTCAACTTGATACTTCCGTCGAGTTCGTTCGAAGATATCCTTCAGTGGATACTCCTCGCCATCCACCAGGTTCGTGACAACCGGGTAAACCCCGTCCCTATGCTCGAGCTTGCGAAGCTCCTCCTGATCTACCCCATAAACGTAAAGCGAACCTACGTAGTAATCCCGAATATACGAGAATTGACGAACGGGAACCGGTGAGAACTCAGAATCGGGATAGCCATCAAATCTCCTAGCGAAGGAACATCCCCCCTGGCCTAGATATTCGACACTCACCCCTAAAGTGCCTTCTCAGATAATTGCGACAATACCTTCAGACTGGCCGAACTATACCAGACAATACTATTCCGTCGACCCGCGAATTATAGGCTTAGCCAACCATTGTTTCGGGGGCATAGACGAACTCATTTGAGCCATCGAGCAGTACTTTAGCAACGGGTAAGGACTTTCTCCAGGGCGGACACCAGTAGACTGTTGCCGATGCAATTCTGGACCGTCTGGTCCATAATGCACACAAAATTATCTTGAAGGGGGAATCCATGCGGGTACCGGGGCGCGGACCCGGTAAAGGAAGTGGTCCACGGCGCTGGAAAAAGACGACTAAATGGCAGCGGCTTCGATTGTCTGCAGAATCTTCAACGCCAGTTCTTTGAAATTGCGATAGCAATCTTGCACGGCAGATGTATGCGCCCCAATTGCGCCGTCGGCCGGCTTTAGGAAAAACATCGGCTTTCGCGCCTCCATGGCCAGGGGCATCAGGCTGCGATAATGCTTGACCTGAGCCAGGCAATAAGGGTCGTTTGCCACGTCCGGAGCTTCCTCTGTTTCCGATGCCAGGACAGAATGACGATAAACCAGAGGAATTCTTGCCATCCAGCGCTCATAAGCCTGCACAGGGCGGTCTAAACGAATAGCATACTGCTGGATGACGTAGCCTTTCGGCTGCATTCCCTCCGGAGAAGGAAGACTTAACGCTGGTTCCGGGTTCTGGTCATAGCGTTGCTTCCACTCCTTGCGCCAGCGCCGCAACGTTGGCCCCAAATTGCGCAGCCCTTGTAGTGAGAAGAGATCCGGCGCCAGAGGCACAATGACAAATTCCGCCGCGATTAAAGCTGCCCGGTTAATGGCACCCAGATTGGGGCCGACATCGATCAGGGCCAGATCGGAGCCTTGCTCCTCCGCGCCTTGTAAAATCAGGCGCCAAAAAGCTGAGATAACCCGAAAAGCTCGTTCCTTGCCATCTAGGCAAGCAGGCCACTGCGCACTTAGATCATCCTCAAACGTAGATAGTCCTAAATCGCCAACAATTAGCCCGATGTTATCAGCGATATTTTCAACATACGAACGATTAATATCCCCGGTTCCCCCAAGAATAGGTTTAATCGCCCCTAAAACTGTTTGCGGATGCTCACCATCAGGCCAGAGTTCTTCCAGGCGATCGTCATCCAGAAACATCGAGGTTAGATTTGCTTGCGGATCGAAATCAGCAGCAATTACCTTGTATCCTAGATCCGCATACATCCAGGCCAAATGATAGACCAATGAAGTCTTTCCAACTCCGCCTTTGTTATTGAAGAAAGCAATCGTTTTCATGCTAATCTCTCCGCACGGTGACCAAGACTCCGGCTGAATTGTTGTAGAGCAACCAGTGGATAATCCGGTCGTTTTTGCTCAATCGGCAGCCGGATATCGCTGGCAATAGAGATATTGGCCGTAAGGATCTCATCCAACTGCCGGAGTAAATCTGGCAGTGGTCTGCTTATTTCTTTTTGATGCCGAATGGGATCGGTTAGCTCCGGACCATCCAAACGGAGAAATTGCACATATGCCCCTGGCAGCCAACGCAACGGATCTTTGGCGAACAATAGGATTGCGGCCACATTGGGAATTCCGTCCTTTGTCAAGAATCGTATTCCCAGATGCATCTGCTGGAAGCAAAACCCTCTTGGCCATTCTTGGGTAGGGAAGGAGAACCCCAAAAAGGTTTCAGTATTTCGCGAACATCCAGGTCAAGAAACTCGGCGATAATCTGTTACTCTCTTGCCTGTCTTCCCCTATTCTTATTCTATGACCGAATGGATATTCCTGCCTCTATTTGTACCATGAACTTGAACCGTGGCGTGGCTATATGATTATGGGAAATCTGACTTTGGCCGGGACAGCCGAAATTCATAAGGACCAATCAGGATGCCTGTACAAATGGGGCTTGCTGCTGCCTTTCGCAAGCTCCAAAGCCAAGTTTGCAGGAGCCAGCCTAATAAGTCCTAAGGGTCCTCGAGCAATCTCCTAGCCCAGGAACAGCCGCAGCGGCACCACGAGCGTCCGGTCGTCGCAGAGGCGGTGAGTATTTCTGCTTACGATGATGCGGGCCGCCGGCGAGAACCTGCGAGTAAAGTGCTCGAGGCCGCGAAGTCCGCGTGAGTCGAGGGGATCGCCCCTGAATTTCACCTCGACAGCCAGTAAGGCGCCGCCGCAATCCACGACGAAGTCCACCTCGCGGTCCCGGTCCCTCCAGTAACGAATGTCTCGCAGGTCATGACGCTTCAACTCGGCAAACACACAGATCTCTGCGAGGCGCCCCCACCCGCCCGTCTGGTCCAGATCGGCCGGATCGACGCGCGCGAGCGAGAGGTAAAGCCCCGGGTCGATGGCGTATACGCGCTCGATGGACCGCGCTTCAGCCTCCACAGAGGTTGCGAATTTCGACAGAAGATATAAAAGCCCGGCCGAGCTTAAGGAGCGAAGGTAGCCAGCTACCGTCGAATACGGTGCTCCCAGGTTCCTGGATGCTTCTGAAATGTTCATGAGGGCGCCGCTCTGGTTGTTGGCATATAGAAACAGCCTCTGCAGGAGGTGCAGGTCCGTCGCGCCAAAGACCGGCCCGATGTCGTGAAAGAGCGTCCTGTCCACGACGCTCTCCAGGAAGTAGCGGTCCTTGTAGCGCGGTGACTCAGCAAGTATATACTCGGGGAAGCCACCCTCAAGGAGGTAGAGCCTCAGTGGCAGCTCATCCAGAAGGACCGTCCCGAATTCCTTCTCTACCTCTTGCAGCCCGGCGTGGAGTCGCGTTACATCAAGATGCCTGTAAAACGCCGCCCAGGTCTCGCGAAGCGACGTATGTGCCTCAGTAAGCCTCGGCTCCGTGCCTCTCAAGCTGGCGGCCTCAGATAGGCAGAATGGATAGACCTGGACCGCGGATATCCGTCCGGCCAGGCTCTCGCGCGAACGCTTCTTCAAGAATGCCGCAGCCGAGCTCGTGCACACGAACCGGAGTGGATACTTCAGGTCATAGTAGCGCTTTACATAAAGCTCCCAGTCATCCAGGGCTGTCACCTCGTCAAGGAACACGTAGAATGTTCCCTCTGCGCCACGGAGGTCCCGCTTCGCCGCAAAGTGCTCGAAGTAGTCTTGTATGTCCTTGAAAAGCGTCTCCCTGTTGAGATATGGGTCGTCTACGGACACGTACAAGATGTGGCTGGGCGGGATCGCAGACGTCAGAAGATGAGCGATTGCCTGGTAGATGAGGGTGGTTTTGCCGACACGACGGGGACCCTCCAGAAGAAGGACCTCCCGCTGGGTGGCAAGGTGCTCTGCGATATGATCATAGTACAGCCTACGAACGGACCCGACCAGGTCGGCGGGAACCGCCCCCGACACCCACCATGGATTCTGCTCGCGGAAAACATCGAGATTATTCTTCCAGAGGTCCATGGAGATACACCTCCTGCACGCGTCAACAGGAACATATCAAATTCTGGGCACGCACGGCCCCAGCACTGAAATCCATGCCTTCATTAACAGCATTAACATTAAGATGATAAAAATGCCTACAATTATCATATTGAAAGATAGAAAATTGTCAAGAACTGCACCGGCAGCCTTTCGCCTGTGGTAGCTATGCTTTCGCCAGATTCAGAAGCCCGCTTTACTATTTCATGCTTGCCCATACGATTCACCCTGTTACAGATATCTGCGGCATCCACCGCGGCGCAGATATTTCTAGTCGTAAGCTATCTCCATCGAACGGGGTTTCACGATGCTGAAGCGTCTGGAAGACAGCCTCTTGCAGGATGTTCGCTGAATGTCCCGGCATGGCACAGGCTGCCGGACATTCCTTCGCTATACTTGATATGATAGAACTCATGCGCAAATGCGGGGTGCGTGCAGAATGCAGGTTGCCCGTTGCATGCTGGAGGATAATCAGGTATAGTTCTTGTAGACAGGCCTAAGAGGAGAGATCATTTATGAATGCCGATGGCAAGAATGAACCGTCAAGGACCCTGGATGAGCTCCTGAAGGCAGCCGATGCCGCTACGCTGCGAGAACTCGTGAACCATTTCCTGGCAAATGGGCCACACCTGCAGCGCGAGTGCATCGACTTCCTTATGGCACGCCTCGACCTGACGCCCGTAGCAGAGGCGAATGCTAAGGCTGAGGCCATGTTCGCTCTCTGGAACGAGCTCGAGCCGGACCTTGCGGACCTCGACCGCTATGGAGGCGGGCCGGAGGAAGTTCAAGACAACGTTGCCGAACTCCTACAGTCACTAGCTGTTTCTTTGGTGATATAACCAAGAAGGCGGTTTAGAAGGAGCCTAACATCGCCAAGATCATTTCTGAGAATGTCCCACATCTCTTTTTCCTCGATACGGGCATAGTCGTGCACCAATCTATTCCGATATCCGGCCATCCCTCGTACCCTGCGCACCACTTCGGGTTCAAGGACCCCGCCACTCTCCAGCAGGTCAAAAATCTCTCTGTAATTGGCCGGATTGCCAAGGCCCGCTTTCACCACTACGTGACGCCCCAAGTCCAAAACAGCCTGCAAAGCTCGACGTAGGTGATGTTCGGCAATGGCAAAGTTGTCCGGATTTGCCGCGAACTCTTCCCAGGATAGAGTAGCCAGAGTCTCCAAGCGGGCAATAGAAGTCCGAATCAGTTGCGCGTGATCGGCCACTAGTTGTTTGTTAAACATGTCGCGCTCTTGCCTCCTCCTGTGCCGCCTCCAAGATCTCCCGGAAATTCTGTTCGTACATGGGTTGGAGATCCATGTAGTCGCGAACAATGATGTCTTCCGCGTCCGTGCGGGCGTCGAAGCTGGACTCATAGAGAACATGCCCTGTATGAATGATCTCAAACTGCAGCGGCAAGCGCGCAGCATTGACTACCACAAGATCAACCTTACGGCCTGCAATTTCCTGTAAACGGTCAATTATAGCAAGACGCGTAAGTGTCGGTAGCTCCTTGCCCTTTGGCAGCAACACAGCTAAGTCAATGTCGCTATCTGGCCGGGTCTCTCCCGTCGCCTGGGAACCAAAGAGGTAAATAGCCACTGGTTCAAGTTCGAGAAGTCTTGAAGTGAGGCGTTTAAAAATAGTACTTAAATCTTTACTGGTCTCCATCATAGGGTAAACCCCCCTTGGGATAGTGATATAGAATTCAAGGAGTAGGATACCTTCAAGTAATAGCTTTTTTTGAAACATAATGCAATATTCTTGCCTTCCTCGCTCAACATACTATCGCTCCTGTTCACCTAGAACTGCTGCCCCTGTAAGATTATACCACAACTAAGCTTTCTGTCTCAATAGGAGGCGCAACAGAGTCAGAACCGAGACCATTTACACAAAATAATTCTTAGCACGCATAACCCTTGGGATAGGTAGCGGTGAGGTTGTTAGTTAGGCGGTGAGTATCCAACATTTGCCGCTAAACAAAGTAGCTAGCCCTGTGCTACCATTAAGGTAAGCAAAAACCAAATAATGGAGGCACAGCATGATGACGGCTAGCTACGCTATAATTATACGCTTCACCCACCCCAGCACGCAACAGCAAGAATATAGGTTGAACTTCGAGGCACCAGCCCTACCTATGTTTTTACCTAATTCAGGCTCATCTGGAGCAGGTTTTATGGATAATGCAGAGCAGGCTGTTATAGAGATTGCAAATCAGATACAACGTGCGCTCTTTGTTCAGCATCTGAAGTTGATTGACGCGCAGGTATGTGAGAATCTATCCCATCGGAGCCCTGAGTGTCAGGTTGTTCGCGACGGGTACACATCCTTAAAAGTCGCTACCAGGTTCGGTGTGGTCAATGTGGAACGTCAGGTATTGGAGTGTAAGACTTGCGGTGAGCATTTCATCCCCATGAATGCTCTTCTCCCTGAACACAATGGGATAGTCATCACCAGGGGGCTCCAAGAGATGGCTTGTCTGTTTTCGCTTTTCTCGTCATATGAGGGGGCTGCGCGCCTTTTGGGACAGATCTCTCACGACCCCGATGTCTTGTGTGCTCGGGAGGTGGAGAATTTGGTAAATCAACATGGGTCTATTGTAAGACAACAGGAGGCGGAAAGAGCCAAGGTTATGGAGAATACCCCTGATGTAAAACCGGAAGCGGCTTTCCAGCAGTTGAAGGATATGTCTCCATCGCGGAGGAAGGTCTGGCCGGAGGATGTTCAAGAAGCGGTGAATCGCACGCTTGAGCGGCCTGAGATAGAAGAGGTTCCATTTGGTTTACCAAAGAGGGACTGGGATAGGATTTTAGAATACGTGAGGGGAAGTTGGCACTCAACTAAAGAATTAGACCCCTTTCTATTAGCTAATTTAGGGCCTAAACCCCAAGAAGGAGAGGTGGTAATCTTCGCGGACGGGATTGTCATCCATGGTAGGGGTTCATGTAAGCGTCCGGAAGAGACCATAGTAGTTTTACGGATGGGGGATAGAGGTCGGTATTTCAGCGGGGCCAGAGATGAAGTA